>JAOAPR010000036.1 GCA_025463005.1 Bryobacterales bacterium | reverse complement strand
TTGTCAGGCGCTTCCTGTATCGTCAACTCAGTTTCCCGAACTGCATCGCTGCTCTGGACGCAGCGCTTGCGGGTCTCCTGCCGAGAATGCACCCGGAACAACTAGACGATGTGCGGGCCGTGATGCTCTCTAACAATGAAACGGTCATGAGGGAGATGGAACGACGACGGGTGCTCGTCAGTCCTAAGCCGAAGCCGTGACGGTCTGTTTGGTGATCTCTGTTCCGGGTACGTCCACGTCTATGGCGAACATTACCACCTTGTGATGTTCCCACAACACGTCTATCATTCGTCGCCATTGACTGGGCCGGATGCAACCTCGACGATGGTTCCTGCAGGTACCGCTACAGCTATTCGCTTGCCGTTGAGGATATCGATTGCAAGAGTAGGTCTGTTCAATTTGAATCGTTTTCCGGTTAGCACGAGCCTTCATCGTACCGGGCAAATCCTAGGCCGACAACTAGGGCACACCCTTGCGAAATCCCCAAAACCGCCCTATCTTTCGGATAGCCGGATTGGTTAGCCATCAATCGGGCTTACAATCCCAGGCAGCGGTTGGCAGGCTTCTTCCTCCGACGAGCTTGCCCAGCCTCCGGGGTGAGCGGGTCTGCAAACCACTCAAACCGCTCACCCCTCATTCCAAACAAGACATGAAATAAGCGGACCCCTCCGGCTGTTAAGCAGAGAATGCAGAGAGTTGTGTTTAACACCAAAAACCGAACAGGTTCAAGCGCCACCTCTGCGCCTGGCAGCCTTCGCTATTGTGATGTTGCCGCGGCCACGGTCCAAAAACTGTCCGGCGACAACTTCGGAATCAACAGGGTCGGTCGAACTTCATTCAGATATGTTGCCGCGTCCGCTTGAACATGCAAGCGAACAAGACTTCGACTTCCCGAGAGTAAATCAATCGACCCATTCAACATCCCATTGGCAACTTCGACGAGCTCTCGCCGCGCCCGATCTCGTTTCGTTTCGGCTTTGGTCATGCCGCACATCCCTACTGAAACGTCGTTTTCATCTCAACGATCTTTCCTGTGCTGAGATTCTTGTAGGCATGGACCTCACAGCTTGTGCCGTCGACGGCCTTAAGATTCGTGGTCGGCTTATTGCTCCCAAATGCTTTCCGTGCGAACCATGGGTCCCTCGATAGCGACCGTTCAATGAGCTTTCTTGAGGGTACCCGATCCAGGCTCTATCTGGCGGGGTGTCCGTCTCTTCTCCGAATGAGCGTTCATTTGGGTTGGCGTGGACCGGACACGGATCTGCGCCGCTGGGGATTAAGGCTCGCAGCCCGTGGCGGCAAGAATGCAAAGAAGCGCGCAGTGGTCGCGGTGGCTCGCAAGCTGTCGGTGCTGTTGCACCGGCTATGGGTCACCGGCGAGCGCTATGAACCGCTGCGTCACAGCCGGACAGTTCCGAGTTCACCAGTGGCGGCATAGCCGAATCAAGACAGTAACAGCGTGATTTCTGAAGACCGCCGAGTTCGGGTGACTGCGTAGGACTGGCCGAAACGCCGATTTCAGCGCCCACAGGCCGCGTTCGAGATAGCAGCACCCGTTTTACAAATCGAGGACCCCAACTGGCACGGAGCAGATCGCTCCACACGTAGTGCGTATAGAAGCAGGGCGAGTCGGCGGAATCGGAATGAGCGACTTATAAAGGAAGGTATGGTCTGAGCCCACTTTCAGAGCTGGTGAACTAACGACAATGTTCCCCTTCGCCCTGAAGAGCTTTCATAACAGCCGGCTGCGGCCGACCGTCCGAGCTCTGCGATGAACTCGCTACGCTCGGCCTGGACTGCGGTCCTCGCCGGCTACCTGATCCAAAGATCAGGCCGAAGGGGAACTACAGGTGAAAACCTATTGACACAGGCGGCCTTCTCATAGAAGTCCTACCTGAGGAGCCAAAACCCACTTCTCTGCTCACTGCTGGCGCGCTCCCACTTGTGTGGTTACCTAGCCGCACTAGGGTAGCCTACGGTCAGGGGCGTCAAGTTCGGGTCCAGCCAGCGAGGCGTCTAGAACACCCCACGCCCACCGGGTCGGTGCAGAACAGCGGCGGCCCAGGTCCGCTGGTCGTGATGTTGCCGTTCAACCCGAAACTGGGTAGCATCACGGGGCCGCCGAACGACCCGCCGTATTCATTGCGAATCAGCTTCGGCACTGGAACGGCTGTCCGCTCAGATTCACGTCCTGCAGATGCTTCGCCACGCCGCAACCGTTGTTCCGCGCGCTTTCGGAAGCCGAGACATGTACGCTGGTACCGGCGGATATTCTTCTTCGGCCGCATCCTCAACGGTTCATCGGGCAGAATGGTGCTGCTTCCACACGACAGTTGAGGTGCCTTTTAGTAGTGCCCACACCCGGCGAGGCTCAGCGAACCCCAGCGCAGTCCTGAGGAGCCTTCTCGACCGCGTCCGTAGTCCCCAGTGCTGCGCAAGCCGATGGTATATTGGGGGCACTAACCGGGCGATGACTAGAACTCCTGATTCGATCCCGATAGATGCAAACCGGCCGAGCGTCTGCTTGAATCTCGCGGGGGTGAGGCAAGCAAAAGGCCTCGGGCTTGAAGAGATCGTCCGTTCCACTAAGATCGACTTGCGCTTCCTGCAAGCAATCGAGGCCGAAGACTTTGCCGAACTACCAAGGGGCCTTTACAGTACGAGTTTCATTCGACAATACGCTCAGGCGATCGGCTACGATGAATCACTGGTGCTAGAGCGCTACCACGGACAAATGGATCCGGAACCTACTGTCGCACCTTCCCGTCAGGGATTCGCATGGCTGTATTGGCGGCGTCTTCAAGCGTTGCGGAGTTTCCTCCACCACCTAACGCCGCGCAGCCGGAGCCACCACACCACGTAACAAATTTGTACTTAGGCCGGGTGAGCAACGAGGGGCCCGCTCCTTCACTGGCTAACCGATGGGATCGGTTTTCTGCTCGAAAGTGGAATCCTCGGCGAAGTATAGTCTTACCATGTCGGCATCGGCCGCGAATCTAAAGATGACGTTCGTGCCCTTATGGCGTATTCCGACGACTCTGTCCGGTTCGCGAAATTCTCTCAGCGGTCCGGTCGGATAGGCCTGGGCGGAGAACGGCTGCTTCACGAACCGAACGTGATTCAGAAGTCTGCTCGCATTGCTCATCCTGACCATTCTCACCAAAGCTGATCATGCCTACCACAGAACATTTTGCCGCAATACGACCTGTGATAACCGGCCACGAGCTGCGCCGCATCGTCGAAGCAAGTCTCTCTCCCACGCTTCGACTTATATTTCGGGATAAGAACAATGCGGTTGAGTTCGTCGCCAGTGTAATTCGGACCCGCATGAACGGACGCCTTCACTCCACGCCCCAACGCTTGCCCCACACGTCAACGGCGCCACCCCCTGGGCCGCTCTTACCGATCGGTAAGACAACGAGTCTGGTCGACCCCCGATTGTGGCATTTTGGACCGGATACAAAACGCTAAGTCGTTCTATCGATTCAAGTGCCGCTGGTGGTGTTTTACGTGCTCGTTACGAGGCACATGGGATTTTTGTGTTCATGGGTTGGAGCCACTGCTCTCGCGGTGACCATTCTGAGAAGAAACTCACCATGACGGTCGGTGTTCATTTCAGCTTCAGCTTTCATAGTGTCCGTTTTATCGAAGTCACATTAGCTGCGTTGCTGCTTTCTATCTCCTTTAGCGCCGGATTTGCGGCTCGGGTCACAACCGCTGCTTTGCCGATGCCGGTTTCCGTCGCCTCGTTTCCATCGACGATCCCGAGCGCCGTAGCCATGGCCGTGGATGCTTCTGGTTACATCTATCTTGCGGGAAATGCCCAGAGTAATCTTGCGGGAACTCCGGGCGCGTTCCAGCCGCGTCCGCCCGCGAAAGACCCCGCAGTCTGCCCAAATCCACGTCTCTTTGACGGTTTCTGCATGACGCCGTTCGTGGCGAAACTCGATCCCACAGGGCAGACGATCATGTATCTCACGTAGCTCAGTGGTAACCTGGCGGACTGCATCTCAAGCATTGCTGTTGACAGCCAGGGCAGTGTTTATGCCGCAGGCTGGACACAATCGACAAACTTCCCGACCACGTCGGGTTCCTATAGGAATTATTCTGTGCACTCGTGGCCAGCGTTTGTTGTGAAGCTGAATCCCGCAGGGTCCGATATTGTTTATGCCGCGCTCTTTGGTGGCAGCGGCAGCCAGGGACAGCCGGTCTCCGCAGTCGCTGTCGACTCGGATGGAAATGCTTACGTCACTGGTACGACGAATGCGACGGACTTCCCCATCACACCCGGAGCTTTTCAGAGCAACGCAAGCCCGGCAGTAGTCTTCGGTGACCGTGGCTACATCGTCAAGCTGAATCCCGCAGGGTCCGCGCTGGTCTACTCGTCTTACATTAGCGCCGCACCCCGTGCTGTGGCGGCGGATCGAAATGGGCAAGCTTACGTTACCGGCGAAAGCTGGGGACAGCTTGCGACCACACCGGGCTCTGTGCAACCGCGAATCAATGGGCACAGTGATGCCTTCGTCCTAAAAGTTAGTGGACAGGGTACGTTGCTTTACTCGACGTATATCGGGGGTCCAATGATAGACGGAGGCAAGGCAATCGCCGTTGACGACCGTGGCTCTGCCTACATCACCGGCGTCACCGGCCAGGTAGGGTCCGGCCCGTTTCCTGACGCGCCGCAGTTTCCGGTCACCAGCGGTGCTCTTCAGCGCGCTTTTGGAGGCGGCGGTGGAGACGGCTTTGCTCTGAAACTGACGCCGGATGGCACCAGTTTAGGCTACTCGACCTATCTCGGTGGCAGTGATTTCGACTCGGGGTCCGCGATTCAAGTCAACTCGCAGGGAGAAGCGGTGATCCTTGGATCGAGCGCGTCTTATGACTTCCCCATTACCCCCGACGCCTTCCTTCCCACGATTTTCTTCGGTTTCGCCGGGGGACCGATTCAGGATTCGGTCTTCCTGGCGCAACTGGACGCCGCGGGCGGTAAGCTCAATTACGCCACCCATCTGCAAAGCTTCCTGGTGCTGACGATGAATTCTCAGAAGAACATAGCTTACGTTCCGCTGTTGTGGAGCGATGCTCCCCAGTTGGCCACGATCGACTTCCGTGCGGAGCCTCCGCCGCTTTTTCTCAGTGGCGCCGGTAACTCGGCCAGTGACCTTGGAGGCGTAGTGTCTCCTGGAGAGTTGCTGAGCTTGTACGGGGTGGGCATCGGTCCGGCAATAGGTATTTCCGCGACCGTACAAAACGGAGCGATAGGAACCACGCTCGGCGGCGTCCAGGTTTTCTTCGACGAGATTGCCGCTCCGGTGCTCTATGCGGCGTCTGACCAGATCAGGGTCCAGGCGCCGTTCGAGATTACCGGGCGGCAGAATGTTCAGGTCAGGGTGCACTACGCTGGCGGACAGAGCAATCTACTGAGCATGATCGTTTTTCAAGAGGTTCCGGGGATCTTCACCACCAACGGCAATCCCTACGGACCACCCGCGATTCTGAACCAGGATGGCTCTCTCAACACGCCGGACAATCCGGCCGCGAGGGCCTCCATAGTGAGTATCTATCTCACCGGAAGTGGCGTAACCGAGCCACCCAGCGTCACAGGACAGATAACTCCGGTCGCGCCATTGCGGTCCCTTTCGGCGCCTATCCGAGGGTACATCGGTGGCCCGAAGGAAGCATCCGTAACGTTCGCGGGGGCTGCGCCTGGGCTGATCTCGGGCGCCAACGTCATCAACGTGCAGATTCCCGACGATGCGCATACCGGCGATCGGATACCGGTATCAATCATCTTCTTGATACACCCAGGCGGCCCGAGTGGTGTGCATTCGATTGCTCCCAACATCGCCATCCGCTGACCGCTGAACGGGCGCTAGAAAAAAGCGTAACGGACGACTTGAACCGCTGCGCCCCTGGGACTCTCTGGAATCAAAATGGTTTCTTTTCGGCACATGACCGCAGGCATCCCGCGATGAATCTAATGGATGATGGCGTTACGAAACCATCTCCGACACCTTTTGGCACGGCCGTAGTCTAGCGCTTCCGCGTTTAAGCCCCAGTCCCGTTATGACGTAATATCGGTAGCGATTTCGCGGCGACGTTTAGTTTACGGAATCCTCCTCGGGAGTCGCACTCCCATTTTCAGACTGGTAACTAATTACGATAGTTGAACTTCTACCCGGAGAGCGTCTCTAAGGCGCAACGTGGCTTGACGCCTATCGCAATCCGTGATAGATATATTGCAGATAGCAATATGACGCTCGGAGCCAAGCTTCGTTACCTGCGCGAGATCGAAGGCACTCTTCGTGGATTGGGCCGCGAGATGACCCAGCAGGAAATCGTGCGCTCGATCAAGAAGGAATTGAGCCAAACCATCAGCCAGTCGTATCTCTCGCAGATCGAGAGCGGAGCCCGGCCGCACTTAACCAACTCGACGCGCATGCTGTTAGCCAAGTTCTTTAAAGTGCACCCTGGTTACCTGGTTGATGATCCAGAGGGCTATCAAACCGAGCTTATCTCGGACTTGGGCGGGCTCGAAAACAAGCTCGATCTCTGGCTTATCAATGGTGCCCAACGCTTTCGGCGCGACGTGGAACTCAATCAAGCTCTATTGCAGGTGGCTCGGCACGAGGATTCGCGCCTCTGTTTGATGCTGCTGGGCGCGATCGTCGAGAATCCGGGCCTGGCCGAACGGTTGATGCAGGTGTTGAGGCAACCACCGTCCGATAGGAGGATTCCGGCATGACCTGGGCGGACTTTTACCTCATCTGCTTTCTGGTCGGCGTTGGCATTAGTTTCCTGTCGTGGCTCGCCGGAAGCGTGCATATCCATTTGCCGCATATCCACCTTCGTTTTGGAGGTCACGAGGGACACGCGTCGCATGCGGGAGGCCAGGGGCACGGGCTAGAGGTCGTCAATATTGGAACCGCTGCTGCATTTCTGGCTTGGTTTGGCGGCACCGGATACTTACTGAGGCAGTATTACGTTGTTGGATTTCTGATTGCGCTGGGTGTCTCCCTCCTCAGCGGGTTCGTAGGAGCCGCCATTCTGTTCTGGTTCCTTGCGAAGTTCCTCGTGCGGCAAGACGAAGTGCTCGACCCTGCCGATTACGACATGATCGGCGTCTTGGGTAAGGTAAGTAGCACAATTCGCTCTTCGGGCACCGGGGAAATGATGTTCTCACAAATGGGAACGCGTCGCTCGGCGCCGGCTCGGAGTGATGGCGGGCTGGAGATTTCCAGGGGGGCCGAAGTCGTGGTCATTCGGTACGAGGGTGGGATTGCCTACGTTCGGCCGTGGGAAGAACTTTCAGGCACGACAGCAAACAACAAGGAGAACGCGTGAACTTTGAATCAGCTTTGATCATTGCAGGCCTGATGGTGGTTGCGGTCATGCTTCTCATGGCCACGTTCGCTCAGTTGTATCGCAAGGCTGGTCCGCACGAAGCGCTTGTGGTTTATGGCTTCCGCGGTACGCGGATCATTAAAGGTCGCGGCAGTGTCATCCTTCCTATGATCGAGAATTGGCGCATGCTCTCCCTCGAGCTAATGTCTTTTGACGTTGCGCCGCAACAGGATCTCTACACCAAGCAGGGCGTCGCCGTTACCGTGGAAGCGGTCGCGCAAATCAAGGTCAAGTCCGATCCAGAATCGATTCAAACGGCCGCCGAGCAGTTCCTCACCAAGACACCACAGGAGCGCGAGGGACTGATCCGCCTGGTGATGGAAGGCCACCTCCGCGGAATCATCGGGCAGTTGACAGTAGAAGAAATCGTGAAACAGCCGGAAATGGTCGGCGACCGGATGCGCTCCACTTGTGCGGTTGACATGAACAAGATGGGCCTCGAAGTTATTTCGTTCACAATTAAGGAAGTCCGCGACAAGAACGAGTACATCAGCAATATGGGCCGGCCCGATGTGGCGCGCATCAAGCGTGACGCCGACGTCGCCGCCGCGGAAGCCGAGCGCGACACCGCCATCAAGCGTGCGGAGGCGACAAGGGCTGCTGCCGTAGCCAAGGCCGAGGCCGATAAGCAACGCGTGTTGGCGGAAACACTCTCCCAGGCTGCGCAAGCCGAGGCGACTCGCGATCTGGAGGTCAAGAAAGCCAACTTTCTGGAAACCGTGCAGAAGCAAAAGGCCTCGGCCGACAAAGCCTATGAGTTGCAGACTAACGTGATGCAGCAGCAGGTGGTTGCTGAACAGGTCAAAATTCAGAGAATCGAGAAGGAAAGCCAGATCGCCGTGCAGGATGCTGAGATTCAGCGCCGAGAGCGTGAATTGATCGCCACCGTTCTGAAGCCTGCTGAAATCGAGCGGAAACGAATCGAAACTCTGGCCGAAGCCGAGAAGCAGCGGCTTACCTTTGAGGCGGACGGGAGGGCCGCATCTACGCGTTCGACGGGCGAAGCCGAAGCCGAGATTATCTTTAAAAAGGGGGAGGCGGAGGCCAAGGCCATGAACGTCAAAGCCGAGGCATACCAGGAATACAACCAAGCCGCGGTAGTGGACAAGCTCTTGACGAACATGCCCGAAATTGTCAAGGCGCTAGCTTCGCCGCTCGCCAACGTGGACAAAATCACCATCGTCTCTACTGGAAACGGCGATTCCGCCGGCATGAACAAGATCACGGGCGATATTACCGCCATGGCTGCGCAGATCCCGGCGCTGTTTGAAACGCTATCGGGAATGAAGATGTCGGAGTTGCTCTCGAAGGTGAAGTCAATCGGCGATCATGCGCCGAAATCGGGCGACACGCCCAAGAGTTCTTAGGAGGTGATTATGGCATTGTTGGAGAGAGTTTCTACCCTGATTCGAGCCAACCTAAACGATTTGGTTGACCAGGCCGAAAATCCGGAGAAAATGATTAAGCAGGTGATTCTGGATATGCAGAATCAGCTGATGCAGGTGAAGACGCAAGTTGCCATCGCGATTGCGGACGAGCACATCCTGGAAAAGAAGCAGAAGGAAAATCTGGAGCGCGAGGCCGACTGGATGCGCAAGGCGGAAATGGCGGTGAACAAGAAACAGGACGATCTAGCCCGCGCGGCGCTCGATCGCTCTCTCAGCTGTAAGCAAATGGCGGCGGGTTTCGAACAGCAGGTGGCTGATCAGAAAACCGAAGTGGACAATCTGCGTCAGGCGCTGCACAAGTTGGAGCAGAAGCTGGCGGAAGCCGAAGCCAAGAGTGACCTGCTCATCGCGCAGCACCGGAGAGCCCGGGCGTTGTCCCGTGCGAGTGATGCTCGCATGGCCGCTGGCGACCTCGGCAAGGCAGCAACCTTTGACCGAATGAGGAAAAAGGTCCAGCATGCCGAAGCCTTGAGCCATGCGAAATCAGAACTACTAGGCGACAGCATCGACGATAAGCTGGCAGCCCTCGACAAGCAAGACCAGATCGAGAAACTGCTAGGTGAACTCAAAGCGCGGCAGTAAAACCGGTTTCCGTTGCCTTCGCTAGGAATACACCAGGCCGGGTAAATCGGCATCTCAGACAAGGGCCCACGGACAGAGGCTCGCGCCCCAACGTGCTTGTTCCCGTTATCACGTATTATCGGAAGCCGGGTACAGAGATCTCGCAGAAGCCGTTTGAAAAGGGAGAAGCGCTTAGGCGCGAGCCGAAATTGCTTTAATCATTCCACGTTTGGGCTATGGTCGCCGTCAAAGTGGATGTGCTTCGCCCATGCCTAGTTTTGATTGCTGCACTGAATATCTTGTTGGGTCAAACGCCGGAATCCGCTGCTCGACCCCAGTTCGATGTGGCGTCGATCAAGCCGGTCCGTTCCGCGCGAAAGCTCGAACCCGTACCAAAGATCCTACGGCAATGCCGGACCCGGTCAGTACCTTGCTAGGAACACGCCCCTGCAACTCATCGTCGCGCAAGCCTACGCCATCAGAACCGCCTACATCTTCGGAGGGCCGGCTTGGGTTAGCTCCGACGGGTACGAAATCCTGGCAAGAGCGGAAACCAGTGCAGAGGAGGCGCGGAGCACCCGCAACGGCACTCAACCAATGTTTGATCGGGACAGGCTGAGACTCCAGGCGCTACTTGAAGCTAGGTTCAGCTTGAAGGTTCATCGCGAAACTCGCCAACTTCCTATTTTCGCGGTGACCGTCGCTAAAGGCGGTCCAAAAGTTCAGCCTGCGAACTGCATCACGTTCGATCCAAATCGGCCGGCAGTCCTCAGGCCGGGTCAGTTTCGTCCAGCATACTGCGGCCTGGCCCCGTCCGAGCAAAACGGATTGTCCTTTAAAGTAACCGGGAGCGGGGTGACGATGGCGCATTTCCTCCTTTCGCTTTCCAATTTTTCGGCTCGACCGTTGATCGATCACACCGGATATACGCCTACGTTCAACGCCACGGTGGAATGGAACGTTGAGCCGATTCAATCGCCTGGCAGCCTCGCCGAGACAGACAAATCGTCGCGATCGACCGAGCCGTCAGGACCCTCCTTGCTTACTGCTTTACAGGAACAACTCGGTCTAAAGCTGAAACCGACCAAGGGCCCGATTGACGTGCTTGTTATTGACAAGGTCGAGAGACCGTCCGCGAACTAAGAAAACGCGTTCCTTTTGTTGGCTAGACGATACGTATGTTATCGCCGAGCAACCCAGGAGGAAGGAAGGCTGTCCTGAAGAGGTTGCCCGATAAGGGGCATTAACGGAATAATCATTGGGCTGAACGACCCTTAGAAGATGGTGAACTGCAGCCCGTCCACATGCGTGCCATCGCCGAGCTGGATCTCAGTTGCTTCGCTTACGACCTGCGTGCCCTGGTAATAGATCGGGCGCGTGGGCGATGCTACCTGCGCGTTCGGCTGAAAGACCAGTCGGTAAAGACCGGGCCACAGCCTAACGATCTCGAAGTGGCCGTTGTTGACTTGGCTGCCAACTGGAGCGGCATTCAGGCTATCCGGGCCCTCGAACCACGCAAAAACGGACCCAGACACCGGTTGCCCATCGCGGCGGGCAACAGTTCCGCTGATGCGCCCGTCATAATAGATTTCGAAATTCACCGGGCAACTGTTTCCCAGCCCGGCGTTCGCCCCGACGTGATCGGCTCCACCGTCCCATAACGCCAGACGCCCCACAGGTGGCTGGACACTCACTTGGTACCGCCCCTTAGGCAGACCTCGGAATGCGTAGGAACCGTTAGTCGAAGTCTGCGTTCGATAGTCTCCGAGTTCCGACCGGGCCGTCACCGTCAGGCCCGGAACGGGTTGAACCTGCTCCCAGCCGGTTTCGCTGGAGTCGGCCGGATGTGTGCCCGCAAAGCCAAATAGATCGGGGAGCGCGGTTCCATCTCGGAGAGCTTGAAGCTGCTGGATGGTTGTCACTGCCATTTTCGCCGGCCGGGTCGCAGTGCATTTATTGACTGTCAAGTTCCCTTGGAACTCGTTGGCGAAGACAAGGTATTCGTGACCGACTTCGAACGAGTATGAGCAATCGCTGGTGTCCGTTTGGACGACAACGGAATTGCCCAAATTGCCCCGAAACCGTTCAGAGACGCTCAACATGACCCTTACAATTGGCGCTGGTGGCGGCGCCGCCGTGCTGGCGCGTCTCGCTTGGCGGTTGCTGACATCCCCGGTTGAAGCCGGTCCAGGGGGAAGGGGTCCATTTCGGACAATTTCCTTGGAAACGACTGTTGCCAAGACGATTATATCCGCCGTCGGGGCTTGGCAACCGCCGATGCCACTGCCCACGCAAGAACAGGCCGCCGCCGGTAGACCAGACAGGGAGAATGCCGCCACGATCAAGCCAATTCGGGACCGCATAGCTGCCCTAAATCTATCACGAGACCATTTTGCCCGCGAGTTTGTCGGCACAACTGGGATCCTCGAAGGCACCATCGATCCCCCTACCCGCAAATCGGCATGGATGTCATCCACGGTCGGACCTTTGCTGGGCAATAGCGATACTCATCTTTGGTTGTATCACCGGTTTTACCCTGAAGTGCTATTCCTAACCTAGTCTCACCTTGGTCCGATATCCAACATCGTCGGTAGCCATTTCCGCCGCCCAGGCCGCCGCATCCTTCAACGGGCGGGCGTTTTAAGGCCTCAGGGTAGTGATGGGGGCGTAGCGATCTCAGATCGTCGTGCTGTTCCATGCTCGCGAACCGTCCGGCGATTGTTCGACGCGAATGTATGTGACAGTGTGGTGTGTGAGCAGCCTCATGTTGATGTCCATGCACTCGGCGACAAGTGGCGACCGATCTTCAGCACCTTGGCAGTGCAGCGAAACCCCGTTCTCTTCGCGCTGCTCAGGAAGTTTGTCTTCATTTCTGCCGTAACCGAAGAATCGGTCAGTCCCAGCTTCGTCTTAATCGCCAGCCACATCGCCACGTCGGCGACAGCCATGAAAACCTGGCCGCTCACAATGCCTCCCGGTCGCTCAAACGCATCCTGAAAGGGCACATCGATGCTGCATTGACCATCTGCAATTCCATGAAGCACAAGACCGAGGTTTCTCGTCAAGGCGACGTCATTCAACAGTTGCCTCAGCTCCTCTTCGCGACATGCGAGGTTCATCAGAAACTCCACTTTACCGGACCGGAGGGGGCCGCGACGCTAGTAGTAAAATAGGCCTGCCGTAACCATGCCTTCATTCAGCCTACCGGGACTGATTCTCTTTGCTATTTTCGTAATCCTCGTTGTTAGAACGATCGGAAAATTTAGCGGAAACAGGTCCAACAATGCCGCCCCCCGCGGGACAGGCCCGTCCGGAAACGCTTTTTGCACCAATTGTGGAGCGGCGCTTTCTGGTGGCGGGCTTTTTTGTGGGGGTTGTGGCGCGCGGCGCGGGTAAAACTATTTGTTGGAGGTCTGGGCGCTCTAGGTCACAACCAAGTCCGTTGTGTCACATTATCGGTCTCTACCTCACGCTATCCGCGGTGCCGCACGGCGAGACACGGTAGATTGAAGTGACGATGCGCACCAACACGCTGACTTGGCTTGTGATCGGGCTATTTGTGGTGCTAATCGGCTGGTGGTGGCTCGATCCGGTGGGCTTCTCCCAGAACTCAGTGATCACCTGGTTTAAAGGTCTTCATTCTCCGTTGCCAGAACGCCTTCGGTAGGCAGGACGCCTCGACTCGTCCGGCGGGATGCGATAGAGTCACACTCCACGGCTGGGTTGGAGAGGAGAAACAGCCATGTCGACGAGTCGACCCGGCAACTGACCGTCGATTTTTGGACCTTCTACCATCGTCGCCTGCGCGACGAAAATGGCCAGACGCGCTCCGATCAAGATACAGACAGCCGGGAATCCGGCCAGCCAGTATCGCGCGTTCGTTCCAGTTTGTAGAATTTCCGTCCGCAGAGGGTACAGTTCGGCGCATCGTCGTTGCTTGCTACGGTCCGACACGGCCCCATGCTACTCTTGGAGTGCATTCCATCCTAAAGAGCCGCCGCACGGGAAGCCTGGGACCTCTCTTTGACCAAGGGAGCCCCCATGGCGCTTATTACGGCCGTTTCAGAATACTGCGATGTCTGCAAGACGACCACAAAACGCTGCCAGTACTATCCGGCCGGACGCAGCCGGCGACACAGCAAATACCTGGAATGCGACCGAAACGATCCCCGAAGTCCCAAGGGCCTCCAAAGCAAAAATCCTCAATACTGTTCGGAATGCGATCGCGAGCAAAACCAACCTAAATCCTACTGATCAAGCTTCAATCTCGCAAGCGGGATCGCGCCCGCAGCGGGCGCCATTGTTGTGTTTTCCTCGTGCGACTAGCCTTTGCTGACCGAGACCCACGTCCGATCTTGTCACGCCCGTTAACGAGCATGGCAATTATCCCGTCAGTACAAGTATAGAGCCTATTCGCCTAGCCTTCTCTCCGCCAATGGGGTGCCTCACTCTCACCTACCCTACCCCACCTACCGCAAATAATGCTACACTTGGGCATCGGTAGAGGGAAGCCAAGCCCGAAACCGACAGAAGAAGCCTAGGAGGCTACAAATGGAAAATTTTCTGGATACGCTTAAGGCGCGGCACGTCGATGCGCAGCAGCGTTTAGTTGAGGCCACGGAACGCTTTAAGATTTTGCAGGCTGAGCACACCGCAGTGAGCGCCAAATTCCAAAACGCCAACGCTTGGTATCAATACTTAACGGCGGAGGTAGCGAGCTGGCAGAAGACAATCGAATCGGAGACTCGTAGAATGGAAGCCCAGGCTAAGCAAGCGCAGCAACAAGCCACGCAAGCGACTCCAGCAGCCCCGGCGACCATTACACAGACACCGGCCGCTGCCCAGCCCCGGCCAGAAGCAACACCGGAAGCGACTCATGAAAGCAACGCCAGCGCTGGGGATATCAACAAGACGGAACTGATCCGGGAACTCCTTCAGCAGAACAGTAACGGCATGACTCCAGCGGAAGTATGGCGGGCCGTTAAAGAGCAGATCCCACGCCGGAGCTATGTTTATTCCGTGCTTGGCAGATTGAAAGACCGAGACCAAGTTTCCGTTAACAGGCGTGGGAAATACTTCTTTCGCATTCCGAAGATGGAGGAAATGAAACCGAAGGAGAACTCCATGTCGGTCCAGTAATGTGAAAAACGGTCAGTGGCGGGTTGCCTAGGAGAAGGTTAAACCCCGTTCCACTGACCGTCACTTCAGGTTTCCGACTTCGACGGTGAGCCAACACCGTCAATTACGAAGTCGGAAAAAGGAGGAACGATGACCGTTAGCGTCTATTCGTTCCGTGACGGAGTCGGGCGCGTTACCTGCGTCCGGCTCTATCGGATGGCCCCCGTTGCCTTTGGCGGCGGGGGTTCATCCCCTCAGCCGAAGTTTATCATATTTGGCCCATTTATGCTAAAGTACGCTTAGATGTCAAGCCCAAAGGCTATCAAGCCACAACCGGAGACTCGGGACATCCTTAAGAAATCACAGGGTATGACTCGCAAAGGGTTTGGCCAACTCCTGAAACGGGCCATTAGTCCGCGCGTTCCGAAACCTTCTCCAAAATCGACTTGAAAATCAAGTTCCCCTGATCCCTCCGGTTGTACCGGAACGCATACTCATCCAAGTAGGTCTGTAAGTATTTCTGCGAAACCGAGTGGTAGACGCCGCCGATCCCGCGCTTGATAAGCGACCAAAAACCCTCGACGCTGTTCGTGTGGATATCGCCCATCACGTAAACCTTGGTGCTGTGATGAATGCGCTTGTGATCGTACCCGCCCTTCATCTTACTGATGCCGCTGTACGGGTTGTACTCGTCGGTGTAGATGGTGCTGTCGGGAAGGATGTGCTCGTGAACCATGCCCAATAAGGTGTCCGCTCCAGTGGAGCGAGTGACCTTGGCCACAACGCGGCCTTTGCGCTCTACAATTCCAACAATGGGAGTCTTCTGCGAATCTCCCGGCCCTGGCCTTCCGCGTTTGGAGAGTTGTCCAGCAGTGCGATGGCCCGCTCGGCGTTTGCCTCCAAAATATGTTTCATCCATCTCAACTGATGGCCCCTCCAGTTGCAAATCCTCGCCGAGCAAGGAACGGATTTGGCGGAACATGCGCCACGCTGTTTTGTAGGTGACGCCAGTTTCGCGCTGGATCTGCTTTGCGGAGATCCCGCAGCGCGTGGAGCCCATCAAGTACATTGCATAAAACCACAGCCGCAGGCTCGTGGTGGTCTTCTCGAACACGGTCCCGGCAAGCGGGTAGATGTGATTGCCGCAATGGTCGCATGCGTAGGCTGTGCGACCCGTGACTCGGTAGTGCCTGCGGTCAGCTTCACACTTTGTGCACTTCGCCATGCCCCCAGGAAAGCGGTCTTCCTTGATGTGTTCAAGGCAAGCATCGTCGTTCGGGAACTCACGGTTGAAATCTGCGATGGTATACCGCAGATGCGCCGGAATGCTCTGTTTTACTGCGATATCGACTCGCTTTGCCATCGGCAAGTACATTGTGGCATAGTGTATACTTGTTGTCAAGGGATAATTGCCACGAGCATTAACGGAACGTTTCCGCGCAACGCGCGCCGCGTCAGTTTATGCTGAACCACGCATGATCACGTTCAGCCTATCCTTCAGCGCCTGTTCCCTCGGCGTCTTCCCCGGCATCGCCAACCATGCGCTCAGGGCGGCGCCGGAAATTTCCCTATGAACCTCGGGCGCTTT
>JAOAPR010000034.1 GCA_025463005.1 Bryobacterales bacterium | reverse complement strand
TTGTCAGGCGCTTCCTGTATCGTCAACTCAGTTTCCCGAACTGCATCGCTGCTCTGGACGCAGCGCTTGCGGGTCTCCTGCCGAGAATGCACCCGGAACAACTAGACGATGTGCGGGCCGTGATGCTGTCTAACAACGCAACAGTGATGAGGGAAATGGAATGACGGGCGGCTAGACAGTCCTAAGCCGTTTTCTTAAGCTTTGGCGCTCTGCTCGGTGATTTCTGTTCCGGGCACGTCCACATCTATGGCGAACATTACAACGTTGCGATCTTCCCACAGCACGTCTATCATGCGATCAAACTTATTCAACGGCCCGGATGCGACCTGGACGATGCATCCAGCCGGTACGGTAACGGCTACTCGCTTACCGGCGAGGACATCCAGCGCAAGCGTGGATCTACTCAACCGGAATCGTTTGCCAGCTAACACGGTTCCTCAATCGTACCGGGCAAATCCTAGTCCGACAACTAGGGCATACCCTTGCGAAATCCCAAAAAACGCCTTATCTTTCGGATGGTTGGGACGGACAAGCGATCAATCGGGTTTATAATCCTAGGCAGTGGTTGACAGGCTTTTTTCTTCGACGAGCTTGCCCAGCCACCGGGGTTGAGCGGATCTGCACACCCAAACCGCTCACCCCTCCTAGGTCAGTAATAACTAGCCCGTCTCCCCGTCAATCGGTCGCTCCATTCTCCAGCGGAGGTAGCGGGCTAGGAATTCGCTATCTTCTCTGGTCATGAAGAATTTCAACGGGGCGACGACATCGGGAACCGATGTTTCGCTCAGTTTCCGTTCGGCTGAGAGGTTGTCTATGATTTGTGCGATAGCAAATTCGTGTTCGTTGGATGGTCTCATACGTTGAGAAAACATCCCCCGATGTCGAAACTGCGTTAGAACGAATATAACTAGCTGCACCCGTGATCGTCAACATGTTGAATGAACTTCTCACGGGCAGCTTCATAGGCAAGCCGAGCGTGCTCGGCGTTCTGATGAGCTTCCGTAAGCCTCTTGCCGGTATTCCGTTCTAACGTGGCAACTGCATCCCGATAGACTTTCAGATCGGCCCGCATTCGAGCTTTAAGAATTTGGTGCGTTGGGCAAGGCGCTACGCCTTCGGCTGGATGCATAAGACACACGATAGTTCTGGTGCGTCGGGTGTTTCAGGAAATGTGCGTACCGGTACTCACGCAAACCGGTCACCCTCGTCTAGTCTTGATTGGTGCTCAGAGTGCCAGGAAGCGGTTGGCAGACTTTTCCTTCGACGAGTCAGCCGTCATCCCCAAGGGTGAGCGAGATTGCAACCGCTCACCCTACTCATTAAACCTCGTGCATCACGCATCCATGTAGCCGTGTCGGATTGCGTATCGCACCGCACCAATAGCCCCGGTGACTCCAATTCTGCCGTACATGCGGGTTTTGTAGAACTCTATGGTTTTAGGCGACAGGCCAAGGCGTTGGGCAATCTCTTTGCCCTGAAGTCCGTCCCCGACCAAAAGCAAGATTTCTATTTCACGAAGGCTGAGATTGGGACTTGGAACTCTCCGGGTTTTTGGTTTGCCTGCCACGGGAAGTATAGCTACCAGCATAACCTCGGGGAATGACCTCGGTGTTCCTTGTCCCTAGTTTTGCCGGTGTCAGTTCTGGTGTCAGTTGGAACTGCAAATTCTTGCAGATTGGTGCGTAGGTATAGGCAGAGTGTGCCATCCAAGTCTTTGAAAAAAGGGCTTATCTCTCTGTAGAGTGGATGAACTCGGTTTGGCTGATGACATTAAAAGTGCGATGCTCTACCAACTGAGCTACCGGCCCGATTGAGAAGGGGCAGGCCGAAAGTCTGCCCCGCAAGACACCTATTGTAACGCGCGCTCCACGGCTGAGGCCAGTTGCGCGAGCCCCGCATCCACGTCCGCTCCCAGGTGAATGTGCAGCACCCGGCGGCCACGCTCGCGAAGAACTTCCAGGTCGCCCCGAGCCTGCGCGGCTTTCACAACCCCGAACGTATATTTCTGACCCGGAACAGGAACGTCGCGCGCATCGTCATTGGTTATCTGCAGGAAGACCCCGGTGTTCGGCCCCCCTTTGTACGCCTGACCCGTGGAGTGCAGGAAGCGCGGCCCAAATCCCAGGCACGTAGCCGATTTCCTGGTATCGCGAACTTTGCGGCGGATCTTTTGTAGCGCGGTTTCGTGGGCCTGATTCATCTCGATATATGCCAACAATGCGAAGTAGTCGCTTGCGCGGATCGTGTTCAGGTGCGTACGGAGACGATCCGTCAAATCGGCGCTGTCGACCCGCACTACGTCTTTCTCGGGGGGCAGCGAGCCGGATTCTTCGAAGGCCGCGGTCAGTTTCTTCGTCGCGATCTTGCTCGCTTCCACGTCCGGCTGATCGAACGGATTGATTCCAAGGATGGAGCCCGCCACAGCCGTCGCAATCTCCCAACGGAAGAACTCGGCGCCCAAGTGGTAGACGTCCGGTACCGACAGCCGCACTACTGGGTGCCCGGCTGCTTCGAGCGCGGCCACCGCGCGGTCCTGTTCCGCGTCGGGCGCGGATTCCAGCCGCTCGTAAACGAAGACGCGATCCGCCCCGTAGACCGATGGCGCGCCGAGCGGCTCGCGGTCCACCGGAATCAGACCTTTTCCGTTCTTGCCCGTCGATTCGGCTATGAGCTGCTCGAGCCACGCGCCCAGATCGTGAATGCCGGGGGAAGCAATGATCGTGATCTTATCGCGCCCGCTTAGCGCGAGCGTTCCCAGCGCTGCGCCCAGCACGACGCCTGGATTCTCCGACACATCCGCTGTCGAGCCGGGCTGCGACGGCGAACACGCCTGGACCATGAGCTGCGCCAGGCCCAGGAACATCGGAACGTCGACGCCCATGGCCGCTGCGGGAATCATTCCGAAGTCGGAAAGAGCGGAATAACGTCCGCCGATGCTCGGGAGACCGAAAAAAATGCGCCAGAATCCGTCGTGCTCCGCCACCTGCTGCATCTTCGACCCCGGATCGGTGATCGCGACGAAGCGGCTCCCGTCGCGGCCGGAACGCTCGAAGAAATACTGCTTGAAGATATTGGGCTCGAGCGTCGATCCGGATTTACTCGAGACGATGAACAGGGTACGCGCCAGGTTGACGCGGCTTTCCGTTGCCAGCAACTGCGCCGGGTCAGTGGAATCGAGCACGTGCAGCTCGGGGAATCCGTCGATCTTGCCGAAGGACAGCGCGAAGACTTCCGGACACAGGCTGGATCCGCCCATTCCCAGCAGCAGGATGTGCGTGAATCCGCGCGCCTTCACTTCCGCGGCGAATTTAGCGAATCGTGCGGCGTCCCGAAGCTGCGCCGCGACGATATCCAGCCAGCCGAGCCACTTGCTCTCATCGTCCCCCGTCCACAGCGACGCATCGCGCGACCAAAGCCGCTCGATTTTGCGGCCGGTGCGCCAGTCGGCAAGCGTGCGTTGTAGCGCCGCGCGCTGATCCGGCGTTAGCGTGAACGTTCCGACCGGAGACACAGTGCTCCGATAGTAGCATCGGAGCGTGCGTTATTGGCTAGGATTTCTTGGCTGAGGCTTCGCTTCCGCTGGGCTTGGCGATATCCACGCCGCCCTTGAAATAGGCGCCGTCTTCGATCACGATGCCCGCGGTTCTGACGTCGCCCACCAGGTTCGCGCCTTTGCGGAGCACGATGCGCTCGGCAGCGTCGATATTGCCTTGCACCGAGCCGGCGATGTCCACTTCTTTAGCTTTAATGTTGGCCGAAGCTTTTCCTTTGGGGCCGATGGTGAGGCGGCTATCCAGCTCCACCTGGCCTTCCAGTTCGCCGTTCAACTGCAGGGTCTCCTTACTGGTGACCTCGCCCTTGATCTTCATCGTCTCGCCGATCAGTGTACCGTCCATGAATTCTCCATTCTTCGCGATGTCCGGTCACCGTACCACCCACACGGTAACTTCTTGATCTTAGCCGAAATCGACGATTGGCGGTAGACGAAATCGGCCGATGTTTCAAAAAACTTTTCCACAGCCCGCAACACTCTGATGCTCAACCGTATCTCTCAACAGAAGCGGACGATCGTAGTGTACCCAAATCCGCCTGAGGAGACCTTCGACGATGAGTATTCCGAATCCATTTCGCCGCGCGGCTGCCGCACTGATGATGATGTCGCTGCCCGTGGTATCCGGCTTAGCTCAGGAGACCCATGTGGTTCCACTCGCAGAATTGCATGCGAGCGCGGTCGCGGCCGGCGAGCAGCGCCAGAAAAACCTTTCGCGGCTGGAGCGATTCTTCGGCGGGGAATCGGCGGAGAAAGCGCTTCAAACAACGCGCCTGAACGGTAACCAGGTCCGCAATGCTATCGCGATGCTGAACGACGAGGAACTGGCGCGCTTGGCTGCGCGTGCCGAGAAAGCGAATTCGGACTTTGCGGCGGGCGCGCTCAATAACCAGGAACTGACCTACATCATCATCGCGCTCGCGACTGCGGTGCTGATCCTCGTTATCGTTGCGGCGCGATGAAAAGCCGCGTGGTGGGTTCCACGTTGGTGCTTTTGTTAGGCTGCGCGATTCTGGGGGCCACCGACAGCGTGTGGCTCGATGTGCCGTTTGTTCGACAGGAAGTTAACGGGTGCGGAGCCGCGTCTTTAGCCATGATTCTCGATTACTGGCACGCGACCGGCATCACGCCGCCGGCGGCGGATGTGCGCGACATCCAACGCCAGCTTTACGTTCCCAAGCGCAAGGGCATTCCGGCTGGAGCAATGCAGCGGTATCTCGAAGATCACGCTTTCAGCGTGTTCGCCTTCTCGGGCCAATGGGCCGATCTGCGTCATCACGTGGATCTCGGGCGTCCCTTGATCGTCGCGATGAAGGTGGGCGCGGATTCGTTCCATTACGCTGTTGTGGCTGGAGCGAGCGATACCACAGTAGCTCTCAATGATCCTGCCGACCGTAAGCTGCGCCTTTATAACCGCGCCGATTTCGAGAAAAAGTGGCTTGCTGCCGGACAGTGGACGCTCTTAGCAGTGCCGCTCCCCAAACTGTGATCGTCCTCGTATTGCTCGCCGCTCAGTTGGCTTTTGCCGACCACTACGAGCGCGGGATGGAGTTGGCTCGCGCAAGTTCCTGGGCCGAAGCGCACAACGAGTTTCTGGCCGGGAGTATCGAGTCCCCGCGTGACAAGCGATTTCTGTTGGAGCTCGCAGGGGTGGAATACAAGCTCGGAGACCGCAACGGTGCGCGGCATTTTCTGCGCGCAGCTCTCCAGCTTGACCCGAACGACGCATACGCCAACGATTTCCTGGCAACACTCTACTTTCTCGACGGAAATGTTGACGCTGCGCTCCAGTATTGGAATCGTTTTGGCAAGCCCCGCATCGAAAACATCGCAATCTCGCCGCAGCCCAAGATCCGGCCGGAGCTGCTGGATCGGGCTCTCGCATTCGCTCCGGGCGAAATCCTGACGTTGAGCCGGTACCGGTCGACGATGGCCTGGCTGACGGAGCTGGACATCTTCGAAGGCCTTCATTTGGATCTGAGGGCGCGTCCGGACGGGTCTTTCGACGCGACGTTCCGCTGGAATCAATTGCCGGGCTGGATCCGTATTGCGTCCGTGTTGGCAGGGGTTCCATTCGAGATTCTTGACGTCAAGGAGAACCTGGGCGAGGACGACGTCACGGTCGGAGCGCTGTATCGATTCGACGCGCAAAAACGCCGAGTGGGCTTATCTTTCGCGAGCCCGCTCAACCGCAGTCCGAAAGCCGGCTACGCCCTATTCGCGGACGCGCGCAGCGAAACGTGGAATCTCGGACAACCTGCGGATTTCCGCGTGCGCAAGATCGCGGCGGGTGCGGGGCTGCGGTTTGTGCCTTTCGACCGATTCTCCTGGGAAACCCACGCTACCGTAGCAGACCGATCCTTTCCCGGCGCGCCCCAGTTCGCCGGCGGACTGTCGGTCAGCCACTCGGCATCTTTTCGCTACCGGTTCCTGGATGTTCCGGACTACAGATTGACCGCCGATCTTCACGGATCCTGGGAGACCGGCCGCATGTTCGGGCGCACCTCGGGAGGGTTGTTCTCCCGAACCCAATGGTCGGTGCGCGGCCAATGGTTTCCCAAGCCAAGGGGCACAGACTATGAGGTGCTGGCCAGGATCAGCGCCGGGGCCGTGATGGGAAAGGCGCCGTTCGACCAGTTGTTCATGCTCACGTACGATCGCGACTACGATCTTCCGTTACGAGGCCATCGCAGCACCATTGACGGCAAGCGCGGCAGCGCACCCATCGGACGCCGGTACATTCTGGCGAATCTGGATTTCTATAAGGCGATCTGGCATCCGCCTCTGGTGACGATCGACGTAGGTCCGGTCTTGGATATCGGGCGCGTGTGGGATCAGGTAACCGCGAAGGAAAAAGGCAAGGTGCTGGTGGACGCCGGTGTGCAGTTTCGGTTGGGTTTGCCGGGCGGATTTCAAGTAGTGCTTTCCTACGCGCGGGACTTGCGAGGCGGATCGGGCGCGTTCAACGACTTTACACGCTAATCGGCTTACATTTTGTGGAGCTGGTAGAATCCGCTCATCTTGAGCGTGATCACGATTGGTTTACCGCTCAGGTTCAGCCAGAACCAGCCGTGGATTCCCTCGAACGGCGCGACGAACGCTCCGCTAGCCTTCGTATTTTCCTGCTCTTCGCGATACCGCGTCGCATGCTTCGGATCGTTTGAGGGCTCGCCATGAAAGTCGTAGTACACACTCTCGTGGTCAACCGACCAACTGTAGACCATCGCTTCGCCGGCCTTCATGGCGACCTTATATTCGAGCTCGCCGTCGGGACCCAGCGGGATCTTAACCGTGTCGGTCCGGTACTCGACGGGATAAAACCACGCGTTTTTGGAAAGCGCTGGCTCGGCCCCGGCCTTGGAGTCGGCTTTGGCATCGACGGGCGTGGCTTCGGCCGGTTTAGCGACGGTCGGGGAAGAGAGTGCGATGAGACCCGTCAATTTTCCGAAACCCGTGGGATCTTTCCTGTACTCGGCGGGCATCACCACGCAAACCGTCAGCACGGTTCCTACTAGCGCCGCGATCGCGAGGCGAATTAGCAATCCACTGCGCGAAGGCATCTCCAGAGTAGGATTCATTGCGCGGCTCCAAACGAATAACCGGCCAACTGGTATCCGATTAACCCGAATCCGGCGGTCATTAATAAGACGTTGGCGAATACGGCGTGGCGGGAAAAGTCGGGCGTGCGACGCCACTGGGTCATGACGAAAAGAATCACGGTCAGCGCGAGGAGCTGGCCTAATTCGACGCCTACATTGAACGCGATCATATTGGGCACAAGCCCCTGGCGCGAAAGATTGAACTCCTGAAGCTTGGTCGCCAGGCCGAATCCGTGGATCAAGCCGAAGCCGAATACCGCGGCCTTGGCGTTGACCTGCCATCCGAACAAGGTTCGAAATCCATCCAGATTGTCGAGCGCCTTATACACCACCGATAGTCCGATCAGCGCATCGACGATGTACGCGTTGACGTGGATTCCGCCCAGCACGCCAGCCAGCAGCGTTACGCTATGGCCGACAGCGAAACAGGTTACATAAAGCGCGACGTCTTTTAGCCGATATAGGAAGAAGATCACTCCCACCAAAAAGAGCAGATGATCGTAGCCGGTCACCATGTGCTTGGCGCCCAAATAGAGGAAGGGCGCGATATGCGTGCCGGTCGAGTTCCGAACGAAGTCGGCATCACGGCCCGTTACGCTGTGCGCCAAGGCGAGCGCTGCCGTCGCCAGGAAGACGGGCAGGAGTTTTCTCATCCGTACCACTATAAGGCATTACTATAAACGATCCGGCCTGGACACCTCTTATGGACGCGTCGATCAGCTGGATCGTGTGCAGCACCGGTGTCGTCTGGCCCTGTCGTTGCAGAGCCGCGGCGATTTGCAGCATGCATCCAATATTGCCGGTCGCCACCACGTCGGGGCGAGCCGTATTAATAAGCTGCGCCTTGCGATCCGCCAGTGCGTCCGCGGTGTTTGGCTGGACCAGGTTATAGATGCCCGCCGAGCCGCAGCACAGCGTGGCTTCGGGCAGCTCCAGCATCTCGATGCCGGGGATCGCGGAGAGCTGCGCTCGCGGCTGCGTCCGCACCTTTTGCGCGTGCTGCAAGTGACACGAGTCGTGATACGCGACCCGCATGTTCAGCTCTTTTCGCGGGGACCGCGGGACCAGCTCTTCCAGAAACTCGGCGATATCTTTACACTTGGCGGAGAATCGCGCAGCGCGCTCGGCGTACTGAGGATCGTCACGCAACTGGTAGCCGTACTCGCGGACGTT
>JAOAPR010000181.1 GCA_025463005.1 Bryobacterales bacterium | reverse complement strand
AATACGGTGAGGGCGAGACGATGATCATATCGGGAAGTGGGTTCACGGCGAATGCGGCCGTAAACATCAGCGTTCTGCGGCCGGATCATTTGACCGACTACCTGTCTGCTGTCGCTAACAGCATCGGGTCGTTCCAAGCCTCATATACTCCGTCTGCCCCGGCAGTGCTGGGCCGGTACAAGATCACAGCGACCGACGGAACGAATTCCGCTACCACGGCCAGTACTGAAGCGGATGCCTCCTACAGCTTGACGCAATGCGCCCAGAATGACAGCAAACAAGGCCAACCACTTGGCCTAGGCTACTGCAACTGGATCGGATCTTCGCTGGGGCAGCAGAACTCCCTGCTCTACGAGGCGATTGCGACCGAGCAGCAGCTCTTGATCACCGGTATTGCCAACCCCAACGGCAGCAGCACAGTGCACACGTTGATCGTCGGCATCCAGGCGACCAAAGGCGGAAAACACACTTACGACTGGCTGGTTTCTGACGCCCAAGCTTCCGGCACAGTGGGTGCCAGCACCTTGAACTCCGAGCAAGCCTCCGCTTTAGCTCAAATTACTCTGCAGTTGAACCGTTGCGGCGACAGTCTGGGCACTACAGACCAGGCAGCCTGTAGCGCTTTAGTTGCGGGCGCTACCGCCTCGAATACTGTCGACATTGACGTACCTGACGACCCGTTTGTAAGCAAGGACGGGAACACGCAGACTAAGATCACCAACTACGAAACCGGAGTCCCCAGTTCCACCTGCAAGTTCTGCGGGTTCGGCAACCGAACGGTCCGGCTCTACACTAATGCCCCTGTCAGCAACCAGACCATGGCGCTGGAGCACAGGGGCGGCAAGTTAAGCGGCGCTTTTGGCGATGGTTCTACGCTCGCGGATAATGGAGACACCGGCGACAGCTTCATTTGGTACAAGATCACCTGGACTGGCAGCGCCAGCAGCGCCATGTTGGCGGCCGGAGCCGACGTCGTCTACGGTAGCGACGGGACGGGCCGATCTTGGGGTGCTAACGTCGGTGCAACCGACGTCGGTGGAGATCCCTACCACTTTTACTTGATCGGTTTCGACGGCGACGGCGGGAGTCAGGACAATCAGATGTCCAGCAATGCGGTTTTCACAATCCCCACCAGGCTGACGCTGCATAAGGTTGTGGTGAATGACAACGGCGGCACGGCGGTGGCAACTGACTGGATGCTGAGCGCGACTGGTCCGACGAATATCTCGGGCACGGACGGGTCAGCCAACGTGACGAGTAAGACCGTAAACCCCGGGACATACAACCTATCGGAATCTGGAGGGCCGTCCGGCTATACTAACGGGACCACGTACAGTTGTGTCCTGAACGGTGCCGCTCCGGTGCCGGGTAACTCTATCACGCTGGCCGATGGCGATACCGCGGTTTGTACTATCACCAACGACGACATCGCTCCCACCTTGACACTGGTTAAGAATGTAGTGAATGACAATGGCGGGACATCCCTGGCAAGTGCATGGACGTTAACGGCCACCGGAACGGGAGGCTTTAGCGGCAGCAACGGGACGTTATCCAACAACAGCCTGACGCAGACGCTGGGTCCGAAGACCGTAAATGCGAACGTGGCGTATTCGCTGTCTGAGAGCGGACCTTCGGGCTACGCAGCCAGTGCCTGGACTTGCGTGGGCGGCACGCAGAGTGGCTCTAACATCACCCTGGCCGTGGGCGGGAGCGCTACTTGTACCATCACCAACGATGACACCGCGCCCACTTTGACACTGGTTAAGAATGTAGTCAACGACAACGGTGGAACATCGCTGGCGAGCGCGTGGACGCTGACTGCCACCGGCAGCGGCGGCTTCAGCGGCAACAACGGGACGTTATCCAACAGCAACCTGACGCAGACGCTGGGTCCGAAGACCGTGACTGCAAACGTGGCGTATGCGCTGTCTGAGAGCGGACCTTCGGGCTATAGCGCCAGTGCCTGGACTTGCGTGGGCGGCACGCAGAGTGGATCTAACATCACCCTGGCCGTGGGCGGGAGCGCCACTTGTACCATCACCAACAACGACAACGGGCCCACTTTGACGCTGGTGAAGAATGTAGTGAATGGCAATAGCGGAACGGCGCTGGCGAGTGCATGGACGTTGACTGCCACCGGAACGGGAGGCTTTAGCGGCAACAACGGGTCGTTATCCAACAGCAACCTGACGCAGACGCTGGGCCCAAAGACGGTGAATGCGAACGTGGCGTACGCACTGTCTGAGAGCGGACCTGGTGGCTACTCAGCCAGTGGCTGGACTTGTGTGGGAGGCACGCAGAGTGGCTCTAACATCACCCTGACTTTGGGTGGGAGCGCCACTTGTACCATCACCAACACTGCACTTTCAAGACTTACGGTCCAGAAGACAATTCAGGGAAACAGTGCGATATTCAATTTCGACACCACGAGCCCGAATAACTTCCTTCCGGCCAGTATCTCAGCCACTCCGCCGAACAACAGTACGGCTGCATCGGCGCAAGCCAACGGCCTGATCATCCCGGCTGGCGACTACGCCATCAGCGAGAGCCTAACTGGCATGAATGGGTGGCTCCTTACCGACAAGAGCTGCACGGGCATCACGTTCAGCACTAGCGCCACGGGCGTATCGTTTACAGCCGCCTATGGCCAGAACATCGTTTGCACGTTCATCAATGACCAACAGGCGGGCAGTGTCACACGGACCCAGGGCTTCTGGGCAACCCATACGATTCTCGCGAATGATATTTGGAACGGCACGCCCCTGCCGCCGAAAACTAGCACCCTTACTCCGGGCAAGGTCGCAGGCAACGGAGATGACTTCTTCTCCGGTGGAGTCTGCGGTGTAAACGGCGCAGGATTCACTATAACGGCGCTGACAACAACGGAAGAGAACATAATGATGGGTGGCTTCTGGGCCGCCGTATCGCAGACGACTAGTAAGGGCGGAAAGCGAAGCCCCATCGATCAGGCCCGCCTCCAGGCGCTTCAACAATACCTGGCTGCAGTTCTGAACACGTACGCATTTGGAACCCCCTTCACGTCAATCTATGGTGGTTTCGCTCAGTTCAGGGCGGACTACTGTGGAACGAATGCTAACAACATCAGTCGTTGGATTGGTCCCCTCGGCACGTTCAACACTAAGGGCGACAGCTCACTGTTTACCCCAGGGGCGTCCGCTACCAGCCAGGATTCGAAGAATCAGGCGGATATCGATGCTTGGGATACGCCCACTAATCCCGTAGACTAGATACAACAAACGTATCGTGCCCGGCCGGTCAACCCGGCCGGGCATTTTTCATTTCAGCGCGAAGACGTCACGTTCACGATGCTCGACACTCCGACCTGGCCCGCCGTATCATAGGCCTGTACCTGTAGCTGATAGCTCTTTCCAAGGGCGTTGGGCATCTTCCAGTAGCAGGTGTACGGAGCCGCAGTATCCGAGCATTTCACGCTGCCGTTGACCAGAAAATCGACGCGCGCAATCGGATTGGTCCCCTGCGTGACCGCCGCTTGAATCGTGATCGTACCCACCGGTAGCACGCCGGCGACAGGGTTAGTAATCGAGACAATGGGCGGAGTCGACCCTGGAGGAGGCGGCGGTGGCGGTGACGCGGGATTGATGGTGAACGTCCCACTGGCCGAACCCTGGTAGTTCGGATTGTTCACGGTCGCGGTCACGGCATAGCTGCCGGCCTTGGTTTGCGGCGCATTGGTCCAGGTGATTCCCAGTCCCGGCGGGTTCGTCGTTGCGGTCGGCGTGAGCGTGCTCCCCGTGTAAGTCTGGGTCAGATTACTCAGCACCACCGAAGCCGCCGCTTTGTTGATAGTGAACGATCCAGTTGCCGAGCCCTGGTAATCCGGGTCATTCACTGAGGCGGTCACCGCGTAACTACCGGCGTTGCTCTGCGGCGCATTGGTCCAGGTGATGGCGAGTCCCGGCGGATTTGTCGTTGCGGTCGGTACCAGAACGCCGCCGGAATAGGTCTGGGTCAAGTTGCCCAGCACCACCGAAGCTGCCGTCTTGTTGATTGTAAACGTCCCGCTGGCCGAACCATCGTAGTTGGGGTCGTTGACCGTCGCCGTCACAGCATAGCTTCCAGGTTGGCTCTGCGGTGCGTTGGTCCAGACGATGGCGAGTCCCGGCGGATTGGTGGTGGCCGACGGAACCAGGGTGCCCCCCGTGTAGCTCATGGTCAGGCTGCTCAGCGTCACCGAGGCCGGCGTCTTGGACGAGATCGAATATGACGGGGGCGTCACTACCACATAGACTGACATTCGATCAGTCAGGCCGGCGTTATCTTTAACGATGAGCATCATCCAGTAATTTCCAGGCGTATCGTAGCCGCAGGCGCCCTTTGGGCCGCTGACAGCCAAGCCGCCCGTCGCGTAGTCGCACACAATCGTATACGTCTGCACTGTGCCGTCCGGGTCGGTGCTCCCGCTCATATCTACGTTGACACTGAGCGGCGCGGTCCCGGTCAATTTATCGAATGTGGCCGCGACGATGGGCGGTGTCCCGGTCGCCCCGCCGATGCGTATGACGGCAGTCTGACGGTTGGAAACGTTCAGTTCGCTATCCATGGCCTGGACGGCAATTCTATAGACTCCAGCTTGATTGATCGGGTAAGAATAGGTCCCTGTCTGACAGCAGAGACCAGACCCGCTGCTGAGTCCCGATTGCCATAGATCCCATGCCACAGGGCCCCCCTCGGGATCGGTGGCCCCGAAATTGACCGAGACTGTAGTTCCCACCGGACCGCTTGTCGGTGAAACCGTCAGATTTCCCGATGGTGGCAGCCCTGGATTCGCACTCTGCAGGATCGTTGCATACGATTGTGCAGTGGCGCTCCCGCCTCGCCCATCCGAGACGGACACAACATACGGGGCTATCGCGGTACGGGCCTGGAAAGAGACCGAATCGCCAGTTGGATTCGGAAACGTCTTGTTAAGCATCCAGCCCAGCAACCACTGCGAGTTGACCCCGAAACCGGGACTCGACCAAACCATTCTCAGCGGGTCGCCATCCGGATCGGAAGCCGTTGCCGTCAGGTTGACCGCATCCCCGGCGTGCGCAAAAACATTCCCGACGGCGGATATCACAGGGAAGTTGTTGAGCTTGGGCGTCGATAGGATCGGATTCGTGAGCGCCTTCAGCAGGTTGAGCCGTCCGCCCGTCGAGGTCATACCACCGATTTGATCGGTCAAGGGATCATAGCTCGCCGGATCCAGAATCGCGTCGCGGGCTTGGTAGGCCGAAAGGTTCGGGTTTGCGTGAAACATCGCGACCAGAACACCGGCGACGTGAGGAGTAGCCATGGAAGTGCCTGACAGCGCTTTGTAACCGCTTGGATCGCAAAGCGCACAAGTTCCCTTGGGCACGGTCGACATCGTACTCACGCCCGGAGCCGCAATATCGACGTTTGCTACTCCATAGTTGGTGAAGTATGCTCCCTGGTCGCTCTGATCGGAAGCCAGAACCGAGACAATTCCCCGGTTGTCGAAGGCGCCCGGATATAGTGGCACAAGGTCGGCGTTTTGTCCGCTGTTCCCGGCAGCGCAAACGTTCACAACGCCCGCCGCCTCCACAGCAGCCATCGCGTCCTTGAGTGCTTGGCTGAAGCCCCCGCTACCCCACGAATTGTTCGTAACGCGAATATTAAAACCTTGTTGCTTTAAAGCCAGAACCTGGTTGAAACACGAGACCGCGTCTGATACGTTGCCGCTTCCGTTTGATCCCATGAACTTACAGGCGAGAATCTGCGTGCGCCAATTGACGCCGGCGATCCCGACGCCGTTGTTGGCAACCGCACCGATCGTTCCCGCCACATGCGTGCCATGTCCGTAGTCATCCTGGCCTCCGGGAACGCACGTTCCGTTAATGCATGTAAAGCCGTGGGAACCGTCCGCAGGATTGGTCCAGAGATTGGCCTGCAAGTCCGGGTGGGTGAAATCGACCCCGGTGTCTATTACCGCCGCGATCACATCGCTCGCGCCAGTTTGGAGATTCCATGCCTCGGGTGCCGCGATCTTTACCATGTCCCATTGCTGGGTCCAGAGCGGATCCGTCGGATAGGCCGTTGTGCTCACCTCGTAATCCGGTTCCACGTAAAGAACGTTCGAATCCTCTCGATAATGCCTCACCGCGTCGGCCACGGATAATCCCGGAGGATTCTCCACTACATAAGTAGCGGCGTCTCCCAAGTCGTGGCTAGCTTTCGAGTCAGGAAGGAAAGAAGGGCCATTCCGAAACCGCACGATTACTCGTGACGGATGATGTTTATGGCCCGACGCTGCATCGGCTGAAATTGAGACTATTTCCGGCGCTTGAACTGCGGGTGATTGAGCTACCAGTCCGGTGTTCATGGCCAAGCTCACCAAAAGAAAATGGAGGATGTCTCCAAGGCGTGTCAAGCCGGTCTTTATCCGGAAGAGATTTCTTTTCGGTGCGGCCACAAGTGTCTGTTCGTCCAGTTTGGAAGCGGAACCACGAGCGGATCGGTACTATTTCGCACTTATGCCCGAAGAAAAGGGCCTTACTACCCTGATGCGAGGCTTTCCCGAGAGGGCGAGGAACAGTAGTTGGTCTACGACGTGACGGGTTCCGTGAACCAAGAACTCCTTCTGCGGAACGAATACCTGTCCGCTGAGAATCGAGTCCTGGGGGCCAGACTGCCGGCACGATTGCGTCTTTCTAACCCGGAACGAATCACGCTGGCTGAAATCGGAAAGCGGCTGGGACGCAAAGCGCTCCGCGAGGTTGCTTGTGTCGCTAAGGCAGACCCTCCTGGCTTGGTATCGAGGTGCTCACTTGGCGAGGGCTGGTGACCTATTATGTGCTGTTCTTTCTTCATCTGGAGAGCCGCCGCGTCAGCGTGGCCGGGATCACGCGACATCCGGATCAAGAATGGATGGAGCAGATTGCTCGTAGCGCGACGCAGGACACATGGGCTATCTTCATGCGTGTCGGTATGGGCTGCACGATCGCGACACGAAGTTCTGTGCTTCGTTTCGGTCCGCTTTGGCAAGCAGTGGGATTAAAGCGATTCCGCTCCCCGCCAGAAGCCCGAATCTAAATGCTTTCGCGGAACGATGGGTCCGCTCGGTCAAACAGGAATGCCTGTCCAAAGTGATCCTGTTCGGTGAGGGTCCGCTGTCGCGCGTCCTGACCGAGTACAGCAGATACTACAAAGGCGCCGCATGAATAGTTTTACCAAACGCCGTGTTCATATGAGCCTGGGACCGGGCATACCGGCGAGTGCGTCGCAAAGCCGTACTGAATGGATTGCACCACGAGTACTGGTTGGAAAAAGTAGCCGCGTGAGCCCGGACGCAATTATTGCGGCGGTCATCAAAAGATTTAATCCGCTCGAGTTGGTTCAGTGAGTCCGTTCCGCCACATAGAGCAGACTCGGATTTTCGCTGTCGTCCTCGGTTTCCGGCGCCACTCGGCCGTCCGCGTCGATGGCTTCGATCAACCGCAGGCCTGCGCCTGCCAGTTGCGAATGCACCGTGGATCGTGCCGCATAATAATGCAGGCAGGCATAGCGATGCCCGCGATCGTTGAGGAGCGCATACTCGGGCGTGATTTTCCGCAAGGGAGCAACACGAAGGTGGTTCGGCCAGCTCAACAGGAAATTGACGCAGTTCGCGGCGAACCTGACCGGATTGGAGCACCAATCCAGGTGCGGACCCCAAAAGGCCTTCTTATAGCGAATGTTGTGCGAAGAAAACGCCAGGATCCCGCCCGCTCGAAGCACCCGGCGGGCCTCCTTCAGCGCCCGCAGCCGGTCTTGATGTCCAAGGGCATCGATCACGTTGTCAGAGGCGAAGACGAAGTCGAACGAACCGTCATCGAAGGCCGCCAATTCTCGAAAGTCGGCCTGCTGGACAGCGATCTCCGGCATCGCTTCCTTCATGTAATCAACCATGACGGGCGAATAGTCCACCGCTTCGTAGCGGCGCGTCAAAGGCGCGAGATAGCGAGTGGTTCGTCCGGCTCCCACACCGATGTCCAAGATATCTTTCCCGGCAATATACGGTTGGTACTTCAGCAGGCAGGCGATCTCGGACGGCGTCAGGTGTTTCGATAAATAGCAGCGGTAGACACCGGGCGAGTTATATACGGCGCTATTCACCTCATCCTGAGAGGGCGAAATGATAGCGCTGCCAAGGGTCCTGGGAAGTGCTTTTATCACAGCCATGATTCCCTGGCCGCGTACTGCTTTCCCCAGTCCACACAATCGGAGTCCGGCTGCTTCTCGTGCAAAACCGTACGGAGCTCGCCATCGATAATTTCATGGGCCGACAGTTGCGCCCACAACGCACGAAACGTGTGCCCGGCATTCGCAACCCGGACGCATCGAACGCGGGTACTGGTCTCGGGCGGCATCTGCCCCTCTTCCTCCATTTCGCGCAGGAGTGGTTCGCCCTCCGTGAAGATCAGCGTGACCCGGCTCTGGCTGCGTTCGATGGCCGCCCAGGCCTCCGCCATAGCTTCTGGCGGAATCTGCAAAGGCCCGCGCGCATCCGGCGCCTGGACCCTGTCGAGTGCCATTCGGGCCACTTGTTTGATGCTTTCAATCGGCACTTCTCCGCGAGCCAATCTCCGCCAGTCCGCCCATTCGGTCAATCCTTTCACGGTCCGTCGCAACAGCCGGCGGCGATCGACTTCGGGATCCCAGAAGAACAAACGCGGATTCAGGAGAATCGCCGCGCGAAGATCAGGTCTGCGCACAGCCGCGTGAAACGCCCAAAACGCCCCGGAACAAAGCCCAACTGCCGCGAACCGCCGAACGCCCAGGCGGGCGCGTAACGAATCCATCGCTGTTTCGATCTGGTCCACCAGTTGATCCTGGTATAGATTCTCGGTTCCAAGCGTATATTCGCCATCGCTTTCGCCGGTGCAGGTAAGATCGAGTCGCAGGGAAGCAACACCTTGCGTCGCCCAGCGCCGGGCTGCCTCCACCCACATGCGGTTTGGCCCGGTGTGACGAACCGCACCCGCATTCAAGAATAAGACGCACCATTCGGCGTGCTGCGTCTTGCGTAAAGGTTCCGAAAGGATTCCGAAAATCGAATCCGAAGAGCGCTTGAGTGTGTAGATCGTTTCGGAGATCGCCTGGCCCGCACTTTCGACGGTTCTGGTGGAGCGAGCGGAGCTATCGGTTGTGCGGTCATTCCGTTTTTGGGGAGTCCCCTGCGTAAGGAATTCTACAATCGCGCGACCTGTAGCCTCGGGAGGAATGGCTTCGTGAGGCACCGCCATCATAGCGGCATAGCCACTTCCGGTCCCGACCTCGACCGTACATCCCGCCGACCTGAGCGCGCGAATCAACCTTCGGTCCGGAGCAAGATCGTCGCGCGACAAAAAGAGGACGCGCCGCCCCTGCATGCGGGGAAGGGCCGACAAATCGAGTGTCTCAAGGATCCGCCGGGTCTGCGGAGCGATCAGAAAGCCGCCGATTTCGAGACCAGGGATCGGCTGCGGCGGAGTGGAGTCGCCGTTTGCATATTCCCGGCGCTCCATGTTGCTGAACGCACGCAGCTCGCGCAGCATTGCGCGTCCCGTCGCCGCGGGTCCCCAAAGTACGAGGTCTTGCAAATTCGATCCGCGGCCGGCCGCACTCACTGCCAGCATCGCGCCTAAGCGGATACCAACCACCGCGACATTCTCAACACCAGTGGCGTCCCGCAGTTGGGAGGCCGCGTCATCAACCGATTGGATCCATGCTTCGAACAGTCCCGAGTCGAGAGCGTCGCCCGAGCTATCGCCGGTTCCCGGAAGATCATAACGCAGAACTGGAATTCCGCTTGCCGCCAGCGTCCGCCCCAGAGACCGTAAGGGTCGATAGGAGCATACATCTTCCCATCCAAATGGCGGCACGATCAGAACCCCCGTCGGCGCGCACGCTGTCTCCGGAAAATCGATGTGCCCGAGAAGCGAGTAGGCGCCGGAGCGGAACCAGCCGTGACTGGTGCTCATGCAGACCTCTCGACGGCGATCGCGAATCGGCCCTCTGCATTGATCGTTGTCACCGCAACGCTGATCGGCGTCTCGCGCGGCTGAAGGGGAGTCAGCACGATCCGGCGTTTTCGTCCGGGCTCAATACCGAAATAAGCATCGTCTGGAAGGTAGCCGGGCGCGGCAACTCGCACGCCCCAAGCGAATCGCAGTGAGCTGACCACTGCCTGGATCGTTCCGTCGGCGAGTAGTCGGCATTGGGCCGACATTCCCAGCTCGGCGATGGGTCTGCGTTGAGTTGTCCGCCCCGCCGGAAAGCGGAACGCCTGCGCGAAAGGAACATCGCCGCGGTCCAGGTGAAGACTGGCCGCGACCACGTCGTGCCCTGGGGGGCCGAAGCGATAGGCGCAGGCGGCGTCGATGAAACGGCCCAGGATCTGTTCCAAACCGAATGCCTCCGTTTGGTAGTTCGGAATGGTTATGGCGATATCGGATTCGGCGACCCGGTGCTCGCCCATTCGGTACAGCGCTACTCGCAGCCATGCCTCCATCGGGGCGGCGCGGTCATTGGCGACGTGAATATCGATACCATTCAGGCCTTCGTCCGTCATCCAGACGGTGCAAGGAGCCAGGGCGCGTTTCAAGAACCAATAGGCCGCTTTGGGCTGGCCTTCTGAATCGAGAATTCCCCAGCCGGCCCCAGGGGTCAGATCCGCGCTCCACAATATGATTCCGCCGCTACAGGGAGAAGCCCCGCGTCGCCACTCGCCGAACACTTCCGCCATGATTTCGCCCGAGACCATGCGCGAGAGCTCCCAATACCGGGCCGTATCCGCGTAGCGCAGCGTAACCGGATCCGCGGAATACAGCAGCGTTAGATAATGGTCGCGAACGTCTTCGAAGTCCCAGCCCGCGCCTGAGTCCCTCGGGATACTCCGCTTCCAGGCCGGATGCATGGGCGAAATTCCGCCGGGAGTAGCGCGCGACATTTGGTCCAGCATCTCGGGTTCGGGTACGTTGGCGAAGGCCAGGCATTCGGACGCGAATCGAACCTCCGCGCGCCGCACATCCTCGAGCGGTCGCAGATAAGCGCCCACGCCGAAATAATTGGCGACGCCGCGTCGCGTATGGAAGGGCAGATCTCCGCCACAGGGAGCCGAAGGGATGTAAGGAATGCCCGGGCAGCAACGATCGGCGATGCGGGGGAGTTCGTCACCAAAGAACGATCCGCGGCCGAGTGCGGGATCCAGGCCCAGCATCCCCACTTGTTGCTCGATTTCCGAGTTTCCGCAAAGGATCGTCGAGCTGGGATGCCTTGCCAGCCGCGACATCTCCGCTTCGGCTTCGGCGCGCACAGTATCGCGAAAGTCAGAATCTTCGAAGGGATAGTCCATGTTCGCGAACATCATGTCCTGCCACACCAGTAAGCCCAATTCATCGCAAAGGCGGTGGAAAGCCTCGCCTTCGTACACACTGGTGCCCGCCAGACGAATGAGGTTGAAGCCGCCGTCCCGCAGCCGCCGCAAGCGTTCACGGATGAGGTCGGAAGACGCTGCAAGCGCCGCCGCGTCGGGCGGGGTCCAAACTACGCCGCGGCAAAAAACAGGGACGCCATTGATTTTCAGGGCAATCCCGCCGCCCGCAGGTTCGGCGCCAGCATCCACGGATCGAAACCCGACTGGCACGTTTTCGAACGTGGCGTTCGATCCGTCGGCAAGCTGCAACTCTGCCCGAAGCGGATACAAGACCGGCTGTCCGTGAGTGTGAGGCCACCAAGGCTGCACATTCTGGATCCGAAGAACCGCGCGTCCATGGTGCCGGCCGTCATAATCCTGCCACTCCAGGGGCGCGTCCGCGTCTCCCGCCAGCAGCCGTCCCGAGACAGGCTCCGCAGCGGGCCGGAGACTCCGCATCTGGATGCGAACGTGAATCACCCCGGTCGATCCGTCGAGCTCCGCGCGGCGCGACCAGTCTTCGACGACGATCTGGCGGCGGCGCACCAGCGTGATCGGACGCCATGGCCCCACGGGCTCGGGCTCGGGCGCGAACCCGGGTGCTCTGCCTAGCAGGGTCGTACGGAACCAGCGCAACTGTTGCTCTGCGACGACGCGCGTTCGCCAGCGTGCCGCCGGTGGGTGCCGTCGCCGCAGGCGCATTGCGGCCACCAGAGATCGGCACACGATCAGGAGCTCGTTGCGATCCCGGACCAAGGCGGAGATATCCACCTCATGAGAGGCGAACATGGAACTACTGCTGAGGATCTCCTCGCCATTGAGCCATACTTCGGCCACAGTCGCGATTCCACCGATTTGCAGCGCGACTTCCTCGGCGGGCCCCGCGGGCTCGGCCTCGAAACGGCAGCGGAACCAGTGCTCGGATGCATCGAAGCGAGCGCCATCGCCCATGCGCCAGGCGTTGTGTTCGCGCAGCGTGGATGCGACAGTGGCAGGTACTTTGGCGGGCATAAAGCGCAGCTCGCTCACCGTCGCGGGGTTTTGGGGATCGCTCGTCGAAGCCATCTCCCAGCCCGTATCAAGCGGAATGCTCAGCGCGTGCATGTTCACATCGGGAGCGCCTAACGCCACATCCTCGCGCAAATTGGAACAGGCCGCGATCATGCAGCTCCGCGACGAGCGCCAAACGCCAGACACTCCAGCGCCTGCATTGCAGTCTCCCAGTCCTCGGCCAATTTACGGATAGCCGGAGCCGGATCGAAAGCCCGCCGCCGGGCAAGTTTGAAAAGCAGGGCCTTGACGCCTCTCACTTGCCTTTCGAGCGCTTCCATCGCTGTATTGGCATGGCCGGAAGGCAGATAGGCCAGCCATTCCACGAAGCTTTTGGCGGCTTCAAAGGCCGCACCGCACTGCCGAACGGTGGCGAACGCGTAGGCGTGATAATCGGTATCCGTCCCCGCCAGCAGCTCTGGAAGATCCATGGACAGCCGCCGGCCGAACGCCAGCCAAGGGTTGCTCGCAGGTCTACGGTCGAGTTGGCGCCTGAGCATTTCGTGCGCCGCCCGCCGAAGCTGCTCGCCTTCCAGGCGGGGACCCGCGTCAAAACGCACCAGCTCCGCATAGGGCGGCAGCACCTCTTCAGAGAACCCGCGGCCGAATCGAAACAGGCCGCGGTAATCGTCCCCGGAGAGTTCGTAATAGCCCGGACCATGGAAATAGCGCAAACGCTCACCCGCAGCGTCGATGGCCTCAATGGCAATCGAAGACTTCACATGCGCGCGCCGATAGGACGTCGCGGCGCGATCGGGCATGTAGAAAGAATCGGCCTCGATGATGACGGTTCTGCCGGCGTTGAGTTGTTCGATCGCGTGGTCGACCACCTGCCTGTAGAGCTGCATTTCATGGACATCGATCCCATAGAGGCGCACCAATTCATCGGGCGGCGGCTTGAAGAAGGTCCACTGATCGCCTTCGAAGTCAACGGTACACGCGAAGGCCATGGCGCTGGCCGGATCGATGCCGTGGGCATGCAGCAATTCGATCCAGATATCGACGTAACAATTGGTTTCGGGGAACGTCCGGTCGCGATGGTGCAATGCGCTGGGAGCGTAGGTACCCGGATCGAGACCGAGCAGGCTGATCATGGTTGGAGTTACCTCCACGGCGAGGCTCCATTGGTCTCGGGCCAAAGGCGGCTGCGGATGTCCTTCGGCCAATCGCGAACGTCCAGGCCATGCGCCCGGAACAATGCCAGAGTAATTCGCTCCAAGCCGAATCCGAAACAAGCGCTGTTCGCGACTTTCCCGTCATGCAACTGAATTCCGAACGCGGAACCGAAGTGGTCCTGATGGAAATTGAATGACGAGACGGCCGTCGGTTCGGGCGACGCAATGGAAACCAGCACTTCGAACTTCAAGCCCTGCTCGCGCTGGTTGTTCGCCATGAGCTTTCCCGCGCGGCCGAAGAACGGGTCCGATCCCACCGTGAGCGTCGCGTTCAGGCCAGTCTGCCCGAAGATGTTCTGGGCGCGATCCATCCAGGTTTGACGCCAGGCGAGGACATCCTCGGTTTCCCCGATGCGTACCATCTCCCGCTGATGAAACATCTGCAGGCGCGCGGGATCGCCCGAGGGCTCATTCCGGAAGACGTAAGATGCGCCCAGATCGAGCGTGACGCCGCCCTTCGGCATCGGTCCGCGCAGCGCCATCGCCGGATAAGCCGGATAGCACGCGGCCGGAACCAAAACCACGCCGGTCATCGAAAGGTGATGGCTCCAGTCATCGCCCCGGCCGGCCCGTTCCGCCAGATCGAGCGCCTCGGCTTCCTTTCCCGCGAAGCTATACACGGCTCCGCACAATTGCGGAAACGATTTTAAGTACCCGGCCTTTTCCAGAGTGCGCCTGGGAATGATGGGCGGAAATCGCAGGGTCTCCGACTTGTCCGCTGCACATGCGCGGGTGACTAGGTCGTCAAAACGATTCCGAACATCCTCGAAAACCATCCCGCGGCCATAGACGCCGGGTTCGCCGCTGGGCAAGAAATGTCCGTGTCGAATGAGTTCTTCGAAAAACTTCTGTTCGCCGGTAGTGCCAGCAGCGGGAGTCATTTCCCCTCCCGATAGACCAATAACAGTGCCGCGTTAGTGGCGTGCAGGCGGTCGTTGGCGATCATCAGCGGCGCGGAATGGGCGTCCCGCAACTGTCGGCCCACCGAATACGGGCTGCAGTTTCCGTAGCCCAGGAAGCCGCAGATACGGAGGGCCGCCTGGCAAGCTTCCACCGCCGCCTCCGAAGCTGCGATTTTCAGATTGTTGATGCGGACGGCATAGCCGATGGTGGAAAGGGCAGACCGCGCGGCGCCCTCCGGCAGGCTCATATACTCCTTCATCGCGGCGTGAACCAGCGCCCGGAACTCGGCCATGCGTACCGAGAGCTCCGATAGCCGCAGAGCCGACGGAGGAGTGGTTCCAGGATTCTGACGAGGCTGCCCCCGCACGAAATTTTGGGCCCGGCTAAAGGCATCCGTGGCGATACCCAACCACACATGCGCCCATAGAATGTGTGAAAACGGAACCATCGTCTCCGCGGCGATGGCGGCGAACGGAACCGGCAGCACTTGATCCGCGGGGCACGTCGCCCGAACCACGAACCCCGGACTGCAGGTGCCGCGCATGCCTAACGTGTCCCATTCGCCAGTCGGTTTCGCCTCCATGTCCGCGAAATGAGTCAGAACCAATACCTGATCTCCGGGATCCGCGACGGGGCTGCAGCGCAGCGTTGTGAGGAGGTCATCGGCATGGGCGCCGTACGAAATCGTCGAGGCTTTCTTTTCGAAATGGATCAGACTGTCCGGCGAATCGGGCACCGGTTCGATCGCGGCGATGCTTTTACGCAGGTCGCCGCCGACTCCCACTTCCGAGGTCGCCGACGCGATCAGGCGTTGCTCCCGGACCACGCGCCGCAGGTAGTTCCTGAACCACATCGCATCGCCCAGGTGCCGCGCAATGCTGGCGATCTGGATCTGATGCATCGCAAAAATCATGCCGGTGGCGGCGCATCGGCGCGAGAGTTCGAAGGTGGCGTCCGATAAATCATCGATCTCGGCCCCTGCTCCGCCATACTCATGCGGCACGCCCCAGCCCAACGCTCCGGCGGAACGAAGCGCATCGACGGCCTCGGACGGGAAACGGCCGCGGCGGTCGACTTCGTCGGCATGCTCGGCCGCGATCGCCAGAGCTTGCTGGAATGCCTCGGAGGCCGTGATTTCCTGTACCGCAATCGCTCTTTGCGGGACGTTCATTGCTGCATCTGCTGCAGACTTTCAATCGCACTCGCGATTGAGTCGATGCTTTCGAAAACGCTCCGGCTTAACATGCCATCCGGAAATTCCAGCTCGAACTCATTTTCCAGTGCGATCATGAGCACCACGCTGGCGTACGACGTCATACCGGCTCTGTAGAGATCCGTCGAGTAGTCGAGTTTTTCGAAGTCCAATCCAAGTCCCGCATGGTCGCGGACAACTCTTCGAATTCTGTCTTTGTTCTGATCTTTTGTCTGGACGCGTTCTATCGGTAGCAACATAGTTGTTGGGGTTCAGCCAAATGGGCCATTTCCAGTGCTTGCGAGCCTGCGGAAGCTAAACTACGCTGCCACGCGCAAGAACGCCAGCACACTAATTGCCACTTCCGCATATCGCTCTACAGCAAACGGCAGGTTGCGAATGCACGGACCACTCCCCTGGAAAACGGCGCAAACGGTGGCAGAGGAGTGCCATGGAATGGAGTCCGCTTACATCTTTTTACGGTGCGAAATTCTTAACAAGCCGGCAGACTCTTGAAACTCCTTCGAATCGAACGATTTGGATGCCGGAATGCGGCGGAGCCGGATACTCCTCCGCTCAGCTATCGCAAAGGGATGGAGACCGGGCCAAAAGGAATGGTATGGTGTTGGTCCGCTTTGTAGGTGTAGGTTGGATAGGTGAGTTGCGGTCCCCAGCAACGAACCCGGCCTGAATCCGACCGAGCGAAAGCCGCTTTTGACTCGCGTTGGACCTTTGTCTTGCTGCTGGTGTTGATGGGGGCCAGCGGTTGCGCCGCCCTGATCTATGAGATTGTCTGGCTGCAACTGCTGCAACTTGTGATCGGGTCCTCGGCCGTATCGCTGGGCCTGCTTCTGGCCTCGTATATGGGAGGCTTGTGCGCTGGCAGCGCGTTACTGGCTCGGTTCGTTCCCCCAGACTGGCACCCGCTGCGGGTCTATGCGGCGCTAGAAGCCGGTATCGGCGTCCTGGGTTTGCTGGTGCTGTTCGAAATCCCGGTAGTGGGCCGCATCTATGTTGCAGGAGCCAGTGGTCTGGTGGCCCGGGGACTTGTCGCCGCAATATGCCTGCTCCCTCCTACGCTTCTCATGGGAGCCTCGCTACCGGCAATTGCGCGCTGGGCGGGGACGTCGCCTTCAGGCGTCTCCAGGATGGGCTTCTTGTACAGTGCGAACATCGCTGGGGCCGTGACCGGATGCCTGATCGCCGGATTCTACCTGCTGCGTGTCTACGATATGGCCATTGCGACCTACGCAGCCGCGGCGATCAATGTCGTCATCGCGTTATGCGCTGCCATCCTCGCCTCGCACCTCGGGTATTCGGGGTGGGCGGGTGCTGCTGGAGCGACCGAAGGCTTTGTCCGGCCTCGCCCTCTCGCCGGAGCAACGCTTGTATATGGGGCGATCGCGCTCTCCGGTTTGACAGCGCTCGGCGCCGAGGTGATCTGGACGCGGCTGCTGACGCTGCTGCTGGGCCCGACCGTTTACACTTTTTCGATCATTCTGTCGGTTTTCCTGCTGGGCCTGTGGGCAGGGAGCAGCGCGGGCTCTTTTCTGGCGCGGCGGCTTGAACGTCCGCGAGTGGCCCTGGCTGCCTGCCAGATTCTGCTGGCCGGAGCGCTGGCCTGGACCGGGTACACCGTGTCGCATTCGCTGCCCTTTTGGCCGGTGGACCCTTGGCTTTCGCTCGATCCGTGGTTTAACTTCGAGTTGGACCTAGTGCGTGCGACGTGGGCGATCCTTCCCGCCACTTTATTGTGGGGCGCGAGTTTTCCCTTGGCTCTGGCTTCTGTGATCGAACCCGGTCAAGACCCGGCACGGACAGCCGGTCGAGTTTATGCAATCAATACCGCCGGCTCGATTGTGGGCTCTCTGGCTTTCAGCTTATGGGTAATACCAACGGCAGGTTCGAGACAGGCACAGCAAGTTCTGATCGGGATAGCAGTCCTGGCGTCGATTATGGCGGGCGCCTCCGTATCCGAGTACATGGGGCGAAGGGCACGCTTTGCGGCCGCAGCAGCCGGAGCTGTACTTCTTGGTTGGGGACTGGCCGCAACGGTGCAAGACGTACCTTGGCAGGTGATCGCTTACGGGCGGCGGATCGCGCCGATTATCCGCGCCTTCGATCTCTACGATCGCGCCAATCCGACGAAAGTTTTGTTCCGGGGCGAAGGCGTCAACTCTTCCATCCTGATCGCGGAGCGAGCGGGCCAGCGCCATTTCTACGTCAGCGGCAAGGCCGAGGCGTCCACCGCCATCCTCGACATGCGTCTGGAGCGCATGATGGGGCACGTGCCGGCGCTGCTGCATCCCAATCCGAAATCAGTGCTGGTGGTGGGCTTTGGAGCGGGAATCACCGCCGGATCGTTCACGCGTTATCCCGAACTGGAGAACCTGGTCATTTGTGAACTCGAGCCGTTCATCCCGCCTGCCTCCACTCAGTACTTCGGTAAAGAGAATTACGAAGTACTCCATAATGCCCACACCCGCATGGTCTATGACGACGCGCGCCACTATATCTTCACCACGCGCGAAAAGTTCGACGTCATTACCACCGATCCGATTCATCCCTGGGTGAAGGGCACTTCCGTCTTATATTCGAAGGAATACTACGACTTAGTGAAGCAGCACCTGAACCCAGGCGGTGTGGTGGCGCAGTGGCTTCCGATTTACGACAGCGATCCCGATACCATCAAAACCGAACTGGCAACCTTCTTCGCCGTCTTTCCGGAGGGAACCGTTTGGAGCAACAACCTGAACGGGGACGGCTTTGATCTGGTGCTGCTCGGACAGGCCCGCCCCGGCCCGATCAATGTGGATTCTCTCCAGGCGCGTCTGGACCAGCCGAGTTACGCACCTGTCGGCGCATCGCTCGGCGAAGTGGGGTTTCATTCTGCTATCGAGTTTCTGGCTACGTACGCAGGCCGCGCTCGCGATCTGCAACCGGTGATTAGGGGGGCTCAAATCAACGGGGATCTGAACATGCGGCTACAGTACATCGCCGGCCTCGGCCTGAACTCCATGGCGTACCAGCGAACCTACCAGGAGATTCTAAAGTATCGGCGATTCCCCGAAGACCTGTTAGTCGGTACGCCCGGCGGCCGCATGGACGCCCTTCGCACTCTGCTAAGCGCCGGGAATTGACGCCGAACGTATGCCTAAAAGATAAACTTCATCGCGAGCTGAACCACGCGATAGTCGCCGGCACTCAACCCGCCGGTTCCGCTGATATCGTTCGTGATCTGCCCGAAGTTCGGGGAGTTGAGCGGAACCACGCCGCCAAAATTGTTGGAAACGGGCGAAGCATTGGGGACGAACGGGTTCAGATGATTGGGGAGGTTGAAAGCTTCCGCCCGCACCTGAAGCACCTTGCCCTCGCGGATCGGAAAGTTTCTTGACACGGCCAGATTCAATTGAAAGATACCGGGACCCTTCAGATTGTTATAGCCCAGATTGCCGTACGTACCCAGAGCCGGGAGCGCAAAAGCCGGGCTGCCGCAGGCAGCGGTCACAGCGGAACCGCAAATCCAGTGGTCGACAGTTTGATTGCTGGGGTAGGGGTTCGCACTCACTAAATTTGGAGTTTGATTTGGCGTCGTGGTCAGCGCCCGGTCCGAGCCGCTGGTTATCGTGAAAAGTTGAGCCGACTTGATTTCCAGATTTGGCGCGAACTGCCAGTTGCTTGCTAGAATCCGCAGAGCCAGGCTGGAGTATTTGGGAGTCGTGGCCACCATGCTCAGTTGGAACAATTGACGCTGATCGATCCCCTGGCAGTTGCTGCGCCATGCCCTGCGATTGCCCGGAATAGAATTTCCGTTACCGGCCGTCGGGTTCTGGAACCATTGATCGCTGATGCAGTGCGACCAGGTATAGTTCGCGAGCACATTCATGCCGTGGCTCAGTCGCTTCTGGGCCGATAGATTCAGGCCCTCGTAACTGGCCGTTCCGCCGTCGTCCACCAGCCCTATGCCGGCGTAGGATTGTCCCAAAGTCGGGTTTTGTATGTAGAGCGGCCGCCGGAAGTTCTGGTTTGCGGTCTGCGAGCACGCTGGATTAGACGCAACCTGACCTGCCGTGAGACCGTATTGCCCTGCCACGCAATTGCCCGGTATGAACAACGCTGGATTCAGATTCGTTCCGCTGACGAAGTGAATAGTGCTGGTCCCCAAGTAGTTCGCTGAGAGCAGCCAGTCCTTCCCAAGCTGCTTTTGAAGGCTGACATTCCACTGGTTGACATAGGTAGGCTTGAAGTCGCTCAGCGGAGAGCTCACATAGTTGCCAAAGTTCGGGAAGGGAATGGTCGGGCTCACATAACCGAACCCGCTGCGCGCGGCGAGAACGGCCATGGGATTTTGCCCGGGTTGCGAACCACCTCCCGCCAAGCCTGGGTAGTTGGCCCATGGGTTCGTCAGGTTCGTTCCAGACACGCTGACGGTATTGCCGAAGGGCGCGGCAAATTGCTCCTGGCTCAAGGCGAGCATGCTCATCCGGTCCCCGAGCATTCCATACCCCACGCGGACGGTCATCCGACCGTCGCCCTTGGGGTCCCATGCCAGTCCCACGCGTGGGAAAAACTTGTTCCACTTGGGACAGTTGAAGGAGTTCCCGCAGGTGTACTGGGGATCGCCCGAAAACACCAGCCCCGCGGGGGAGTTCTGATAAAACGTGCTGCGCACGTTCTGCGTAAACAGCGCCGGATCAAAATGTAAATCCTGCGCTGAGCGTTTTTGGTAAACCGCCGTGTACGGCTCCCATCTGACACCGTAATTCGCGGTCAGCCGGCGCGTGATCTTCCAGGAATCCTGAATATAGAGCGCCCTGTAATATTGCCGACTGTAGTAACCGTAATTGGTGCCTTGGCTAAAGGTCGCGGGGCGTCCCAGCATGAAATCCACTAGCGGAAAACCAACACTGACGGATCCGTCAAAAGTCGCCGTACCGACGCCGTTGACGCCGGACCAGTAGTTGAGCCGCTGGTGATAGATGCCGCCGCCGAAACCGATCTGGTGCGAGCCCTTGACCCAGTTGAACTCCTGGTTGATCGACCAGAGGGGCCCGTTGTGGGACTGGCCTGGCGAGGCGCCACCGCCACCGATGAGGAACGCGCCGTTCACCGCAACGGCAATCACATTGCCGCTCAGAGCGGAGACATTCGCCCCAAGGTCGGCCCAAGACTTGTAGTTATCGCCCACTTTACCGATGTTCGTCCGGTTGGCCCCCACTCTGAGGGAACTGACAAGGTTCGGGGTGATCACCCAGGTATGACCCAGAGCAATGCCATAATCCAGATCGTCCAGACCGTAGTTGTTGATCGAAAGCGGGTTCTTTCCATCGTAGGTCGAGGTCTGTTTCAGCTTGGCGGAGGTAAAACGGCCAAAGACGGAATGCTTGGCGTTGGCCTGGTAGTCAACCTTCCCGGTGATCAGATCCTCGTCCTGGTTGGATACCAGCCCGTAGAGAGCTCGTCCGCTGGGATCCGATATAGCCGGCAGTGTCTTTAAGATATTGATCGCTACCGGGTTGAGAGAAGTGACCGGGATTTGGTTGTTATTGACGAAGCCCAGGGATGCAGGCAGAGGTGTCTTAATGGCGCTGAAATCGCCCGTTGCCATCGCGGACGTTGGAATAAAGGCGGTGTTCTGGACGCCGTCCGAGCGCAGCGTGGTTCTCTGATAACCGGCAAAGAAGAAAAGCTTGTCTCGCCGGATCGGCCCGCCAATCGTTCCGCCAAATTGGTTCCGTTTCAGCGTGTCTCGCGTGAGCGCGAAGAAATCCCGCGCGTTCAAGTCGCCATTCCTGAGGAATTCGAATAGATCGCCGTGAAACTGGTTGGTGCCGGACTTGGTTATGGCGTTGACTGTTGCGGTGGAATGATAGCCGTACTGCGGCGGAATCGCGCTCCACTCCACCTTGAACTCCTGCACCGCGTCCGGGAACGGCAATGGGAGGCTCAGGTTGTTGTACGGATCCTGGTGCACCACGCCGTCCAGCGAGTAGGCCACTGAATCCGGCGCGCCGCCCGCGACTGAAACCACGACAGTGGGGTAGTTCCGAACGGTTTGGAGCGAAGCGGTACCGGGAAAGTTCGCCATGCCCGCCAGGAAGATCAACGAATGGACATCGCGACCGTTCAATGGCATTTCCATAATGCGCGCGTTGTCCACCACCTGGCCAATACTGTTGGTCCGTGTCTCCACTTGCAGTGTCGAGGCCTCGACTGTGACTTGTTCACTCACCGCGCCAATCCTCATGCTCACATCAAGCGTGGAGTTGCTGGCGATCTCAAGCACGATACCGGTCTGCACGAACCTGCTGAATCCCTCCTTCGTCACTTCCGCCATATATGGACCGATGGGAAGATTTGGAAGCACGTAACCGCCGTCTGCTCCGCTGGTGGTAGTACGAACCACGCCGGTTGCCGTCTGGGTAACTTTTATCGCGGCACCCGGAATGACCGAGCCAGTCGAATCTTTGATGATGCCGTTGATCTGGGACGTCTGAGCCCAAATTGCCGCAGACGTGAAAAGGACGACGAACACGATCTTTGTCGTGGTGCTCATATCCCCTCCCCGCTTTTCTTACTTCGCTGCGAGAAAACTATCAGCGGCGCATCTGCTTGTCAAGGGGCTGAATTGGAGGTTCGTCCACACGCTAAATTTTTTGGTGGTGCTCAATCGCCAGGTATTCACGGATACACAGCCGTTGCCCGAAGATCCCACCCCCTCATGGCAAGGATATTGTCGGGGAAATTGTCTGGCGGTAGCCACGTGATCGACACGACCGGACTGCGCGATGATACTTGGATCGATTGGAATGGAAGTGTGCTGACTCAGGCAGGCAAAGTGCGAGAGCAGATCCGGCGCCCGGACTTCGGACACCTCGAAACCCAGGTCACCGTCGATGATCCCAAGGCTTATCCGAAGCCGTGGAGTGTCACGTTAAAGCAGCGCATCGTCGTCGACACAGAGTTGATCGACGAAATCTGTTTGGAGAATGAACAGTCCCTCAAGCACATGAAGTGATTCCGGTCTCGCCCCGGGGAGCAGAGTGATCCCGTCTCGGGCTCCGGAAGCGCGCGGATATCCGTTCGCCCTCACGGGTCTCCAAACGGTGCTGTGGGAAGGAGCCTGAAGCATCCCACAACCGGACTTCTGGAGAGGCGGATCGCATCTAGCTCCGGGTTTGGCCGCCTGATTGAGTTTTTTGCAGGCAAATCCGTTCCGAATCATCGTGCCCGACGAAAAGTAACCTTCGTTCAGATTTCCCCGACGTCCAAGCGGCCGTGACTCTTCTTTCTTGCTCCTGCGACGGTCCTGTTTAGTATTTTGAACCCTACGAGGAGTGCGCGAGGCGTTCACCGCCAGGCATCGCCAAATCACTGCGTAGGAGCGTAGTACCCGAGGCGCCAATGCCCCTTGAGAGGGGAAGTAATACCGGGCGGTTGCGAAAGTTTCAACTCCACCTTACGGTACTTTCCGTCTTTGGCTTGATTCGCCGGGTAGTAGCCAAGAAGGTACTGATTGCGCAATTCGACCGCAATCCGGGCTGCGACGCTCGGCAAATCGCTTGGGACCGCTGCCGCGAAGGCTCGGCCACCACTTTGCGCAGCAATTTCGGATAGCAAACGCGGCCCGGAGATTTCCTCAGGAGTTGGCCCGAAAGACAAGGCCGGTTCGAAAACACCCATGGCATAGATCTGTACGTCCGCTTCGCGAACGAGCGATTCGATCTCGGCCGCAGTGTACTGACTGTGGTTATCCCCACCATCAGAAACGATCACGATTGCCTTCCGGGGATTCTTCGCTTTTTTCATCTCGTGTAGTCCGGTGTTGATGGCGTCAAGCATCGCGGTCAAACCGGCGGGCCGAGCGTTTTTCAAGACGCTTTGAATCTCTTCAGTGTGGGCGGTGAATCCGACCGATAATTTGGCGCTGTCCCCGAACTCCACAAGAAACGCTTCATCGTCTCTGTTCAATGCTTTCAGGAACTGTGCGGCAGCCTCTCGGGAAGTTCGAAGTTTATAGTCCATGCTTCCGCTCTCATCGAATACCAGGCCAACCGAAAGAGGCGCGTCTTCACCGGAGAAATGCGCCACGTTCTGTTCCACGCCATCTTCGAACAAATGGAAATCTTCTTTTTGCAGCCCGAGAACGAACCGGTTCACCGTATCCGTCACTGCCACTGGAATGACCACCAGGTCTGTCTCCGCTCGGAACGTCGGCGGCCGACCAAGCTGCCGATCTTCTGACGGAAGCGTCGACTGTGCGGATCTATTGCCAACGGGCGTCTGCCCTAGAGCGTGAGCTGAAAACAGCCCCCAAGCAGTTGCAGCGTACAGCACGCCCACCACATAAGAAACCCCGACTATCGATGAGTTCAACACGGCGCGCCAGACTAACGACGACCACCACCGTGCACTCCGGCATGCGGAGCGGCGTGTACCGGCGCGGGACGCGCAACCGGAGCAGCCGAAACCGGAGCCCGCGGAACAGGAGCCCGAGGAACCGGAGCGCGCGGAACCGGAACGAAGGTGCCGGCTCCTGGCGAGACCCCGATCCGCCGCTGAGGTGAAAGCGGATAAGTTCGAAACTCGCGGCCCATTAGTCCTAACATGAGAGGTCGATACGTATAACCGGGCAGGTAGATTGAGTTGAACCCCGGCTGATAGGTAGTCCAAGCGTTATACGGGCTGGACGAACCCAGGCCGAGAGAAGGCACGCCAAGGAACGGAAAATAGGTGAAGCCGTCTAAACCGGCCGTGCGCGAGGCAGGATCTTCGTCAATCTGCGCCGTAATAGCATTGTCCGCGGAGATCGATTCGCTGCGGCCGTTGGCCCAAACGCTGAGTGCGTCGCTAGACTGCTCGCTCGATCGCTCGGGCACAAGCACACCCGCTAACCGCTGACTCATCCCGTGTTCAACGGATACCGGCTGCCCAGTAGTCCCGGCGAACACTTCCGCTTCGCCTTGGCGGACCCACAAGCGCGGCGGATCAGAATCGATTCGGTAGATGCCTTTCTGGAGGAAGTGAACCCTCCAGTCCTTGTAAATTAGAGTGACCGATGTACCGGAATTTGGTTCTGCGGAATCCACGATGGCCGAGCCTGTTTGCAATTCGACCTGCGTGTCTGCGAGATCGTTTGCGACCATGCGAATAGCGCTCCTCTCGCCCAAGCGAAGGAAGACGCCAGGCGTAAGCAACACCTCTGCCCGGCCTTCCGTTGTGCGTAGTTCGGCGCCCTGCGGCACGCTCGGATATTTGCCCAGATGAAATTCCAGCGGCTGATCGTCCAGATAAACAGCCCCTTCGAAAAAGTGGATTACGCCGGAATGGGCGGAGATCACCGATTGTGCGTCGGCCGGAAGCGCCACTGCGAGGACCGCTGCCAACGTTGAGAAAGTACACGCGCGGCTGTTCCACATAAGAACATCCTCTTGGACGAGTATGTGCTCATCTACGATTCCGGTCAAGTACCGCGTCGATTCGCGATGTTAACCCCTGCTGCCCCAACCGCATATCCACATCGAAGTGCTCTTTGCACCCGCGAGCGCATCGACAAAGCCCGAAGTCACGCAATAGAAGTAAACTTCGTAAAGTGGTCAAAGGAATAATGACAACACCCGATCCGGATGGCACGGCGGAGGCTTTGGCAAGTGCACACAGGATAGTAGACCCGAGCGTGCTGCGGTTACCGGCGCGGCGGGACCGAGTCCCACGAAGCCGAAGAACCAGAACGTTCGTGTTTCACCTGCTGTGCTGCATGCCGCCCGGAAGGACGGCGAAGAACTGCTGCGGGACTTGCGAACAACGTTGGGAGGCCTGACGCAAGCCGAGGCTGTGGAGCGGGCTCGCACGACAGGTCCGAATGAGGTAGCGCAAGAGCGTCGGCAAGGTTGGCCCGTCCGCCTTCTGAAAATCATCCGCAACGCGTTGATGATCCTGCTCGCGACTCTATCGGCGGTTTCCTTTATTACGGGCGACGCGCGCGCTGGAACAGTGATGGCGTTCTTTCGTCCAGGCGGAAGACCACTTCCGCGCAGCGATGGAGGCCTGGGAGACTGAGACCACGGGATTAACGGAGGAAGAGGAAGCCATGGCCTCCGATTACTTGATTGACGGCGGACAGCATCGATTCGTTGATGGACAGGGGGCATACACTGGGCATCACAGCTTCGCAATCATCTGTTGCAGCATGCGCGCATAAACATGATTCGCCCGCCGTTCGATTTGAACGAACTTGAACGGCTGCGCGAGGTCAGAAACTCCATCGTTCACGCGGACGGCTGGAAAAGACTCTCCGCGCACCTGGAGGTTTTCATAGTGATCTCCACGGTGATATAGGATGGACAACGGCGACCCGGATCGCTCAGGGTCGAGCGCTTGAAAAACAAGGAGAAATGCCGATGAAATTGGCGAAAGCGATATTGCTTCTTACCCTGGCATCGGTGGCGGCCTGGGCCCAGGTGAATGCGGGTGAGCAGAAGCCCGAAGCCAGCCTGCCCTTCAACATGACCACGGTGACCACCTTTGAACTGCCTTGGCGGATAGCATTCCTGCCCGATGGCCGCATGCTGATCACCGAAAAGGTCGGTCCCGTTTGGCTGGTGTCCCCACAGGGACAGAAGATCGCGGCGGTGGGCAATACGCCCCCTGTCTATTGGCAAGGCCAGAACGGCATGCTGGGCGTCTTCATCTCGCCCCATTACGCCACCGACCAGAGTATCTATCTCACCTATGCCGAGCCGGGTGACTATGGCGGCGGCCTTGCGCTGGCCCGCGCCAAACTCAACGTCACCACCTCTGTACCGGCCTTTGAGGGCGCCCGAGTAGGTCAGCCAACCTCAGCGAATCTGACAAACTTCGAAGTAATCTGGCGCCAGATGCCCAAGGGCAAGGGCGGCCAGGAGGGCGCTGCCGTCGCCTTCTCGCCCGACGGCCAGTATCTGTTCCTCACGGTTGGCGACCGCCAGCGCTTCACCCCGGCCCAGGATCCAGACCAGCCTGTAGGCAAGATCCTGCGCCTGACGCTGGACGGCAAACCCGCCCCTGGCAATCCCAACTTCGGCAAGACCGGTGCCGCCACTATTCCGCTGATCGATCCGCCGAGTGACACCGAAGCCGCCAAGACCGCGAAGGTGGTGAGCACCTACACCTTCCCCGGTCCCAACATGACGCCGGCTGAAACCTGGACCAGCGGTCACCGCACGCCCTACGGTCTGGCGTTTTCGCCCACCGGCGAATTGTGGGAGGTCGAGCATGGCCCGCGAGGCGGCGACGAGTTGAACCTGATCGAGAAGGGCAAGAATTATGGCTGGCCGCTCGTCGGCGAAGCCCCGAACTATAACGGTGTGCCCGTTCCCAGCCCTGACACGCGGCCCGACCTGACGAAGCCGGTGATCTATTGGGTGCCGGTGGTTGCGCCCGGCAATCTGATGTTCTACCGGGGCACGCAAACTTTCCCGCAATGGGACGGCAATGGCTTCATCAGTGGCATGGGGACCCAGTCGCTCAACCGCCTCATCTTTGACGGCCATGGCGGCGCCAGAGTCGCCGAGCGCTGGAATGTGGGCCACCGCATTCGCGATGTGGAGCAAGGCCCCGATGGCTCGTTGTGGATGCTGGAAGACGCCAATCCTGGCGCCCTGATCCATGTGACACCCAAGTGATCACTTCGCGTTAGACGAACAAGAATCAAAAAGGGCCGGAGCAATCCGGCCTTTTTGCTTTTGACAGTCGTCGCAGCCGCCCACATCCGGAGTGGCCCCTGCCGCCTTATTGAGTGCGAGCCCAGCACCCAGCCACCCGGGCAGCGTGCGGACCACGTTTCGTCGCCGTCTGGAATTGCTGCGCGTGGCTTAAGGACAAACCAAGGTTAGGAAACTCCGCCGGTCTCTGCGGCGCTTCCACCTCGGATCCACACGGGTGTCCAGGCGCTCTTCGGCGATGCTCGCCGCTGCGGCAGCGTGGAATCCGTCAAACTGGCGTTCAAGCTGGCTTCGGTGCCAATTTCGTAATAGGGGTCGGCTTCTTACTGTTGGTTATAGATCTTATCGTGAGCTATGCCTGGAATCATTGATGTGCAA
>JAOAPR010000126.1 GCA_025463005.1 Bryobacterales bacterium | reverse complement strand
CCAACAGCATGCCCCATAGTATGGCACCACAGGCAGACTTTTGAAAGCAAATAATTGCTGAATAGAAATTATTGATAACGGCAGCCGGTGGCACAATGCGACGAGCCGGCGCCAGTGGCTGCCTGTGCGGACATCTGGCTCGCGATCGGTTCGAATCTTACCCTCACCGCCATAGAATAGGGATGGGACGATTGTGGGCCTGAAGGGATCATGAACGAATCCGCCAAACCTCAGGCGGAACCGAAGATTGATGAGTTGCTCCAAACGGCGATCGAGAACAGACGCCTCATTCGGCTTCGTTATCGCAACCGGGAGCGGATTGTCGAACCACACGACTATGGAATCCAGAACGGCTCTGCCAAGCTCCTTGCGTATCAAATCGCCGGATCGAGCAGCGGCCCGCTTCCGAATTGGCGATGGATGGACGTGAATCTGATTTCCGACGTCCAGCTACTGGATCGAACTTTTCAGGGCGGGCGGCGCGTCCCTTCCGGTAAACACCACAAGTGGGACGAACTCTTTATCAGAGTCGGAATGGCCACGCGCTCAAATAGGATCGGTCGAGGGGGTTTTTAGAGGCGCCTTGATCGTGGTGGCAGCCAAGCAAACCGCGCAAATCAATAGTAAGTCCGTGAGCGCGCTGAACAGCGAATAGTGCCGCTCGGGGTCCAGCGCATCCGCGAAAGAAGCGACTAACAATTCGATCAGGGTCATCGCCGCCAGGACCGAGACTGCTTCCGGCATTCCGACCGGGAGATTCCCCCTTCGCGCGACAGCGAACGCGGTGACTAGCAGTGCAAGTGATAACGAATAGAGCAGGTAACGCCCGCCGTGCCGGCCAAAGATACGCGCTTTCAGGCCACTCCAGACCGCAAAACTTCGGCTCTCGGTGATCTCCGGAAAGCCGGCCAGCCGGTCGAAATTCCCCACGTACGGTCTTTGGCGGCCCGCGGCATCCAGCCGGGAAACCGCGATGTCCAGAGCTCTGGTGGGATGCTTCACAAAGAACCACGCGATATAGGCATAGAATGGCTTGCGTGCGAAGGCGTCCTGGAACCGCGGATCCCGAAATCCGGCGTCCTTGGAGTAGGCGTTGGTGCCAACGTATCGAAGGTAGGAATCGTCCAGCCCAAGCTCCTTAAGATCGCTCGCCACATTTTTCGATTTCGGAAGCAACTCCGAAAAAATAACCGTGTAGGAGCCCATGGCTGGGTAATAAGAGGGCGTCACTCCTTTATAACTGAAGGTTGTCCCAGCCAATACGATCGCAACCGACAACATCCGGAACGCGCTGCCTCGCCCGGACGTGAGCAGTCCGCCTTTCCATGCGAGCAGCAGGGCGATAGGAATTCCTAGCGGATAATGCTGCGTCTTCGACGTGATCAGCAAGACGGTCGAGATCACGAACAGCCATCGATCGGTTAGCCTTTGCCAACGCACTGCGCGCAGGAACGACACTACTGCCAGGAGCAAGAATAGAAACGCCGCTGTATCCATATAAAAGGAATTGAAGTAGCTGACGTACATGACGTCTGTAAAAAGGCAGAGGATGCTGAACAGGATGACGAAGCGGAGCACCGGCCTCAGTGGCCGCACCAGCGGCAGAAGCAGGTAGAACGCCAGCAGAAAGAGTGTTGCGTGCACGGCGCCCATCAGCCGCAGATCGAAAACGCCGGAATGACCGAATATAGTGTTCAGCGCAAAGGCTGTTGCGAACAACAGTAGCTCAGACGAATAGAAACGCGACTCCCAGTGATACTTTTGATCGACAACATACTTGATGTCGGCGAAGCGGACGACGTCTTTGTCGCCAAACGGATTGCCCACATCGAATTGACCGATGATCTTAGGAAAGTCGCCGTTATTCGCGAGACCGACCACCGGCGGCAGGAAGCATTGAAAGCCAACGGCGGCGACGGCAAGCATCAGTGCGAGCCATTCTGGGCGATTCATGGCGTTCTTGCCCACAGTCATTTGTGGCGTCCCCGGCACAGGATAGTAGCACAAAGGTCGGCGAAATCGGCGTAGCGCCAGTGCCGACCGGACGTCTCATGGAGGCCATGGTTCGACCCTCGGACAGAAACCGCGAAGCAAGTCGCCCTAAATCAGTGCCCAGGAATTGGCGAAGCAGTTGCACGAGTAAAGACGCATGGCAGGAGACGCGATTCCCCTACGGCAATTCGGTCGCTACGAAGTCAGGATTTCGGCGGTGGGCTTTGGCGGTCATCATCCGGGAGATGCACCGGACGAGCGCACCGCAGTGAGCCTGGTAAGGCAGGCCGTGGATGGCGGAATCACGTTCTTCGACAATTGCTGGGAGTATCACCGCGGCAAGACCGAAGACTGGATGGGCGCAGGTTTAAAGGGCGTGCGCGACCGCGTGTTCCTGATGACAAAGGTTTGTACGCATGGGCGCGACAAGGAACTTGCGCTGCGGATGCTGGATGAATCGTTGCATCGGCTGCAAACCGATCATCTGGACCTGTGGCAGATCCACGGCGTGTGCTTCGAAAATGATCCCGACTTATTTATCCGGAAGAATGGCGCCGCGGATGCGCTGGAGCAGGCCAAGAAGGAAGGCAAGGTGCGGTTTGTCGGGTTCACGGGACACAAGGACCCATCCATTCACCTGAAGATGCTGGCCACAGGCTTTCCTTTTGACTCGGTGCAGATGCCGCTGAACGTGTTTGACTCTCACTTCCACAGCTTTGAGCAACAGGTGCTGCCGGAGTTGAACCGCCGCGGAATCGCCGCGCTGGGCATGAAGCCGATTTGTGGCCACGGCGACCCGGTACAAAAAGGCGTGCTCACCGGCGAAGAAGCGCTGAGATACGCCATGAGTCTGCCGGTAACGACTACGATTACCGGTATCGATAAGGCCGAAGCCCTGCAGCAGGCGCTCAAGGTGGCGCAAGGTTTCGAACCGATGCAGCCGGCGGCGATGCAGTCGTTGCGCGACCGCTGCCAGAAGTATGCGGCTGACGGACGATTCGAGCTCTACAAGCTGTCGCTCAGGTTCGACAACCCGGAGGCGCGGCTCGCTCATCGTTTTCCGCTCGACATGCAGCAGGTTGAGGTGAGAGAGATGGTCAGGATGACGGAGAACAGCGGGCATCCGTACCCGCCGACCAAATGACATGGCATCCCGATTCGATGTAACCCGAAGGACTTTTGTGGAGGCGCTTATGCTGGGAGCCGCGGGCCTGGGAGCCCAAGGGCAATCCGGCGCGGAAGTACCCAGGCGACCGCTGGGCCGCACCGGTCTGGAAGTTTCGGCATTGGGAATCGGCGGATACCACCTCGGCTCAGTGGATAGTGACGCCGAGGCGATCCAAATTATCAATGAGGCCTTGGATGCCGGCGTGAACTTCTTCGACAATGCCTGGGAATACCATCAGGGCCTGAGTGAGGAACGGCTGGGTCGCGCACTCAAGGGCAAGCGGGACCGCGCGATCGTGATGACCAAAGTGTGTACGCATGGGCGCGACAAGAATGTCGCCATGCGCCAGCTTGAAGAGTCGCTAACGCGGTTGCAGACCGATCATCTCGACCTGTGGCAAGTACACGAGGTGATCTATGAGAATGATCCGGATCTTATCTTTGCCCCGAATGGCGCGGCGGAGGCCTTGCAGCAAGCCAAGCAACAGGGAAAGGTGCGGTTTCTAGGGTTCACAGGACATAAAGATCCTTCTATCCATTTGAAGATGCTCTCTCACAACTTCCCGTTCGACACCGTGCAGATGCCTCTCAATTGCCTGGACGCGACTTTTCGCAGCTTCGAGACCAAGGTGTTGCCGGAGCTAAACCGCCGCGGCATTGCGGCGCTCGGGATGAAAAGCCTGGGAGGCAGTGGCGAGCTGGTACGCGAAGGCGCGGTCGTTATCACGATGGGGCTGCGTTATGCGATGAGCCTGCCGGTTGCTGTGACGATTAGCGGCATTGATTCGCTCGAGGTGCTGCATCAGAATCTCGAGGTCGCTCGCGGTTTTCAGCCATTCAGCCCCGCCGAGATGCAGACCTTGCGGGACGCGTGCCGATTTGAGGCCTCGGACGGTCATCTGGAGCTATTCAAGACAACCAAGAAATATGACGGAGACCTGGGACGTGAGATGCACGGGTTCCCGTCGGGTGCGGAACTTCCCGTGTGAAGGGCAGAGGATATCTATGAGCACAGTAAAGCGCCTGAGCTGCATATTGTCATTGATCGGGATCGCCGCCACCATGGCGCATTCAGAGGGAGCGTCGAGCGAATATGTCTCGCCGTCGGAAGCCGTTCCAAGGGGCAGAGCTCCCAAGATGCAGGTTCAATTGCTGAACCCTGGAGAACCGACGAAACAATATGCAGTCATCTTCTACGAAGGAGACGAGGCTTTTTCCGGGCTAGTCGAGTTTGCGGAGAAGTATGGCGTTGCGAGTGCGCATTTCACTGCCATTGGAGCGCTGAAGGGAGCGACGTTGGGATGGTTCGATCCCCAGCGCAAAATGTACAAGAAGATTCCCATCACAGGTCAGCACGAAGTGATTGGGATGAGCGGCGATATCGCGCTCTATCAAGGAAAGCCCGTGGTCCATACCCACATGGTGGTGGGGAGTTCAGATGGAACAACGCGCGCCGGCCATGTTCTTGATGCGTATGTATCCCCGACGCTCGAAGTAATGGTGACAGTCGATCCGGTGGCGATGCAAAAGCGGCTTGATCCGGCAACGGATCTCACGTTGATTGATCCAGCTTTGTGTTGCATCCGAGCCTCGAAGACAATCAGATGAACTCGATGGATCTGACTCTCGATAACTTAAGGTTGGCCCGATGATTGCTATTACGGGCGTGTGCGACGGACAAAAATGTCAAGAGAAGGTGTTATGAACGACTTCACAGGACGCCACTTATTGATGGACGGAGCTGCGGTCTCGCCGACTGCCACGCTGCCCGCAGTACCGCTTATGGCGGACACCATTAGATCCGAGACACCGTTTCCACGTCTTGAACTCTGGGAAGATGGCCGCCGTATTCCCGATCTGTACAAGCCGGACAATTTCGAGTGGTGGTACTTCGACGCTCAGCTCACGGATGGCCGCACCCTCGTTCTCGTCTTCTATATTGACCAGGACGCCGGCGAGCGCAGATTCGTTTATCGAGTCCAGGCCACGGTCGCAAGCCCCAATGGGCAGCGTGTCGCTGCCGGATACGTCACTCACCAGGATGTGTCAATCTCCCGAGAGCGACCCGAAATCCACATTGGCAAAAGTTTCCTCCGCGGCGACCTCGACACCTACCGCATGGTCATGGACGCGAGTGATCTCGGCAAGCTGGGCCTCGACGTGACAATCCGGCGCACCTTTCCGCCGCGCGTCTCGCCGGCCAACCGTGAAAGCATCGTTCAGGCCGACAAGATCATCGGATGGGTCTGTCCCGTGCCACGCGGGGAATTGACAGGCACCATTATGATGAACGGGGAGACCGCCGCCGTGAAAGGCGTCGCCTACCACGATCACAACTGGGGAACCACCACCATGGGCAGCGTGCTGCATCACTGGATATGGGGCCGCGCAGCGATTGGCCCTTATACCGCCGTCTACGCTTCGGAATACCCTAATCAGCCATACGAAAACGGCCGAACCGATGGTCTCCAGCAGTTTTTCATTGCATCAGAGCGAGAAGTCCTAATCAACGTCGAGGGGTCCGATGCAGCCCGTGTGACTGCTGTCCCCGCCGCCAATCCTGACCCGCGGAACGGGTCTGCCTACTACTGCCCCAGGGTGAGATTTGAAGTCGAGAAGAACGGCCGGCGCGTCGCCCTCGAGGCGGATGCAGCGCAGTTCCTCGGTTCTTTCGATCTCGCCACCGAATCAAAGTTTCTGAGTCCTGAGGAGATCGCGCGAGCCGCTCGGATGGAGCACAGGCCGTGGTATTCGCACTTTGTCGCCGCGCCGGTGACGCTCTCGATAACGGCGACGAGTAACACTGAGACCTACACGGGCCAGGGCGTCATTGAGTTTATGGATTTCCACCTCAACGCTTAGAACCCCCACATGAATTTCTTCACTAAAGAGATCGGCATACTACAGCAGGAACTCCTGCGGTGAAGGGCGCTTTTCAGCTGGCATTGGAGTTTGGGCGATTGGCGGAAGAAAGTGGACACGACGGGAATGAATGAAAGCGCTAACTAAAATTCTTGGGTTTGCAGTGGCTGCGCTGATCGTTGTGGCTCTTGGCTTCTACTTCATTGAAGTGTACGCTCCGTCGCCAGCCAACCCAACCCTATCTGCCGCGATTCAACAAGATTCGATCCCCATCGGGAGCATGACGCGAGAGTTCTTGGAATATGTACCTCACGACATCTCTCCGCATTCTCCGCTGGTCATTGTGCTTCATGGCTCGCTGATGGATGCTAAGTCGATGCGTGAGTGGACTGGCTACGAATTCGACCAGCTGGCGGATCAGCATGGCTTTATGGTCGTCTACCCAGATGGCTATCAGCACAACTGGAATGACTGCCATTCGAAAGCCACCTTCGCAGCCCATACCGAAAACATCGACGATATGGGATTCGTCAAGGGTCTGATCGCCCGCGAAGTCGCGCAGCGTCAGATTGATGAAAAACATGTCTACGTCCTCGGCTATTCCAATGGCGGTCAAATGGCGCTTCGGTTGGCGTTGCAAACCCCTGAGCAAGTCGCCGGAATCGCCATAGCTGGCGCCAGCTTACCGGTTC
>JAOAPR010000119.1 GCA_025463005.1 Bryobacterales bacterium | reverse complement strand
AAGTGGGACGTGTTCCAGCAGCGTTTCACGGTCCATGAGAAACGACCAGGCGTTGGGGAAGGTCGAGCGCAGGCGGTCTAAGATATGAAATCCGTACGTGTCGATATCGCCCCAATAGTGCAGGGCGGGCTGGCGGAGCCATCGAACCTCAGACAACCGCTCCAGGCCAGGCAAGGGGACACCTTTAACTCCGGAGGCCGCCAGGATTGCTTCAAACTCTGGGGTAAACAGCGGATCCCGATCATGAAGCAAGAAGCGTTTGTGACTCAGAAAGCCGTCGGTTGCATCCGCTAGTTCCGCGCGATTTGGGCCATCCACAAACCGTCAGGGCGCCCAGCAATCCCAGCGATCTGGACCCGCCGTCTGGACAGCTCCAAGATGAAGAAGACGATATATCGCTGCAATCCTTTCCGAGTCCAGACCTCGACAGTGAAGAAGTCTGCAGCGGCCATCACCTCCCAGTGCGCCAGCAAGAACTCCCGCGATGTTGTCTTCTTGATACGCTCCGGCGCCGGCTCGATTCCATGCTCCATGAGAATGTTAGCGATAGTCCCTCGCGCTACCACGTGCCCCAGATTGCTCAACGCGCCCTGAAGTCTGGTGTAGCCCCAACCACGATTCTCCAGAGCAATCCGCACCACCAGCATCCGAATCTTCTCCATAATCCTCGGACGCCCCACTCCGCGGCGATCACTGCCGTTATACTTCTTGGCGATCAGCTTGCGGTGCCAAGCCAGCAGCGTCTCGGGTGTAACGATAGTGGCTCCTTCTCGCAAGAGCTTCCGCCCGATTGTCATCGCTCTGGCCGCCAGACGGCGGCGCTGATCGTCGGACAGGCGCAGGCGCTTGCCGCCCAATTGCTCCCGCAGAACACGATTCTCTTCCTTCAGGTACTCGATCACATCTTGTTGCTGCTGGTTAATCCAGCCAGCAACCGCGATTAAGAGCAGTCGAAACGGATCGAACGATCTGGTCATCGCGGCCAGGCTAACAAATGCAGGTACCGCCCGGCGAGCCTCGTGCGGCTACCGGATTTGCACAATCTGTCCGCAACCGATTGGATTCTGAACCAGTTCCAATTCTTGGACACTACGAGGTTGGACCTTCGGGCAGACAAAGGTAACGCGGGTCATCCTTGGCGAAGTCTTCCGCGCGCTGCTGAACCAGCGCCTGCACCCAAGGCTGAACCTCGCCGGGCTTGAGGTCCGCGACGTTGTTGCCCATGTTCCATAGGCCCGTGAGGTCAGGCTTGCCGTCGGTAGTGCGCGGCGCGGGAGCGGTGAGGTTCGGTTTGCCATCGGCGGTGCGCGGGATGCCCGGCGTAGGATGCTCCAGCCACTGCGCCACCAGCGGTGTCACGAATGCGGCGAGGACGATCGCGGTCGTGAAGATCTTCATAGGCGCAAGTATCTTAATCCAGCCACTATACACCGTAGGAACGGCGGATGCCCCTGGGGTTCGCTCTTAAGCTGCCCGACCGGTCGCCAGATGCAAATTGGTTACTTTTCGTCTGCCGCGCTGCTCGAAGTGCTTGCAGCATCTGCATAACTGAAGCGCAGTCCTATAATGGGCGCATGCAGCAATCCAAGCGTCTCCTGTTCCTTGCTCTCGTGTGTTTGCCCGTGGTCGCGGCCGATCTCGCGCCCACCGGCACCCTACGAGCGACCTTTCTTGCCGGCAATCCCGTGCAGGCAGCGATCGACACCACTACAGGCGCGATCAGCGGCCCCGCCGCCGACATCGTCAAAGAACTGGCGCGCCGCGCGGGAGTACCATATACGATCACTCCTTCAAATGGGGCGAAAGAACTGATCGAACGGCTAAACGCCCACACGGCCGATATCGGCTTTCTCGCTTGGGAGGCCGATCGTGCGCGGCTGGTGGATTTTTCGGGTCCGTATCTGCTGATGGGGACTACTTACCTAGTTCCGGCGACATCTCGGATTAGGACTGCCGCTGATGCCGATCGAGCTGGCGTGAGAATTGGAGCCGTGGAGGGTAATTCCCCCACGATCTATTTGCAGCAGCACTTGAAAAACGCCAAGGTCATCTTGTGGACGGCCGCACCGCCTTTCGAGGAGATGCTGAAGATGTTCGCGAGTGGGCAGGTGGATGCGTATGCGGGTAATCGTGCGCGGCTGGTTGAAGCCGCTGACCGCTACCCCGGCTTGCGAGTCGCCCAGGACAATTTCACGATGCTCGAACAGAACATTGTGGTCCAGAAAGGCGATGCTGCGAAGCTACGAATTGTGAATGATTTTCTGGACGAGGTGCGCGCCTCGACATTTCTCAGGGATTCGCTCGTTCGAGCCAAACTCGCGGGCGTCGAAGCGCCGCCTGCCAAGACGCGTTAGCGACCAAGGAAGTACTCAGGGAGTCGATCCTTCGAACAAGTTACTTGATAAGCGTGGTAGGAAAGCGCCCTGATATGACGTATTAACGGACACTCTTACTTAGGCGCTTACAGGATCTCCTCAGGGTCAAGAAGCTGTGAGATTTTCGAGATTTTCAAACGATCTTGCAAGGGATCACTGCATCCTCATCAAATGTGTAGACCGCGCACAGTCGATGATAGCCATCGGCAATGACGACTGTTCGGTGACTTGCCGTCCGGACGAGCAGGAGGGGGGACAGGGATTTGCCGGCCAGGACTTTCTTTTGGTCATGCTCGACATGCGAATTGCTGATACCCAACAAAGGCAAACCGGATGCGCGAAAAATATCTTTCGCTTTGAACTTCGAAACCTGTGCTTTTCGCAAATGTTCCACATACTTCGCCGCTGCCGTCTCCTCATAGAGTAGGCTCAGGTACGAGCCTGCAGCCGGATAATCATCATCTTCCGGGTCGGCCAACCACTGGATCTCAATTTGGTTTGCCATAGTAGGTGATCCCATCGCGCTAAATCAACTGGGGTGAACCCCACCCGACTATAAGAGTAGTCCAGTTTGAGTGCACGCTCCGCGCGTCGGTTGTGCGCGGTCGCCTGCAAAACAAGCTTCAGTCGGCGCGATTGAACGTGCCCGAAAGCTCGGAGCCGATCTCCCCGCGCGGATGTCCCCATAACACGTAATATCGGTAGCTATTCTGCTCGCTACATCCAGAACCGATTCCCCCGCTTACTGTACTAGTAGCGCGTTGCATGGTTAAGTGGATGACTTCCGGATACGCCGTACCACAGGCACAAGCTGCCGTTGATAGGCTAGGCCGCAACAGGGACAGGCGAGGTCATAAGACTTGCGACACGCGACCGGACCGCCCGTTCACATAGATTCCCCCTTGCTTGTTTTGACTTCCTACCTGTTGCAGAATGGGTTGGCCCATTCGTGAATCTATTTTCAGGAGGCTGTATGCGTGGTGTGATGCTTTTCGCGGCCGGACTCTTCGCGGGGTTGGCATTGCAGGTAATGACGGCGCAGAACACCAATAGTGGTGTCGTGATGATGAATCACGTTGGAATCAGTGTGCCAAATATCGCTGAGGCGGTTACGTACTACACCCAGAAAATGGGATATCGTGAAGCGTTTCGCGTCAATGACGACAAGGGGCAGCCGCGGCTGGTCTACATGCAGATCAGCAAGAACACATTTCTCGAGCTCAACCCGGTAACCGCTGAGCGGCCCGCCGGTTTTAGTCACTACGGCCTCCACGTCGAGAACGCGGCACAGGCTGTCGCGAGGTTCAGGAAAAACGGTCTGACGGTCACGGATACAAACACCAGTGATACGAAAGCGATCCTTGCCAACATCACCGACCCTTATATGGGCCGCATCGAGCTGACCGAACTCCCTCCGGAGTCCATGCACTACAAGGCGATTCAGAACTGGAAGTAGGAGGACGAGATGTCCGTATCGAGTGTTGCGAGACTCGGGTTGGCAGCGTTGATGATCGTCGGCGTTCAGGCGCAGCAGCGGGGCGGCACCGTTCAGACCGACAAGGTGGAGCCCGTGAACAGCGGCGCCAACCCCTATCAAGTCATCCGGGATTGGGCACAGCTAACTCTGGAGAAAAGGCCATGGGGCGGTTCCAACGGCGTGGCCATCGACCGCGATGGGAAGTCCGTGTGGGCGACTGACCGATGCTCGTCCGGGACAACCCCAGGCTGCCTCGGCACAAAAGTGAACCCGGTCCACCATTTTGACAATTCAGGGAAGGAGATCCGGAGTTTCGGCGGCGGGATGTTGGTGTGGCCGCATGGCATCCATGTCGATCGCGAGGGGAATGTGTGGGTGACCGACGCGCGGGCCCCCAGCGCCGACGAGCTCAAGAACTTTCCCGGCGAAGACAAGAAGGGAAGCGTGGTCGTCAAGTTCAGTCCCGAAGGCAAGGTCCTGATGACGCTGGGAAAGCCGGGCGTGAGGGGAAACCCTCCCGAAGCCCTGACCGACCCGACGGACGTGGTGACCGACCCGGCGAATGGTGACGTCTACGTTGCCGAGAGCCATACGGACGTGGCGGATCCCAATCTGGTCGGGCGCATCTCGGTGTTCGACAAGACCGGGAAGTTTCTCAGGGTCATCGGCAAAGCAGGAACAGGTCCGGGAGAGTTCCGGACGCCGCACGCGCTGGAGTTCGATTCCAAGGGCCGGCTGGTGGTCGCGGATCGCCACAACCATCGCATTCAAGTCCTGACGAAAGCGGGGAAGTTTGTCCTGGAATACGACGACTTCGGCCGCACCAGCGGGCTGGCCATCGACAAGAACGACGTGATCTACACGGCCGACTCGGAGTCGACCGAAAAGGTTCACCCAGGCTGGCAGAGGGGAATCCGTATCGGGAGTCTGAAAGACGGGAAAGTGACGGCGTTTATTCCACCCCACATGACGCCAAATTCGCCTGACGGCGCCATGGGGGAAGGCATCGCCATCGACGCCGCAGGCAACGTCTATA
>JAOAPR010000076.1 GCA_025463005.1 Bryobacterales bacterium | reverse complement strand
GAACTCCGCAATTCTACCCGAATTTGGAGTGGATCCGCTAAAATAGGCGCTCCTGGTCCGGTATGCTGCTCGCCGCGATTCTGTTCCTTGGCATTCTCTCCATGTGGGTCCCGGCTCGCTGGGCCCTGAGTGCGTTTCAACTGGCGGTATTCGCGCTGGCTGCAGTGCGCGTTGTCCAACGTGCCCAAAGGGCCCGCGAGAGCGAGAAGCTTTCGATTCACCCCACCGCACTGCTGCTCGCAGCGGCCGTCGCCTGGGGGCTGATCCAGGTATCCGCCGGATGGACTGTAGACCGGTTTAAGACGCTGAACGAAGTCCTGAACTGGACCACCAACCTGACCGTCTTCGCCCTGGCCCTCGAGTTGGGTGACGATCGGCAACAACGCGAGCGATTCCTGACTGCGCTGCTGTGGTTCGGCACCGCGCTTGGGGCGGTCGCCATGCTCACAGTCTTTTCCTCTCCGCCGGGCATGGTCTTCTGGGGCTTCAATGCAGGATCAGAGCTGCAAACGCTCGGACCGTTTGTCTATCGCAACCAGTACGCCGCGTTTATCGAAGTAGTCCTGCCGCTCGCCTTGGTTCGGGCGATCCTGGACCCGCGGCGCATGCTCTACAGCGTCATCGGAGCGCTGCTGCTGGCGTCGGTAGTAGCGGGCGGCTCACGGGCCGGAACCATTCTGTGTCTGGCCGAAGTCGTCGCGATCCCGCTCATCGCTCTGGGGCAGGGCATCATCACCCGGCGAGTTGCCGGACGTGTCCTGGCGGTCAGCCTTAGTACCCTGGTCGTTCTGGGCGCCGTCGCCGGCTGGGACGTCATCTGGAGGCGCCTGCAGGAGGTTAATCCCTACGCCCTCCGGAAGGAGTTCCTGCTATCCAGCCTGGAAATGGTGCGGGATCGTCTGTGGACCGGATTCGGCCTGGGGACTTGGTCAGAGGCCTACCCCGGTTTTGCCCGCTTTGACGACGGCCTGTTCGCGAATCAGGCCCATAATGACTGGGCCCAGTGGGCCGCCGAGGGTGGCATACCCTTTTTCCTGTTGATGGTAGCGGTGGTAGGCGGAGCCATCCGGCCCGCTTTTCGCTCGCTCTGGGGCCTGGGACTGCTCGCAGTATTCATACACTGCTTCATCGACTACCCGATGCAGCAAAGGCCGGCTTTGGCGGCTTTCTTCTTTGCAATGTTGGGGATTGTGAGCTCCTATCACCCGACATACAAAGGACATAAGCCCTAAGGTGCCCTAGTGCTAGCTGAGCGTTTCCGTTTAGTCCACACCTAACCTTCCCTCTACGCCCTGCCGATTCAGTGTTTGTAAGGCGCCGGTAAGCTCCGGCGAAGGAAAGGGATCTTCCATGTCTTCGTCTCGCCACAACTCGCCACTCTTGCTCTTGATTTTGCTGACGGCCTCGCTCCTGGCGATGAATAGCTTCGGCCAGGTGGCCGATGGGAATCTCATCGGCACGGTGTACGACGCCAGCGGAAAAGTGATTCCGAACGCTATCGTAGGGGCGCAGAACATCGCGACCGGCGTGATCGCGTCGGCCAAGTCGGATCCGAGCGGCGCGTATCGCTTCAACAATCTTCCGGTGGGCAGCTACAGCGTTACCGTGTCATCGGCCGGCTTCGCGAGCACTCAAATCAAGGACCTCACTATCGAGCTGAACAAGACCGCCACCGCGAATGTGACACTTTCGGTCGGCGCGGTAACAGAATCGATCCAGGTGGTGGAATCCACGACTTTGATTGACACTACCACTGCGCAGATCGCGAACATTTTCGCCAGCCGTCTGGCGGCGGACGTGCCTGTGGCCGCGAGTCCGGCGGGTGGATACCTGAATCTGTCGTTGTTAGGTGCGGGAGTCGCGAGCGCGGGCGGAGTCGGCGCGGGAACCGGTCCTTCGGTGGGCGGCCAGCGCCCGCGGAACAACAACTACATGGTGGAGGGCACCGATAACAATCGCAAGGACGTCACCGGTCCGGTAGTTAGCCTCCCGAACGATTCAGTGGCCGAATTCAGCGTGCTGCAGAACCAGTTTTCCGCGGAGTTCGGACATTCCTCGGGCGGCCAGTTCAGCGCGGTGATCCGGCGCGGCAGCAACGACCTGCATGGAAAGATTTACGACTATCTGCAGAACCGGAACCTGAACGCTTTGGACCAGTTCTGGAAGCGGCAAGGAATTTTCTCCCAGCCGCGTTACGATTACAACCTGCTCGGCGGTGCGCTGGGCGGTCCGATCCAGAAGAACAAAATCTTCTATTACGGCAACTTCGATTACAATCCCGTCGGTTTCGCCAGCTCGGCTACATCCAGCGTTTACGCTCCGACGGCGGGCGGCTATGCGACCCTGGCCGGACTTTCGGGCATCTCCCAGACCAACCTGGACGTGATGAAGCAGTATGTCGGCGCGGCGCCGCAGCAAACCAATGACTTCACCAGCATCGTGAAGGGTAACGCGATCCCCATCGGGATCGTGCCGATTGTCGCGCCCAGCTATCAGAACACCTACCGTTGGCTCGCCTCGGGCGACTACAACATGTCCGAAAGCGATCAGCTGCGAGCTCGCTACGTGAGCAACAAATCTGCCCGGATCGACACCGCAGCAGCTTTGCCCGCGTTCTATTTCCCGCGGCCGACGGATTCCAAGCTGCTCTCCATCTCCGAGTTTCACGCCTTCCATCCCAACCTGGCGAATGAGCTTCGCCTGGCCTACAACCGCCTTAGCGACAACATCGCGGCGCCCCCGGCCGAATTTCCCGGCCTGGACATGTTCCCGAACATCGTGTTGAGGGATCTCGGGACTCAAATCGGGCCCGATGCCGGCGCACCGCAGAGTGTGGCTCAGAACACGTACCAGATCGCCGATAACATCACTTGGAGCAAAGGCAATCACAGCCTGAAGTTCGGTGTGGACGGGCGCGACATGATATCGTCCATCAACTTCATTTCCAACATCCGCGGCAACTACCAATACCGCACGATGGAAAGGTACCTGCTGGATCTGGTTCCCGATTTTCAGGCGCAACGTGCCGTCGGCGGGAGCAAGGCGTATTCCGGAAACAACTACGCGCTGTACTTCTTCGGCAATGACGATTGGAAGGTGACGCGAAACTTCTCCGTGAGCCTGGGACTGCGTTATGAGTTCACGGCCGTTCCGAGATCCATGAAGGAGTACGCGCTGAACAGCCTGGCCGACGTTCCCGGAGTGCTCACCTTCTTCGAGCCGCAGCCGCAGAAGAAGAATTTCGCGCCGCGCATCGGATTCGCGTACTCGCCGGGTAAATCCGCAAAGACTTCGATCCGCGGCGGATTCAGCCTCGCCTACGACCAGATTTTCGACAACATCGGCACCAACGTGCGCCCCCCGCAAGTGAATTCGGTGGTCAACAGCATCGTGAGCGACACGCCCGGCTATCTTGCCAATGGCGGCATTCCGTTTAGTGCGACGACCACCGGCTTTACCGCGGCGCAGGCTAGGGCGGCGACCTCCGGGTGGCTCGATAACCAGAAGCTGGGCTACGCCATCAATTGGAATTTCGGCGTGCAACATGTTTTCGGAAAAGACTATGTGGTGGATGTCCGCTATTTGGGCACCAAGGGCGTGCACCTGCTGTTGCAGACGCAGCTTGGCCGAGCGGCGATCGTTACCGATACTCACAACCTCCCGACCTATCTGCAAGCGCCCTCGCAGGACCAGTTGAACAGCCTGCCGCTTACGTTGGCGCAGCTCACTGCGGAGCGCAACGCTTTATCCAATACGCTTGCGCCGTACGGATTTAGCTCGGTGATCACTTCTTACACTCCTCAGGGGAACTCGCAATATCACGGCCTGGCGGTGGATGTGAGCAAGCGCCTTTCAGGACATCTCACCTTCAAAGGCGCCTACACCTGGAGCCACCTGATGGACGACAGCACCATGGAGCTGAATTTCACCTCCCTGACGCCGCGCCGCCCGCAGGACTTCATGAATCTTCGGCCGGAGTGGGCGTCTTCCGCGCTCGACCGGCGTCATCGGCTCACGCTGACCTGGCTGTATCAGACACCCTGGTTTGAGAAGAACCAGAACTGGTGGCTGCGCAACGTGGTGGGCAATTACCAAATGGCCGGTGTGTACACGGCAGAATCGCCTGAGTGGGTGACTCCCCAGAGCGCTACTGACGCGAACATGAACACCGACGCGGTGTCCGATCGCGTCATCGTGAATGCCGCTGGAACGCCAGGCACAGGTAGCGACGTCACACAACTGAAGAACAGCGCGGGACAGGTAGTCGCCTACCTGGCGGTGAATCCTGGCGCGCAGTTTATCCGCGCCGCCTCAGGAGCCCTCGCGACCTCCGGTCGAAACATCCTGCCGACTCCCGGTATCAACAGTTTCGACCTGAACGTGATCAAGACGTTCGCGGCGGGCGAGCGCTACCACGTGGAGCTTCGTGCGGATTTCTACAACGCCCTGAACCACTCGCAGTACACGCCGGGCCGGCTCAACAGCGTGCTGAGCGCCAGCCATATCAACGAGACCAACTATCTCACTCCCGGAAATCCCCTGTTCGCAAAGTGGGACCAGGTGTTTACGAGCAATTCGCGCATCATTCAGTTGGCTGCTAAGTTCAGCTTCTAACATCACACGCGCAAAACGGATCGCGGCGCGATCAGTTCGTGATCCCGTTTGGCGTGCGCGCCGCGCCCTTTGCGCTTCGGGCTACACGCGCAAAACGGATCGCGGCGCGATCAGTTTTCTGATCCCGTTTGGCGTGCGCGCCGCGCCCTTTGCGCTTCTGACGTGTAGGAGGTGGGCAAGTCCGCCTCCTACGATAATGTAAGGGTATGCGTACCTGCGCCGCGATCGTCCTGTTTCTTCTGCTAGCCGCTTGCCGGCAAGCCACCGTTAAAGAAGAAGCCAAGGACGAGCCTCTTCGCCACTATCCGCTGCACGGCGAGGTGCTTCGGCTGGACGCCCAGGGCAAAATCGCCGCCATCAAACACGAGAAGATCGGCGACTGGATGGAAGCCATGACCATGGAGTTCCCGGTCAAAGACCAGTCCGAATTCGACAAATTGCACCCCGGTGAAAAGATCAACGCCACGGTATTCGTGCAGGGAAACAGCTACTGGGTCGGGGAAATCCAGGAGGACACGGCACCCGCTCCAGCGTCGAAGTAAAGGCCCGGGCATGATACCCTAAGGTGTTGCGCCGAAATTATGCCCGCGCAGGTGAGCGAGACGTTCGTCCTGCGCACTTACCCCTACCGGGAAGCGGATCTCATCGTGAGTTTTTTTACCCGTGACCAGGGTAAGCTGCGGGGTATTGCGCGGAGGGCCAGACGTCCGAAAAACACCTTTGGATCGGGCCTGGAACGGCTTTCCCAAGTCCGGATGGCCTACTTCCTGCGCGAAAACTCCGAGCTGGCGAACCTGTCAGGCTGCGAGCTGATCGAGTCGCAGTTCGGGTTGCAGTCCGATTACGGTTGTTCGCTGGCGCTGGACTATTTTACGGAGGTGACCGACCAATTGATGCCGCCGCACGAGCCTAACGAAAAATTCTTCCGGCTCCTCAGGGCCACGCTCGCGGTTTTGCGTTCGGGTGGCAGCATGTGGTCCGCGGTTGATTATTTCACGCTATGGTCGGTGCGCCTCACGGGTGTGCTGCCCGAATTGCGCGTGAGCCGCGAAACCGGAGAGATCGTCGAGGAAATGTTCGTCAAGGGGCTGGCCGATCTCACGCCGCGCGACTGGACCAAGTCCACCCTATCGGGCCTCCGCCGCAGTCTGATTCGCGCGATGGAGCAACATGTCGAGCGAAGGTTTCTGACAGTGCCGTTGCTCGAGTCTCTGTAATGCCCATGGACACTTTTCAGGACACCGTTCTTAAGCTGAAGCACTACTGGGCCGATCGCGGTGCGATCATTCAAGAGCCGTACGATGTCGAGGTCGGCGCTGGCACCATGTGTCCCGAAACATTTCTGCGCGTGCTGGGCCCAAAACCGTATCGTGTCGCGTACGTGCAGCCGAGCCGGCGTCCCGCCGACGGGCGCTATGGCGAGAATCCGAATCGCCTGTACAAACATCAGCAGCTCCAGGTGGTTCTGAAGCCGCCGCCCGACGACGTGATCGATCAGTATCTGGGAAGCCTGGAAGCCATCGGGATCGATCTTTCGAAGCACGACATCAAGTTCGAGGAAGACAATTGGGAATCGCCGACTCTGGGAGCGTGGGGTATCGGGTGGCAGGTGATGCTCGATGGTCTGGAGATCACCCAGTTCACTTATTTCCAGCAGTGCGGCGGCATCGATCTGGATCTTGCGCCCGCGGAGCTGACGTATGGGCTGGAGCGCATCTCGGCATTCCTGCAGGGCGTCGAAAGTGTCTACGACATGCAGTGGGCTCCCGGAGTGAAGTATTCCGAAGTCCGGCTGGCAGACGAGGTTCAATTTTCGGTTTACAACTTCGAGATGGCCAACGTCGATCGCCTGTGGCGTCTGCTCGCCGAGCACGAAGCCGAGTGCAAAGAGCTGCTCGGGAAGTATGAGAAGTATCCCGACAAACGGCGCTTTCCGGTGCTGCCGGCGTATGATCATGTGCTGAAGTGCTCACACCTGTTTAACCTGCTCGACGCGCGCGGGGCGATCTCAGTGACGGAACGCGTGGGCGTCATCAAGCGCGTGCGCGATCTGGCGGTAGGGACCGCGAGACTTTGGGTTGCTCAGCAAGGTGATCAGCAGGCGCCAGGCGAAGGGGCCGCCGCATGAGCCTCGATTTCCTGCTGGAGATCGGGACCGAGGAGATCCCGGACTGGATGATCCCCGCGGCTTTGACGCAGTTAACCAAAGTAGACCTGCTGGGCGCGACGCCTCGCGTGGATGCCACGCCTCGCCGGCTGGTGGTTCGCGCCGAAGGCTTGCCGGAGCGGACGCCGGATTCCGAGCAGATCGTCAAAGGTCCGCCGATTTCAGCGGGCGACAAGGCCGCCGAGGGCTTCGCGAAGAAGCAGGGCGCAGATGCGTCCGCGCTGCGCAAATCAGGCAATTACTACGAGCTGGTCAAGCGCGTGTCTGGCCGGCCGGTGCGAGACATCCTGGCGGAAACTCTCCCGGGTGCGATCCTTGGCCTTCAATGGCCCAAGACGATGTATTGGACCGATCGCAGCGGACCGCGCTTCATTCGTCCAATCCGGTGGCTGGTGGCGCTACTGGGCGATCAAGTGATCCCGATCGAGATCGGCGGTGTTCGTTCCGGTAGTGTTACGCGCGGGCACCGAATTTTGGGTGCAGACTCCATCCCCGTGACGGTCGTCACCTACGAAAGGGAACTGCGAAAAAATGCGGTGATCCTGGCTGCGCACGAGCGGCGTCACAAGATCGAGAAAGAAGCCGCCGCGCTCGGGGCGAAGCTGGACCGCGATCTGGTGGAAACGCTGACTTACATCACCGAATTCCCGACGGCGATCAAGGGTGACTTCGATCCTGCCTACCTCGAGCTGCCCGCCGAAGTGCTGAGCATGGTGATGCGGCATCATCAGAAATACTTCACTGTCGAAGGTCCTCGCGGGGGGCTGGCGCCGAACTTTGTGGCGGTGATGAACACTTCAGGCGATCCTGAGGGGCTGGTCAAACACGGAAACGAGCGCGTACTCAAGGCTCGCTTCAACGACGCGCGGTTCTTTTGGAACGTCGACCAGCAGAAGAAGCTCGCGGATCGTGTGGACGACCTGGCGCACGTGACGTTCCAGGCGAAGCTCGGATCGTACAAAGAGAAAACGGATCGCGTTGTCGCGCTGGTGAAGGAACTCGGCGGCGACGCGAATGCCCAGCGCGCGGCGCTCCTGTCGAAATGCGACCTGACGACCGAAATGGTGAAGGAGTTCACTGATCTCCAAGGCGTCGTCGGTGGACTGTACGCCAGGGCGCAAGGTGAACCCGAGCCAGTGTGGCGTGCGATCTACGAGCACTACAAGCCGCTCAGCATGGAAGATTCGATTCCCTCCACACCCGAGAGCCAGATCGTTGCTCTTGCCGATAAGCTAGACACGCTGCGGAGCTGTTTCAGCATCGGCCTGATTCCTACGGGCTCGAAGGACCCCTTTGCGCTGCGCCGCGCTGCCCAGGGCGTCGTGAAAATTTTGGTGGAGGCCGCCCTGGAATATCGGCTCGACGCTCTGGCGCAGGGCGAGCTGTACGCTTTCCTGCTGGAACGAGTACAGTACTACTTCCGCGAGGTGCGTGGTTTCAAGTACGACGAAGTGAATGCCGTGCTGAAGGCTGGCGTCTCGACACTCAAAGATGTGGAAGACAGGTTGAACCATGTTGCCAGAGTGAGGCCGACGCCGGATTTTGAGCCGCTCGCGGCGAGTTTCAAGCGGATTAACAACATTCTTAAGCAAGCCGATTTCACGCATGGCGTGGTGTACGCGGGAATGCTTGAGGACGGGCCGGAAAAAGAACTCTACCAGGCCTATTCGCGACTTGCTGCCTTCGGCCCCTTAGAGGAGGTCGCGGAACTAAGGCCGTACGTCGACCGATTCTTCGACAAAGTAATGGTGAACGCTCCGGATCCGAAGATCCGTGAAAACCGGCTTAGCATGTTGAGCGACATGCTCCGCAAATTTTCCTCGATCGCCGACTTCTCGGAGATCGTGACTTCAGGAGACCAAACGAAATCATGAAAACCTACGTTTATAGCTTTGGCGGTGGTACTGCCGACGGCGATGGCAAGATGAAAGACGTCCTTGGCGGCAAAGGCGCCGGCCTCGCCGAAATGAGCAAGGCGGGGGTGCCGGTGCCTCCCGGTTTCACGATCTCGACGGAGGTCTGCAACATCTTCTTCCAGAACGGGAATAAGGTGCCTCGCGAGATCGACGACCAGATGTTCGCGGCGCTGGCCAAGCTCGAAGGCCAAATCGGCAAGAAGCTGGGCGACGCGGAGAATCCACTGCTGGTCAGCGTCCGCAGCGGCGCGAAGTTTTCCATGCCCGGCATGATGAACACCATCCTGAACCTCGGCTTAAACGATAAGACGGTGGCGGGTCTCGCCAAGCGCAGCGGCAATCCGCGCTTCGCCTACGATAGCTACCGGCGCTTCATTCAGATGTTTGGCGAAGTCGCTCTGAACATCGACATGGCCAAGTTCGATCACATTTTCGACGCACGCAAACACAAGGCCAAGGTGAAGCTCGACATGGACCTTAGTGCGAAGGACCTGGAAGCGATCATCGCGGATTACAAGAAGCTCGTCCAGAAGGAAACCAAGAAGCCGTTTCCGCAGGACGCGCGCGAGCAATTGACCATGTCGCGCGATGCCGTGTTCCGGTCCTGGTGGAACCCGAAAGCTGCGTACTACCGCAGGATGGAAAAGATTCCGGATGAGATCGGCACAGCGGCCAGTGTGCAGGCTATGGTGTTCGGAAATACCGGCGATACCTCAGCTACGGGCGTCGGCTTCACGCGGGATCCGGCTACCGGCGAGAAAGTGTTCTACGGCGAGTTCCTGGTGAACGCTCAGGGCGAGGACGTGGTCGCGGGCATCCGCACGCCGCAGCCGATCTCCGAGCTTGAAAAGATCATGCCTGCCGCCTACAGCCAGTTACGCGAGATCACTGCGAGCCTGGAGCGCCACTATCGCGACATGCAGGACTTCGAGTTCACTATCGAAGAAGGCAAGCTGTACATGCTGCAGACCCGCAACGGAAAACGCACCGGCCAGGCGGCGGTGCGCGTCGCGGTGGAGATGGAGCAGGAGGGCCTGATCAGCAAACAGGAGGCGGTTCTGCGCGTCGCGCCGCAGCAGCTCGATCAGCTTCTGCACCCGATTTTCGATGAGCCATCGCTCAAAAAGCTGGTGAATGCCGCCACAGGAATTGCGGCCAGCCCGGGTGCCGCTGTCGGTCGCGTCGCTTTCACCGCGGAGGATGCGGTGGAGATGAGCAAGAACGGTCCCGTGATCCTGGTACGCAAGGAAACCACTCCCGACGATATTCACGGAATGGATGTTGCCAAGGGTATCCTGACGGCGGTGGGTGGGAAGTCGAGCCACGCCGCAGTGGTTGCGCGCGGCATGGGCCGGCCCTGCATCGTCGGCGCCGGATCCATATCGATCGACGAGCACGGCAAAAAGTTTACGGTCACCGCCGACAAGAAAACCATTACCGTCAAGGAAGGCGACTGGATTTCGATGGACGGCACCACCGCGAAGGTCTACCTGGGCAAAGCCGTGACCAGCGAGCCCGATCCGACTTCTTCCTATTTCGGAGAGCTGATGAAGTGGGCGGATGAATTCCGCGGCGGCTTCGGCGTTCGCGCCAACGCGGATATCCCTCGCGACGCCAAAACAGCGCGATTCTATGGGGCCGAGGGCATCGGCCTGTGCCGCACCGAGCACATGTTCTTCGCCGAAGACCGCATCCCGTTCATGCAAGCCATGATTCTGGCGCGCGACGTGAAATCGCGCACCAAGGCTCTGCAAAAGCTGCTCCCGATGCAGCGCAAAGACTTCGTGGGCCTGTTCCAGGCTATGGACGGGCTCCCAGTGGTGATCCGCACACTCGATCCTCCGCTTCATGAGTTCCTACCCAAGCGCGAGGACCTGATGGTGGATATCGCCAAGCTGCCGCACGCCGGCGGCAAGGAAAAGAAGGCGATGTCGGAGAAGTACAACGTCAAAGTAGGCGATCTGAAGAAGCAGCTGCCCGAATTGCTGAAGCGCATCGAGGAGCTGCACGAGATGAATCCGATGCTCGGGCATCGCGGTTGCCGGCTAGGAATTACCTACCCCGAGATCACCGAAATGCAGGCTCGCGCGATTTTCGAAGCGGCCGCGCAGGTAGCGAAGAAGGGCATCAAGGTGATTCCCGAAGTCATGATTCCGCTGGCCGGCAGCGTGCGCGAAGTGGAGCTCCAGAAGGAGATTGTCGTCCGCGTCGCCAAGGAAGTGTTGAAAGAGGCGGGCATGGAAAAACTACACTACCTGGTGGGAACCATGATCGAGATTCCGCGTGCCGTGCTGGTAGCCGACCAGATCGCGAAAGAGGCCGAGTTTTTCAGCTTCGGCACTAACGATCTGACGCAGACCACCATGGGTCTGTCCCGCGACGACTATACGAAATTCTCCGCCGAGTATGAAGCCGTGAAGGTCTTCAAGGCCGATCCGTTCGCTTCCATCGATCAGGAAGGCGTCGGGAAAATGATCACGATGGGTATCGAGCTCGGCCGGAAAACGCGGCCGGATCTTGAAATCGGCATCTGCGGCGAGCACGGCGGGGATCCGAGCTCGGTCGAGTTCTGCTATCGCGTCGGCATGAACTATGTATCTTGCTCGCCTTACCGCATCCCTATTGCGCGGCTGGCTGCGGCACAGGCTGCGATTACGGGCGACAAGAGCGAAAGCATGCGGACCGCTTAGGCTTAACGCAGAGCGCGCGTGACCCGGATTCGCGTCGCGCGTATTTCGAGTTCTTCCGCTCCCGCGAAGTCTTCTTGCGAGCGGAGCACTACCGCGAGCTTCTCCATCCATTGGGGAAGCCGCGTGTCGTCCGGACCCCAGGCTGCCGTGACCGCGGCCAACCCGCGCTTCAACGCATCGCGCGCCCGATCCATTTTCTTCTGCAACCGGTACACCTCGCCCAGGTTCAGGAGCACCTGACCGGTTTCCGGATGCTGAGGCGAGAGCGAAAATTCCAGGATGGCGGCGGACCGCGCCAGCAACTCCTCGGCCTCGCTATAATTCTTCCGCGCTGTAGCCAAAACGCCGGCCGCATTCAGATCCATGCCAATACGCGGATGATTGGCAGGAAACGCCTTCTCGTCGATCTTCCGTGCCCGGGATAAAACGCGAGCGGCTTCGTCATATTGTTTGCGTGCCTGCAGCAGGACTCCCAGATTCGTGAGTCCAGCGGCAACGCTTGCGTCGTCGGGACCTCCCAGGTTCTCCCATATAGAGATCGCCTCCCGAATCCGGTCCTCGGCTTCCTTCTGACGGCCCCCGGCGGACATTACGTTGCCCAGGTTGTTCAATGCAGCAGCCAGATCCGCCGAGGGCGCTTGCATGCGAAGAATCTCCACGGCGCGTTGGTGAAGTTGTTCAGCTTCGGCCAGCCGGCCCTGATAAAAATGAGCCAGCCCCAGCCGGTTCAGTGTGTCAGC
>JAOAPR010000071.1 GCA_025463005.1 Bryobacterales bacterium | reverse complement strand
GCATCAAAGACCGCCGATCCCTGGAGCTAAGTCAGCTCAATCCTCCCTGTTTTGATTCCGACCCCGACTGCACTACGAGCGCCCGAAGTTTCGTCAGAGGACGGGCGCTCGATTATCAAGGTTCTTCGAGATTGAAATTGAGCCACTACCACTACCGGGCTCAATTTGACTTTCCCGGTAGCCGGCGCGACAATGAAGGCTGTCCTTAGAGGTCCTTCCCTCCGCAGATGCGGGAGTAACTCAGCTGGTAGAGTGCAACCTTGCCAAGGTTGATGTCGCGGGTTCGAATCCCGTCTCCCGCTCCATTCCAGCATCCCACCAACAGCCTGCCGCCGATCCGCACAGCACCGTCCCAGGAACGAACATCCCAGGGGCGTGATACAATCGCTCACGACACCATAAACCTTTGTAACTACAGGTATTTTTACCGTCTGTCGATTGGCATAGAGCGTGCGCTGATGCGTCACCGGCCGACCAACCATGGATATTAAACGAGAAGGCGTCGCAAGAAAAAAACGCATCAAGTTCACCATCTACGGGATTCTGGCGGTTGCTGCCCTGGGAACAGCGGGCTGGCGCGTATCGAAGCTCGAGCCGGCTGCACCCACGGTCGAGCGCGCGACGGTATGGATCGATTCGGTCAAGCGCGGCCCCATGCTGCGCGAGGTCAAGGGCCTGGGAACCCTGGTACCCGAGGACATCGTCGTGATTCCGACCCTCCAGGACGGCCAGGTAATCAAGGTTCTGGCTAAATCAGGCGAGAAGGTGAAACCCGATACGGTTTTGGTGGTATTAATCAATCCCGACTTGGACCTCGCGACCAACGATCTGGAGTGGCAGGTGAAACAGGCCGAAGCGAACTACGCCGACTTGAAGGTCCGGCTGCAGAGCCAGAAATTCGACCAGCAAGCCGCGGTTTCGAGCGCCGAGAATGCCCTGAAGCAGGCTTCGCTCAACAAGGATAAGGACGAACAGCTTTTCAAGCTGCAGCTTCAAACCGAGCTCAATTTGAAACTCACCATCGCCAATTGGGAACAGGCCACTAACCGCTTTCATACCGAGAAGGAAAAATTGGACATCGTAAAGGATTCCCACGACGCTCAACTGGAATCCCAGCAAGTCCAGATCGACAAGTTGCGCGCTACCTGGGAGCGCAAGAAGCAGCAGCTCACCGAACTGACCGTTCGAGCCGGAACGGACGGCGTAGTGCAGGAAATGACGTTGCAGGTCGGCCAGCGGCTCGTGCCCGGCACCGTGGTCGCCAAAGTGGCCCAGCCCTGGAAGCTGCGGGCCGAGCTGAAGATCGCCGAAACCCAGGCCAAAGACATTTTGCTGGGGCAAAAAGCCTCGATCGATACACGGAACGGAATTATCCCCGCGCACGTTATTCGAATAGATCCGAACGTGGTGAATGGAACTCGAACCGTTGACTGCAAGCTGGATGGACCGCTTCCGAGTGGCGCGGTACCCGACCTTAGCGTCGATGGGACGGTTGAAATCGAGCGCCTGGCGGATGTCGTTTATATCGGGCGGCCCGTGTTCGGTCAGCCGAACAGCTCGGTAAGTCTGTTCAGATTGGAACCGGATGGAAAAGGTGCCTCGCGCTTAACCGTTAAGCTAGGGCGCAGCTCGGTGAATACCATCGAGGTTGTGGAAGGCTTGAATGTGGGCGATCAGGTGATTCTATCCGACATGTCGGCGCAGGATCAGAATCCGCGAATTCGCCTGGATTAAAGGAGCGCACATGGCCGAAGTATTGATTCATCTGGATGGAGTCAAGAAAGTCTTCGTCACCGACGAAGTCGAGACCCACGCATTGGCCGGCATTCATCTCGACATCAAGAAGGGTGAATATGTCTCGATTGCCGGTCCGTCCGGCTGCGGCAAATCCACGCTGCTGGCCATCCTCGGGCTGCTCGATTCCTCTTCCGACGGAACGTATGAGCTCAACGGGCGACCCGTGCAGGGCTTGAAGCTCAGTGAGCGGGCCCGCATCCGCAACCGGGAAATTGGATTTATTTTCCAGGCGTTCAACCTGATCGGCGATCTCACGGTCTACGAAAACGTGGAGCTGCCGCTCACCTATCGCGGCATGCCCAGCTCGGAGCGCAAAAAGCGTGTGCATGAATCACTGGAACGCGTCGGTATGAGCCATCGCGTGAAGCATTATCCATCGCAGCTTTCCGGCGGCCAGCAGCAGCGCGTGGCGGTGGCCCGCGCGCTGGCGGGCGATCCATCGATCCTGCTGGCGGACGAGCCCACCGGTAACCTGGACAGCACCAACGGCGAGGCGGTGATGGAGCTGCTGCGCGATCTGCATCGCGGCGGGGCCACCATTTGCATGGTCACCCACGATCCGCGCTACGCGCGCTACGCCGACCGCAATATTCATCTGTTCGACGGACGCATCGTAGAAGAAAACGCAGAGCGCGCTTGACCCGTACTCCGCTCGGTCGTGTACTAGAACCGTCATCTAAGGTGTAGGTCCCCTCATCGGTGTCCGATAGGTAACTTAGTTCCCCCCTGTTGCGGGGTCGATTACTTGGAGGACCCACTTCGTGAGCGCCACTAGCGATCCCACCGCGCCCGTGCTCGGCGGCATTCAGATCAACATTCCGCGCCCGGCGGCAGTTGAGCCTGAGAAACCCGAGTCCACCGAGGACGATCTTGCAGTCGTTCCGCCGATGCCTGAATCCTTGGAGGACACCGGCGTACCCCTGGCTATGATCGAGCAGTTGATTCTGAAGTTCCTCTACTTCCGCGGCGAGGTTCTGGGAAGGGATATGGCGGGCCTGCTGGGACTACAGTACAGCCTCATCGATGACTTGCTCGAGACGCTCAAGCGGCAGCATCACGTGGGGGTCAAGAAATCGCTGGGCATGGGAAACAGCTCGGGAATTTTCGCGCTCACCGAGTCCGGCCGGAATCTGACCCGCGAGTATCTGGAAAACAATCAATATGCGGGGCCGGTTCCCGTGCCTCTCTACCAGTACACGGAGGTGGTGCGGCGGCAGCGGCTCGCGGAAAACTGGCTGAATCCGGACACGCTGCGGCAGGCCTTCAAACATCTGGTGGTGGAGCAGGACATCCTGGCGCGCATCGGACCGGCAGTAAATTCCAACAAGTCGTTCTTGATTTACGGCCAGCCCGGCAACGGCAAGACCGCATTGGCAGAAGCGTTGTTCCGCGTCGAGACGGCGCCTATTTACATGCCCTACGCGATCGAGTGCCAGGGCAACATCGTGCAGCTTTACGACCCCATTTATCACCAGAAGATCGACGATGCGGAATACGACAGCGTCGCCCTCGATCGCGATCATGGGTTCGACCGCCGCTGGTTTAAATGCCGCCGCCCGTTCATCATTACCGGCGGCGAACTGGGTCTGGATATGCTGGATCTCAGCTATAACAAGGTCTCGAAAGTATACGACGCACCCTTCCAGCTCAAGGCCAACAACGGAATCTATCTGATCGATGACTTTGGACGCCAGAAGGCCTTGCCGGCCGAGATCCTGAACCGTTGGATCGTTCCCATGGAGCGGCACATCGATTATCTGAGCTTCCAGGCCGGCGGCAAGATGACGGTGCCCTTCGAGGCGTTTCTGATTTTCTCCACCAACCTGCGGCCCGACCAGTTAGGCGACGAGGCGTTCCTGCGCCGCATTCAGTACAAGATGTTCCTCCGCAGCCCCGGCAAGAGCGAGTTCGTGCAAATCTTCGAGCGGTTCATCGATTCGCGCATGCTCGAGTGCGAGCCCGGCGTGATCGAGGCGTTTGTGGACAAACACTACGTGCAAGGCGGCAAACGCTACCGGCGCTGCCACCCTCGCGACGTCATCAGCCACGCCATCGACATCATCAACTTCGAGTCGCTGCCGAAGGAGCTGAACGAGGATGTGCTCGACCGCGCGTTTGACAGTTGCTTCGTGGACAATGTGGACGTCAACGACTGACGTTTGATGTGGATCCCCGCCAGCGGGATCTGAGGCAACAGACCGGTGTTATACTGACCCCTGACCCGGAGCCGTGCATACGCCCCGGGGGATTCATCCCTAGTGGAGGCGAGTATGTTCAAGAAGGTTCTCATTGCCGCTGGACTCGCGACCCTGTTGGTTTGGGTGGTCTCGGCGCAGAGCGATTTGAAGTCCGTTATCGACAAGTCCATGAAGGCCATGGGCGTCGAAAACGTGAAGACGCTGGTGATTTCCGGCGACGGCGGAGATGGCGCGGTGGGTCAAACCTTCAACCCGAATTCCGACCACTGGCGCTGGTTCGCCAATAAGAACTGGGTCCGCTCCGTGGATTTTGACGCGAAAGGCTGGCGCGACGTTCGAGACCGCGGTGAGGGAGAACCCGCCAACCAGTGCGGCGGCAATGGAACTGTCTGCCCATTCGCGACCACCACCGGCCAAACTGCGGTGACGATGGCTAACAACTTCAATAACCAGATTCAGTTCGCCATGCTGCCGCTGGGCTTTTTGAAGATGGCGCAGGAAAAGAACGCCACGGTCTCGAAAGAGAAGAAATACACGGTTCTGACTTTCCCGATGGAAAACGGCACCGCGTACAAGACCAACGTGAAGGGCTACATCAATAACCAGGGTCTGGTCGAGAGAGTGGAAACCATGGTCGACCAGCCTATGCTCGGCGACGTCAAGTGGGAGGTCGCTTTTAGCAACTATAAAGACTTCGGCGGCGTGAAATTTCCGACCAGCATTGTGCAGCGTCAGGGCGGTCCGAAGATTCTCGAAATGACGGTTGCCGATGTGAAGGTCAACCAACCTGTGGATCTGGCTCCTGCTGCAGGGCGCGGCGGCAAGGGTGGCCCCGGTGGTCCGGCGGCCGCTAAGGGCGGTGAAGGCAAAGGTGCTCCTCCGGTGTTCGCGGGCGGCGACGGAAAAGGCAAGGGCGGACCCGGTGCTGCGAAGGGTGGCCCGGCAGGTCCCGGCGGCGGTGGACGCGGCGCCGCGGCTGCGGTGGAATCCGAGGATCTTGGCGGCGGCTTTTGGCTGGTAACCGGCGGTTACGGGGCCGTGGTCGCGAATTTCAAGGACTACATCGTGGTGATCGAGGGCCCCAGCGGGGACATGCGCGCTGACCAGATTATCGCCGAGGCCAAGCGGCTGGTTCCCGGCAAGCCGATCAAGTACGTGGTCAACACGCACGCGCATTTCGATCACTCTCAAGGCCTCCGGGACTTCGTCGCCGAAGGCGCGACCATCATCACGCATCAGGGCAACAAGGGCTACTTCGAAAAGATCCTTGCCAATCCTCACACCCTGGTTCCGGACAAGCTGCAGAAAATGAGCTCCAAACCCAAGATCAAGGTGGAATACGTGGGGGAAAAGAAAGTTTTCACCGACGGCACGCACACCTTCGAGACGCATCTGGTCAAGGGCAGCACGCACAATAATGCCATGCTGATGATTTACCTGCCCGCGCAGAAGACCCTGATCGAGGCCGACGAGTTCAACGTCCTCAATCCGATTCCTACCGCGCCTGTGCCGATGCCCAACCAGTATCAGGTCAACCTGCTGGCCAACATCGAACGCCTGCACCTGGATGTCGACCGGATCATCCCGATCCATCTGCCGAATCCGGCGACCCGGAAGGTGCCGCTGGCGGAATTGAAGTTCGCCGCGGGCAAATCTTAAGTAAGCGTTTGCCGCCGCCCACATAGACTGTGGTGACGGCTGCGGATGGGCGGACATCTGCTGTACTGCGGGCAGATGACTGCCGCCTTTGAGCAGGAAGTTCGCTTTGCGCTGGTGCTGTACGGCGGGGCGTCCCTCGCGATCTACATCCACGGAGTGACGCAGGAGTTTTTCCATCTGGTTCGCTCCACGGCGGTGGACGCGGAAGGGAAACTGGTCGTCGGCGATGCCGAGCTGAGTGGAACCGAGCGGGTTTACCGGAAGCTCGCAAGCCAGCCTGACGGGACCGTCAATACACGGTTCCTGGTGGATATCGCATCGGGAACCTCAGCCGGAGGCATCAACGCGATATTTCTGGGTAAGGCTCTCGCGAATGGCCAGACACTCGACCAGGTCAGCAAGTTGTGGCTCGATCAGGCCGACGTCGCGGATTTGTTGAATGGCGACAAACTTCCGCGCAGCCTGCTCAGCAGCAAGACGATGTACGCACGGCTCCTGGATGCATTCGTTGGGATGGAAGGCGAAGCTGCCATTCGACTGCAACCCGAAATGGACGTTTTCGTCACCGCGACCGATATCCAGGGGCTGGAGTTGCCCATCGAGCTAACCGACGGGAGGGTGTTCGAAAAACGCCACAAGAATGTGTTTCATTTGCGTTTTGGAGCCGGCGAGAATCATTTTGCGCGCGAGAGCGATCCTTTCCTGGCATTTGTGGCGCGTGCTACGTCGGCCTTTCCGTTCGCGTTCGAACCGGCGTGCCTCGGAAACATCGATGGCGCACAGCAATTTTTCCCCGATTATCTGGGGCAACCCGGGACCGGATACGCCGCGCGCGGGTTCGGCGACGGTGGATATCTCGATAACAAGCCCTTCACCCACGCGATTCAAGCTCTGTCGCAGCGCAGCTCGGATCTGCCGGTCGCGCGAAAGCTGATGTATGTCGAGCCATCACCGGACGAGCCAGAGAGTAACCGCGCCGCAACGTCGCCGGATTTCATGCGCAACACGCTGGACGCGTTGGTGACTCTGCCCCGTCAGGAAACTATTCGGGAAGACCTGCAACGGGTGATCGAGCGGAACCGGCTGATCGAGCGGGTTCAGGAGATCACCTCGCACGTGGACACAGATGTCGCAGGTTGGTCTGCCGGCCGTACCAGCGGTGAAGAATATCAGCACCGAACTTTGGCGGAAGAGATTCACGATCGAGGGCCGGGATATGCGGGCTATCATCGCTTGAAGGTCCGGGCCGTGACCGACGATCTGGCGTCGATGCTCGCGCAGCCGGCGACCTTGGTTGATAGCTGGCGGCGCGGCCGCTACTCCGAGCAGGATCCGGAAAACAGCGAATCTCGGTTCCTGCTGGAGTTCGACCTGGGGTATCGGGAGCGGCGGCTGCGGTTCCTGCTGCGTAAGCTGAGTGATCGTCGCATCAAGAAAGAATTGAACCGGATCGCGACAACGCTTAAGAAGCTGCACTACTCGGTCGGTGGTTTAGAGGTTGCAGCCGTTGGAGATCGGTTCCGCGACGTGTTCATCAGCGCGGCGGCGGATGCAGAAGCCTGCCTGGATGCGGACTCGCGACACTATTTCGATCGATTCGAATACTACGACCAGATCGTCTTTCCGATTTTCTACGAGGCATCCGTGGGCGAAGCCGAGCTGTGCGAGGTGTTCCGCATCAGCCCGCGCGACGCCACCAGCATTCTCAACGAGAATGCTCCCGCGGAAAAGCGTCGGAAGCTGGCTGGCACCGCGCTATTTCACTTCGGCGCGTTCTTAAATCGCGAGTGGCGGCAGAATGACCTGCTGTGGGGACGCCTGGATGCCACCGAGCGAATCATACGTTCGATACTGCCCTCGGCCTCGGCCGATGCGGCCGCATCGATCCGCGAGTCTCAAGTAGCTATCGCCGGAAGCGAGGAGGCGTTGAAGCGCCTCCGGGAAACCTACGAGGTCAACCGCAAACTTCCCGTGTGGACGCGACTAAGTCTCGGAGTCCGGGCCGGCCGGGTCATCGTGAAAATGCTGGCGGGCTACTTTGTCAGGAATGGCCAGCGGAGCACAAAGTGATAATTGAATCTCGCAATCGCGATAGCCACGCAAATAATCAGCACGGCGATCACCGCCAGCGCCCAGTACACGAACATGCGCCACGGGAAGCGGCGGTTTTCGCGTCGCATCACCAGCAGGTAGCTGGCAAACACACCCATGAAGTACAGCAGGATCATGGGCACGGCAAACAGCGTCAGATTGAAGACATCGGGAGTCGGCGTGATCACCGCGGCCAGAATCACGATGGCCAGAATCGCGTAGCGTGAATGCCGCAACAGGAAACTGGGCGACGCCACGCGGATCAGCGTCAGGAAAAAGATCAATACCGGCAGCTCGAAGACCAAGGAGATGCCGAGCATGACGTTGACGAACAGGTCGAAGTACTTATCGATCGAGATCAGGGGCAGTACGCCCATCGGACCGCCGATGTTGAACAGAAAGGTCAACGCGAAGCGAAAGGCGATGAAATACGCGAACAGGCCCCCGGTGATGAACAATCCCGCGGTGCAGAGGACAAACGGTACCGCCCATCGGCGCTCGCGCGGGTAGAGGCCAGGCGAGATAAAGGCCCAGACCTGATAAATCACCCAGGGCGACGCGATAAAGAGAGATGCCACCAGGGGCGTCCACATCCAAATGATGGAGAACTGCTCCATCGGATCAATGGCGATAAATCCGCCCCTTCCGATGGTCTTGAACGCGGCCAGGCCGGGCGCCTGGACGTAATCCCAGAGTTGCCCGGCAAAAATCAGGCACGCCAGGAACGCTACCCCGAATCCCACCAACGCGCGGATGAGTCGCGAGCGGAGCTCCTCCAGGTGCTCCATGAACGACATGCGCAGCATACCCGAGTCTTCGTCGTCTTCGTCGTCGGTGGGCGGCGGAGGCGGCGGGGTTCTGGTCCCGCCGCCCGAAGCGAGCGCGCGCGGCATCGGCGGATCGATATCCGGATGTAAAGCGCTCTCCGGATCGTCCGGATAGACCACGTTCGGAGTCTGATCTGGAGGCAGTTCTCCGCCTTTGTGCTGGTCATCCATGCGAATGTTGCGTTCTACTTAACCTGACTTCTTTAGCTGTGCTGGGGCTGCTCGGAACGGGGCACAGTGCCTTCCGGTCCCGGAACGGATTCCGGCGGTGACACGGCCTGTTCGACGGTCCCATTTGATTCGACGCCTGGAACTGCAGAAGCGCCTACTGTGGATGGTTCGGTAGCGGTGGATAAGGAAGCCGGGGTCTGGTTTGCTGATTCGTGTGTTTCAGGATCAACTTTTTGAGGCTCCAGCGGATTCCATGCGGTTTCCGCCGGCGGCAGGCTGCGATTTCCGTGATCGGGATCGTAGTTCATGGCGTGATCGAAGATCTCGCCTGCCGTTAGATTCGTGACCTGGCTCAATGACTGATTTTCCCGCTCCAGAGTTTGCATTTCGCGCTCGAACGTGGCTTTCAAGTCGTTCGAGGCGCGACGGAATTCGGTGATCGCTTTACCGATCGTCCGCCCCAGTTCTGGAAGCTTCTTCGGCCCAAACAGAACGAGGGCTATGACGAAGATAACGATCATCTCTTGGATACCAAGCGTACCCATCGTCGTGAGCCCTCCCTGCGGCCATCATAGCATGGGGGTGCTCGGGGGACTCATTTTGGTAGTGTCTCAGGTTGAATTTCTCGGAATTGAGCATTTGACATGCCATGGTGCCGACGGTACCTAAGTCAAGAGGCGAAAGCTCCTGGGGCGTTCCCTAGTTCAAAACTCCGCACTCCACACGTATACTCCAATACATGTCGTGTGGCGAAAGACAGCATAGAGAGGCTGAGCACAAACAGGCTCTTGAGGCTCACAATTCCAATATCAAGCGGCTTCATGAACTTCGCTCAAAAGTTCAGAAGCCTGAATACGACACATTAGAATCCACTTGTCGCGTGTCGTCTCTGAGGTTGGAAGAAGCGCGTCTCTCACTGATGCGCCATGACGCAGAACATCAGTGCGACGGCGATCAAGGCAGTTTTCAGCCAGCAGCATGGCCAAATGGCACGACCGCTAACCCTTCTTCTTGAGAAAGTCGTCCAATCTATCAGCTTCACCGTTCAACTGCGCGCGAGTTCTCGTGTCTGTTATCCGTCGCTCAAACTGACGGATCGCGCTTACTGCCTTTCGTATGTCTTCAAGAAGTTGTACCCGGTGCTCCGAGCTTTGGGTGACTTCGACCATATCGCAGAACGTAGAGGCTAGATCCGCTTCGATCCTCAAGAACGTCATCAGGTTTTCTTGGGTGCGGCGCTTCAGTTCAAGGAAAGCAGGATTCACTCTATCGCCGCTCCTGTACTGATTATGGTTAACTGTTGTCAGCGCAACCAGCTAGGACGGTCCCTAGGTCGGAGCGGCGAAGGGCGAAGTTAGAATGATGCTATGTGCAGAGCGCGACTCACTGTGGCTTGAGCACCGTTCAACCGTTACGGATTACCGTGCGGCCATAATCGACCTAGTCGTACTTGTTGACAATTCCGCTGTAGACCAAGACTTAAATCTGGCTCATCAGCGAATAAGAGCTGCTCGCCGCGCTTGTGAAGCGGTACGAGACACCCTGGAACACCATCAAGCAGAACATGGCTGCTGAAATTCAGCGTCGCCCACTAGCGTTACAGGGGCTAGCTTGCCAAGTGAGCAATTTTTCTAGTGACCACACGTGGTCGGATACCCGCGCTTCATAGCAGGCGTAACGCGGAGACCCTTGTGAACGCCTCCACCGCCGCCAGATAAACCGACAGACCATCGCTCGTTAGTTGGATTCTATTTGCAAGGCTGCCAGCGAGATCGTTGACGAACATTCTCGCCGTGACGCCGTCTCGCAATCCAGGACGGGATCACCTCGGTTTCGGCGTCAATCGCCGCCCATGTCCAAACGTCACCAGTGAAGGAATTCTTTGCTGCAATCTCCTGTGTGGCATTCTTGGCCTTGGCGTCGCAAAAAGACCAGATTTCATCGACCTGAACACGCTGGCATTGCAAGTTCACTGGTTGGTGTCGAGATAGACCGAACAAGCCGCGCCCACGTCCACCAAGAGCTTTGGAGCTAAAGCGGCGGCCCCGCATTCGGCCCGAGCATTGCGCCGCGGACGAGCGGGATAGGCGGCCCGCCAAAAGACAAGAACCGGTCGTGAAACTCGCGCCAGGCTGTTTGTCCGCCGCGCGAAGCAGTCCAATCCGAACGCAGCTTCCGGATCATTAGCTTGCCGAGCGTGTAGTTGAGATACGCGGGATCGAAAGTCCCCCGGCGAGCCTGCTGACGCGCGGTGCCGGCGTCCTGATACCCCTGCTCGCGGAACATCTTCTCGGATTCCGCCACAGTCATCCCATGGGTGTGCAGGCCGATAGCCGACATATACCGGACATTGCGCAAAAGCGCGTTGAGGAGCTGGCCGATGTGGGTCTCCGGATCGCCGCCCAGGCCGGCTTCCCACATCAGTTCCTCGGCGTAGTGACCCCAACCTTCGGCGAACGCGTATCCGACGAACACCTGGCCGAATCGCGACGAAGACCGGTTGGCGTGCAGGAATTGGAGGAAATGGCCGGGCCACACTTCGTGGGCGGACGTAAACAGCAGGTCGCTGCGGCCGCGGATGTAGGCGTCGCGCTCGGCCTTGGTCCAATTTGGCTCGGGCGGTGCGATGTAGTAGATGGACGGCACGTTCTTTTCGTAGGGTCCCGGGATGTCGATGTAAGCGAAATTCCAACGCTGATAGGGCGGCGATTCGTCCACCTTGGCCTCTTCGGTGCCCGGGATCGACACAAGCTGTTTGTCAGCGACGAACTTCTTCAACTCGACCAGCTGGCGACGGGCAGCTTCCACCGGGCCGCCTTCGGGTTTGTTGGCTTTCATGCGCGCGATGCATTCCGGAATCGGTTTTCCGGGTGCGAATTGAGCGCAGGCTTCGCGCAACGCCGCTAAATTACGATCGAGGTCTTCCCGGCCGATCTGTTCAATCCGCTCGAGCGGAAGATTGACAGCTTCAGTTGCGCGCAGCATTTCCTGGAAGCGGTCCGCTCCTAACGCGAATGAATCCGTAGCCGACGTGGCTTGGGAAGCGAGCCAGGCATCCAGTTCCTTGGCGGCTTTAATCGCGCCCTGGTTGGCCGCCCGGAATTCGGTCTGCAACTGGGGATCCTGAACCTTCGCGAACACTGTCGGCACGTCTTTCTCGTAGTAGCTGGCGAGGCCCCCAAAGGTAGTACGGCCGATCTCGACGTACGGCTTGGGTAAGGGCGTGCGCAGATTCTCGCGGATTTGTTTCATCGCCGCAGGCACCGCGCGCGCATAGACCGTATAGGCTTTGAGGCGTTGTTCCAGCGGAGCATACTCGCGCGATACGTACACATTGGGGTCGAGCGCCCCGCCGTAATAGAAAGGATTCCGAAAAGGCCACTCGGCCGACGCCAGCCAGAACAAACGGCCATCGATCACGGCCACCGCGTAATCCCGTTCGAAGCGCTGGCGGTTGTCCAGAGTGGCCGCGTCGAAGGCCACGGCCTTGGCACGTTCGGCGCGCAGGCGGTCGATCTCCTTCTGAATACCCGCAGGACTCCAGTCGGGCAGCTTGCCATCGAACTCGTGCCGCCCTTGGTAGACGGCAAAATCCGGATTCGCCGCAAACGTGGATTCCAGGAAGGCGCTTACGAAGGCGTCCCAGGCGGGAGAGCTTCGCGGAGCCTGCTTGCTACTGCATCCCGAGAGGTAAACAAGCTGCAAGAGGAGAATTAAGAGTAACGGGCGGGGCATCTGTACATCATTCCATAGTCGAATATCCACACAGCGCGCCCTATTTCGCAGCGACCAAGCCTATGCTGGTTATCGCATAAGCGCGACGTTCTCTTTCCGCCTCCGGCGCGCGACCGACTCGATCATAGTGGTGAGCCAGGACCTGGTGAGCGCTGGGAATTTTTTCGGCGGCTGCCTCCAGTTGCTTGACCGCCTCGGCGTCGTGCGAGCCTTGCTGAAGAAGAAGCATCCCTAACACCATGCGAGTCTTCGGCCTGCCGGGGTCCAACTGGAGCGCCCTGTGAGCTTCCTCCAAGCCGCGCTCGGTTTGTCCCCTCAGGTAAAAAACGTAGGCCAGGTTAGAGCGATTTTCCGGTAGTCCGGGCAGCAGGTGAACCGCCTGCTCCAGTTCACTGAATGCCGTGTCGAGTTGCCCGGCCTTCAGATGCTCAACAGCCAGCATACTGATCGCGTACGGCATCGCCGCCCGATCGCCCATCGCATCCCGCAGTTCCTGAATTCCGCGTTCGCGCTGGCCGGATATCAGGTGCTCCTGCGCCGTGACGATCGCGCGCAAAGACTTGCCTTTAAGTGGATTCCGCAATTCCTCGACCGACACCACACCCGGGCCGGATTGCGCGTCTAAGGTGGCCGCGAGAATTGAAAATAATAGAATCCGCAAAAATAATGACACGTTTCCTCCGAATTGTGCCGACTGTGAAATCTTCCGCTCACGTGGGAGACCGACGAGGGAGTGCCGGTTAACGTACGGCTAACAAGGGCGGGCGAGGCTGTTCGCTGCGCTACAACAGCAGATTACCCCGGAATCGCCAGGGCGTCCAATCAAAACTCTTTATCGACTCATTCCAGTCGACTTTAAGGTAGGGAAATCCTGTTAATGGATGTGCACAGTCGGGGTAACGGACATGCCGGGGCGCAACATAAAGTCGCTGTTCTGGCCGGAATCGAAATCGATAATGATCGGGATTCGCTGCACCACTTTGACGAAATTCCCGGTAGCATTTTCGGGCGGCAGCAGGCTGAAACGCGCGCCGCTGGCTCCGCCGAGGCTCGTGATGTGGCCGCCGTAGGTGCGGCCGTTGGCATCCACCTTGATGTCCGCGCGCTGGCCGACCTTCATGTCCTTGAGCTGGGTCTCTTTGAAGTTCGCTACCACCCAGACATTGCTCAGATCGACGATTATCATCAGCTGTTGTCCGGGTTCAACGTATTGGCCGACGTCGACGGAGCGGCGAGCTACGATGCCGGTAGCGGGCGCCGTGATCGTCGTGTATTTAAGATTCAGTTCAGCCTGGGCTACTTCGGCTCGTTTCTGCGCGACCCTGGCGGCCGCCGCGTCAGCCCGCGATTCGGAAGATTTCACCTGCTGCGGGCCGGTCATGGCGCCTTCGACGGTGGCTTCGGCCTGGCCGACGCGCGCGCGGGCCTGCTCGACACTTTTTTCGGCGGCCAGAACGTTTTGTTGCGCTTCCGTTACCGCGGCCCTTTGGGCATCGACGGAGGCACGCGCTGCTTCAGCGTCCGCAACGGCTTTCTCATACTGCTGCCGCGAAATATCGTCACGGGCCACCAGGACCTTGTAGCGCTCGACATCCTGAGCAGCCTGTTTCGCGTTCGCTTCGGCGACGCGGACGTTGGCTTCGACACTTTTCAGACGCGCCTGGGCCGCGCCCAGCGTCTGCTCGGCGCCGCTCACTTGCGCAGTCGCGTCCTGACGGGAAGAACGCGCGCCGCTGAGGACACTGGCGGTTGAGACGGAGGTAACGGGAACGTCGCTGCGCGCGCCGGAAAGCGTGGCTTCGGCATCGGCCAGCTCAGCGCGGGCCTTGGAAAGGGCGACTTCAAAATCCCTAGGATCTAATCGAACCACAATATCGTTCGCTTTTACGGACGACTGATCCCGCACGTTCATCTCGATCACGTGGCCGGCCACCCTCGGACTTACTGGGTAAATGGAGCCGTCGATTTGCGCGTCGTCGGTGGTCTCAACGCGGGAAAGGCGATTCCAGACGATGACGCCTCCGACCGCGAGCCCTGCTAGGAGTAGTGCTGCAACAACCCATTTCAGAACCTTCATTCTTCGTTTACCGGATCATGCTTATCTTATCCAGAGTAGCGTAGCCTTCTCTAATCGCGTACAACGCAGCGGGCCGCAAGCTTCTCCTTGAGCACACACCGATTGCGGCCCGCGCTGTACGCTCTCCCTTCTCACGCTGTACGCTTAGAAGAAGTGACTGCCTACGCCGCGTTTTCCTCGCGGGCCTTCCGATTTCAACTGATAGCCGTTACCCTTTCCATGTTCAGCCAGCAGATGCTGGCGACCGTGGTGGGATGGGACCTCTATCTCACCACGCGTTCGCCGGTGGTGCTGGGCAATGTGGGACTGGTGCAGATCATTCCCGTGCTGCTTTTCACCTTCGTGGCCGGTCATGTGGCCGATCGCTACAATCGCAGCCGCACCGCCCTGGTGACGCAGATAGCGCAGGCGCTGGTCGCGTTTGTGTTAGCGGGCGCCGGAAGCGGCCGGGGCGTCGCGCTGATCTACGCGTGCCTGTTTCTCACTGCCACGGCGCGCGCGTTTCAATGGCCGGCGACGTCCGCCATGCTTCCGCAAACGGTGCCTCCCGAAAATCTGACGCAGGCGATCTCCTGGAGCGGATCCGCTCGCGAGATGGCCACCGTGGGCGGACCGGCACTGGCGGGCGGGCTGATCGCGGGTTTTGGAAGCGAGGCTGTGTACATCGTCCAGGCATTGTGCTGCGTGCTGTCGTCGATCTGTTTCGGGTTGATGCGTGTGCCGGATCGAGCTGAGCATGAGCGGCCGGAGATCGGGCTCAAGGCGGTGGCGGAAGGGGTGCGCTTCGTGTGGAAGGAGAAGCTGATTCTTTCCGCAATGAGTCTGGATCTGCTGGCGGTGTTCTTCGGCGGCGCCGTGGCTTTGCTGCCGATCTACGCCAACGACATTCTGCACATCGGCGCGACAGGTCTGGGCTGGCTGCGGGCGGCCCCGGCCGTGGGCGCCGGTCTGACGGCGGTGTGGATCGCGCACCGGCCACCGATCCGGCACGCGGGGGTGGTTCTACTCGCTACAGTGGCGGCATTCGGAGCGGCCACCATCGGGTTCGCGGTTTCCACCTCGGCATGGCTTTCGTTCTGTATGCTTTTCCTGACAGGAGCGTTCGATAGCGTCAGCGTGGTACTGCGGATTTCGCTGGTTCAGTCGCGTACACCGGATAAGCTGCGAGGCCGCGTATCGGCAGTGAATGGATTGTTTATCGCTGCATCCAATCAGTGGGGCGCGGTGGAATCGGGTGTTGCTGCCGCTTTGATGGGCACAGTCCCGTCGGTGGTGTTCGGCGGAGCCGCGACCATCGTGGTAGTGGCCGTAGTCGCGGTGCTGTCAGCCAGCATGCGGCGATGGAAAAATTAGGGCCGCCCTATTCCGGGGTCTTGTCGCGATACTTGTCCCAGTTCTTTACTAAATCCGCCACAACGACCCGTCCGACGCGCCACGCCGCATCCAGCGCTGGAAGAAATCCGGTGTACTTACCAAGTTGGGTCCGGGCCAGGCTATGTGCAGCCGTCTCGCCGGGTACAGGCTGGTCAAAGTCACTGGCGGTCCGCAGAACCAGCACGCGGTTCAAATCCACGCGTCCGGCCTTGGCCAGAAACTCGAGCGACTGCAGCGTGCCGGTGTCTTCCATCCCGGTGGTCACGTAGTTACCCTTGCCGTCGGTTTGATACCGCACCCAATCATTGGCCCACTGATTAAGCAGCTTCCCGTGCCAGAACGTGCTGCTGGAAATGGTGTCTCCCTTCAAAACGAACGGTGGCCGCCGGGCGTTCGGGGAAGCAAACTGCATGCGTTCCTTTTGCATGGCCTCGGTATCCTGCAACGCGACGTTCTGCGTGAGGCGGACAGCCCAGTTAACCAAAGCGGGCTGCAAGTGGAAGATGCTTTGGGTATCCGTTTGCCGAGGCAGCTCATAGGGCACGGATTTCCGCAAAGGGACATAACCGGTTTTCCAGTCCTTGGGGATTTCGCGTGCATCGATCTCGTATCCCAAGTCGCCGTCCACGACCCACTCGGCCCACGCGGCCGAGCCGAGGCTGGCATCTTCGGGGTCGACACCGGCGATGCCCGCCACCACCCAATACGCTTTGGTCAAATCGAAACGAGGATCGAGGCCAAGCGCCATGGTGTTGGCCGCCGCCCGCGCCGTACCCACTCCGGTAACGGTTCCGAGTACTCCGTCGGCATTCATGCGCAAGTTGTGAAACCCTTGCGGGAATTCGATCACTTGGTCCAGTTTTTCATGCTCCACCCAATTCTGGAATTCGCCGGGATCGTCTCCGGTGTCGGCGCCCCGCTCGAACATCGTTACGACGACAACTTTGATGGGAATGGGCTTGTTTTTAGGGCTCGTGCAGGAAATGGATAGAAGGGAAAGGATGGCGATGACGGCCGCACGATGCATCCTAGTATTATCCCCGCTCCATTGCTGCCGCGGCTCGGTGAGCGGCTTTCCGAGCCGCGAGAGTGATCGAGCGGTGGTGCGTTATGCAACCGCTTGGGTATTGGACGCTTGCCCAAGGAAGTTGACTAGGGCGGGGTTTACTTCATCCGAGTGGGTCCAGGTTATGCAGTGCGGCCCATCTTTCACCACCAATAATTGGGCTCCCTTGATCAGTTTGGCGGTTCGGTTTCCCGAGGCACTGATCGGTAGAATGCGGTCCGCATCGCCGTGCATGACCAGCGTCGGCACATCGACACGGGTGAGGTCATTGCGGAAGTCCTCATGCCATGTCGGCACGCAAGCGACACTGGCCGTCGCGGAGCAGCCGGCCGCGACGTTCCAGCTAGCCTGCACGGCCTGTTCGCTGACGCGCTTGCCCAGCAGTACATCCGTATTATAGAAATTCTTAAAAAAGTCGGTGAAGAACGCGTAACGGTCCGCGAGGACCGCTTTCTGGATTCCATCGAATACACTTTGGTCCACACCCTCCGGGTTGTCCGGCGTCTTCAGAAGAAAGGGCGGGACCGACGAGATGAAGACAGCCTTGCTCACGCCCTTGGACCCGTGCTTTCCTAAATAGCGCGCCACTTCGCCGCCTCCCATGGAGAAACCGACCAGCGCGAAATCCCGTAATTTGAGTTTCGTCAGGACTTGGTGCAGGTCTTCGGCGAAGGTGTCGTAGTTATAGCCGGTGGTTGGCTGGCTGGAGTTGCCGAATCCGCGGCGATCATACGTGATGACACGATGACCGGCCGCCAGAAGGACCGCCGTCTGCTTCTCCCACGATGCGCCGCTCAACGGGTATCCGTGGATAAGGACAACCGGCTTGCCCGAGCCGTGGTCCTCGTAGTAGAGGTCAATGTTTGCGGAGTTTTCCTTCCCGACAGTAATGTATGGCATTGAAATTCTCCTTTGCGCATTTGAACGCGCGTTTACGCTGATGACTCCTTAGATACCTGTGTGGCAGCTTGAGTTTCACAGGGTACTTACGATTTCGACTCAAAACCGTTAAGTTACAGGTGCGCCAGCCATACGTCGAGGACGGCGCAGCGTTTTTCCTCGCGCACAACCTTCAGCGCTTCGGCCACGGCCGGCTCGACGTCATCGACGGCTTTGACGATTTTTGCAAAAGCCCCGCCGGAAGCGGCCGCGATTCCGGAGTAGTCGGGCGGCGGATCGAAGGCTACATCAATGTCCTGCGCCTTGCTGGCGTAACCCTGGGGATGGACGGCCAGCATCGAGAACTTGGGCGCGCGCCATCCGCGGTTGTTATAGATCACCGTCAGAAACGGAGTTTGGTACTTGCGCGCCATCCAGTGAACGGTGGAGGGCACCGAGAACATGTAGGATCCGTCGCCAGTAAGACACACAACGGTTTTGTCGGGGCAAGCGAGTTTCATGCCAATCGACGCCCCGCCGTTCCAACCTAGGGAACTTGCTCCGCTGGTAAAACGCGTCCCGGGTTTGGTACAGCCAGTGTGGTTGTTGATCGCCGAATAGTTGGTGATGCCTTCATTCACGATCACCGCGTCGCGATCAATCTGGCGGCGCACACAGGCGGTGAGATATTCGGCCGTGATCACGTCCGCGTGGGGCTGCTCACGGCGGGCCAACTCGGCGACCAGCGCGTCATGGCGCTGCCGGTAGTGAGCTTTGCGCTCCTCGACGATCTTCGGATCGATGTTCGCGGTGTCCAACTTCGAATAGATCTGGCGCAGGGCGGTGGCACAATCGGCGCGAAAAACCTGAGCGGCCGAAATGTACCAGAGCGGGGTGCGCTCCTTCAGCGGATCAATATCGATGTGGCAGATCCTGGCGCTGTCGGCGGGCTTGTTGAACGAAGGGATCCAAGGGACGTCGCTATCGAGCGCCAGGACCAGGTCGGCTTCGGCCAGCGACGGGTTCTGCACGTGCTCATTGCCCTGCTGCCCGACGTAGCACTGGTGATCGGACGGAAAATTCAAATAATTCGGGACCGATTCGAGCACGCCAACACCGAGTCGGTCGGCCAGACGCACCAACTCGGACACAGCGTCCTGATTGCGGCCCAGATAACTGGTGACCACAAGCGGGCGCTTGGCCGCGAGCAGATTTTCGACCAGCTCTGTGAGCCCGCTTTCGGGCAGAGACTGCGGCGCGATCGGCTGCCAGCGCGCGGGGTCGATCGACACTGGCGGGACTTCTTCCTCGAGTACCTCGCGCGCAGCCATCAGGTAAGCGGGACCCTTCGGATCGCTGGAAGCGATCTGAAGCGCGCGGTGGATCATCTGCTTGATGTTGCGGCCCGTGCGCAGCTCATTTTCGTACTTCATGTAGCCGCGCAGGATGCCTCTCTGGTCGGGCACATCCTGAAGCCAATGGATGAACTCGTTGCGGCCGCCCTTAAGCTCGCCTTCCTGGGTGAAGGGCGACGCTCCGGCGAAAATCAGGACAGGCACGCGGCATTTTGCGACGTTATGAATCGCCCCGGCCATGGCCTGAGTGCCGCAATCGACGTGGACCAGCACGGCCTGCGCCCGTCCGGTGATCTGGACGAACCCTTGGGCGCAGGTCAGCGCGACCATTTCATTGGGGCAGGTGATGACCTTAGGAGCGGGCTTGCCGGTAGCCTTGGCCTGTGCGAGGGCCTCGACGATTCCCGGATGGTCGCTGCCGAAATTCGCGAATAAATAAGAGACTCCGGCGTCGACCAGGGCCTCGATGAGAGCGCTGGCGCCTGTATATGAGGAAGGTTGGGATTGCGGGTCTAATTGCGGGGCGGCCACGATCTCAAGGCTAACATTTCTGGCGAAAATACTTGCGCCATTGTTGTTCATCGGGCATAGTGAAATTAGCACGCGCACGGTTGCACTGCGCGCGCCGACAAAGTATGGGCTCAGGCCGACAATGCCAGAACAAAGGGCAGATCAAAAGCTGTTCTTCACCGAACTGCTCGGCCTCAAGGTCTTTGACCTTAAGGGGCGCACTCTCGGTGTGGTCAAGGACGCCGCGATCGTGCCGGTTCTGGACCCGGTCCGGGTCGATCGCTACCTGATCGGCAGCGGCGCTGCCTGGCTGACGGTGCGCCACGACCAGGTTCGCTCTATTTCGCTCGACGGAATCCACCTCCGCGACGAGAACCTGACTCCGTATCACTCAGATGAATATATGCTGCGGGTGGTCCGCGACCTGGTGGACCAGCAGATCATCGATGCGCAAGGCCGCAAGGTGGTGCGCGTAACCGACGTCACCTTTGAGATCCACCCGGAGAACGGCGGCGAAGTTTTGTGGGTACTGGACGTGGATATCGGTCTGCGGGCGATTTTCCGCCGCCTGGTCCAGGGACTATTGCCGAGGCGCTGGATCCGCCGGCTGCAGGTGGGAATTCCGCCACATTCCATCCGCTGGGAATTTTGCAATATCCTGGAGCCGGATCCGCAACGGCGCCTGCGGCTAAACATTTCCAACCGGCTGTTGGAAGACATGCATCCGGCCGACCTGGCCGACATCGTAGAAGACCTGACGCCTGAGCATCGCGAGGCCATCTTCGAGAACATCGACAGCGAGGTGGCAGCCGAGGCGCTGTCCGAAGTCGATCCGAACATTCAAGCCAGCATTCTGGAATCGCTGGAGACGGAAAAGGCCGCGGAGATCGTCGAGGAGATGGCTCCGGACGAGGCCGCGGACGTCCTGGCCGAGCTCGAACAAGAGACCAGCGATGAAATTCTCGAAGAGATGCAGCACGAGCCTAAGGAAGAGGTCCGCGAGCTGCTGGAGTTCAAGGAAGATTCCGCCGGTGGCATGATGAACACCGAGTACGTCGCCCTTCCGGAAACTGCTACCGTGGCCGACGCCGTTCAGGCGCTCAAGAGCAACGAAGAGTTGATGGAGACTCTGAACACTCTTTTTCTAGTGGATTCGGGCGAACGTTTGACCGGCGTAGTTCCTCTGGCGAGGCTGTTCCTGCACGACGGCGCAACGCCGCTGCGCTCGTTAGCTGTAGAGACGATGATCGATGTCCCGGTCAATGAAGAGCGCGACCGGGTCACCGAGTTATTTGACAAATACAATCTTCTCGCGCTCCCGGTAGTGGACGAGGATCGCAAACTGGCCGGCGTGATCACGGCCGACGACATCATTTCGGTGTTGAGGGAGAAGTGACCATGGAGCCCCCCGAACATGTGGAAACGATGCCGCTATCACATCGCCGTGTTCTTCGCGGTCATCGGGCCGGGCTTCATCACGGCCATGGTGGACAACGACGCGGGCGGCATTCTCACCTACTCACAGGCAGGCGCCAAGTACGGCTACCTTCCCCTTTGGACGCTGCTTCCCATTACGCTGCTGCTGATCGTGACCCAGGAAATGTCCGCCCGCATGGGCGCGGTCACTGGTAAGGGCCTTTCAGATCTGATCCGCGAGGAGTTCGGCCTCCGCACGACCTTCGTCGTGATGGCAGTGCTGGTGCTTGCCAATCTGACCAACATGATCGCGGACTTCGCCGGCATCGCGGGATCGCTCGAGATCTTCGCGATCCCGCGATACGTGAGCGTGCCGCTGGGCGCCGCTCTCGTCTGGCTGCTGGTGGTCAAAGGCAGTTATGCCTCGGTGGAGAAGATTTTCTTGTTTGCGTGCGTGGTGTACGTCGCTTACATCGTTTCCGCGATTCTGGTGAAACCAGATTGGAAAGAGGCGGCCCTTTACAGCGTTCGTCCCGTGCTGATGCTGCAGGGCGCGTACCTCTACATGCTCATAGGAATGGTGGGCACGTCCATCGCGCCCTGGATGCAGTTTTATCTTCAAGCTGCCGTAGTGGAAAAGGGCGTCACGGCGAAGGAATACAAAGAGTCACGGATAGAGGTGATCGTGGGATGTATCGCCATGTCTGTGATTGCGTTCTTTATCATCGTGGCCTGCGCGAGCACCATTTACGCGGTTGAGCCCCGGGACCTCCAGGTTCCCGCTGACGCCGCCGCGGCGCTGCGCCCATTTGGTCCCTACGCATACCTGTTGTTCGCAGCCGGCCTTTTCAATGCGTCGCTGTTCGCCGCCTGCATCCTGCCGCTATCCACTGCCTATTCGGTGTGCGAAGGCCTCGGCTTTGAGTCCGGTGTCAACCAGCGGTTTCGGGAAGCGCCCATCTTCTACTGGCTATTCACGGGGCTGATCGTGGTGGGCGGGGCGGTGGTCATGTGGCCGCGATTCCCGCTGGTGAAGATGATCCTGTTCTCGCAAGTGATCAACGGGATACTGCTACCGGTCGTACTCATCTTCATGACGCTGCTGATCAACAAGAAAAAGCTGATGCACGAGTGGACCAACTCACGTCTTTACAACTTTGTTTCCTGGGCGGCGGTGGCGCTGATGATCGGTCTGACCATGGCGCTGGTGGCATTGTCGATCCAGGACTTGATGCGAGGAACGTCGTGATCCGGGATTGAGGGCTCCATGCTCCAACAGCGGCGCGAAATATGGCAAAAGCAACCGGTCAGGATCTTTCGTTCAAACGGCCGCGCCGCACTCGCCAGTTCGGATGGCGGCTGGTCCTCTACCGGCTAACCGCGCTCTTCGCGATCCTGGGTCCTGGCTTTGTCACCGCCAATGTGGACAACGACCCCGGCGGAATCCTGACTTATTCGCAAGCCGGCGCGAAGTACGGTTACGCGCTACTGTGGACGCTGATTCCCACCACTATCGCGCTGATCGTCGTTCAGGAGATGGCAGCGCGCATGGGCGTCGCGACCGGCAAAGGACTTTCAGACCTGATCCGGGAGGAGTTTGGCCTCCGGTTGACGTTCTTCACCATGGTGGTGCTCAGCCTGGCCGATCTGGGAAATATTTTCGCCGAGTTTGCCGGAATCGCTTCGGCCATGGGGATCTTCGGAGTCAGCAAGTACATCTCGGTGCCAATCGGCGCGGCGCTGGTTTGGTACGTTATCGTCAACGGTACCTACAAGCCTGTTGAACGCCTGCTGATTCTGTTTTCGCTGGTTTATTTCACGTACCCGGTTTCCGCATTCCTCGCTCATCCCGACTGGAGCGAGGCTCTGCGAAGCACCCTGATTCCCGATTTGCGCGCCGACCCGCAATACATCACGATGATCGTGGGGTTGATTGGCACCACCATCACGCCATGGATGCAGTTCTACTTGCAGGCGTCGATTGTCGAGAAGGGCGTATCCAAGCAGGAGTATCGCTTCGCGCGCTGGGACGTAATCCTGGGATGCGTGTTTACGGACGTGATCGCTTTCTTCATCGTGGTTGCGTGTGCGGCCACGCTATTCAAATCCGGTCATGGCGAAATCAACGATGCGGCAGAAGCGGCGGTGGCGCTGCGGCCCGTGGCCGGACAGTTTGCAACTATCCTATTTGGTCTGGGACTGATCAATGCCTCCGTGCTCTCGGCAGCCATCCTTCCGCTCGCGACTGCTTATAACGTGTGTGAAGGATTGGGATTCGAATCGGGAGTAGACAAGCGCTTCTCCGAAGCGCGCATTTTTTATTCCCTGTACACTGTCCTGATCGTCTTGGGAGCAGGTTTCGTGCTCATTCCAGGTCTGCCGCTCTTGAAATTGATTCTTTTATCTCAGGTGGCAAACGGAGTGCTAATTCCGTTCGTGCTGGTCTACATGCTCAAGCTGGTAAACCGTGAAGAACTGATGGGAGACATGAAGAACGGACCATGGGCCAACGCGATCGCCTGGTCGACAAGCATCTCGATGATTGTGCTAACCGCGTTTATGCTGGGCGATTCGTTTTTCGGCAAACACTGAAGCTATGTTCGCTTGAGGAAGCGTTCGACACCGCGTTTGAAATCGTCTGTCATGCGCGCCTGCACGTTGGCCTGGGCGCCTGCCTCAATGGACGCCTCAAAACTCATTCCGTCGGTCTGATAGAGCAGCGTCTTGCTCAGGCTCATGGCCGTCGCGGATTTTTCAGCGAGCGTGGCGATGTAATGCTCGACACCCGCTTCGAATTCCGCATCGGGATACACGCGGTTAACCAAGCCGATGGCGTAGGCGCGGGCCGCGCTCACGGGTTCGCCGGTGAGGACGAGTTCCATGGCCTGACGTTCATTGACTGCTCGCCGCAGCATGGTGGTGACAATGGCGGGAATGAAGCCCAGATTCACTTCCGGATAGCCGAATTGGGCGGATTCGTTTGCGATGATCAGGTCGGATGCAGTGGCGATTCCGGCGCCTCCGCCCAGCGCGCGCCCCTGCACAGCGGCCACAATCGGCTTGGGATGGCGGCGCATGGCGATGTACAGCTCGCCCAGTCGCCGCGCGGAGGCGAGCGTCGCGGGCACGTCCTCTCCACTCTTCAGAACTTCGCTCAGATCGAGGCCCGCGCAAAAATCCTTGCCTGCCCCGCGGATGAGCAGCACGCGAACGTTGGAGTCGTCGGCGGCGCGCTGCAATGATTCGCGCAGGGCGGATATCAGCTCCTCCGTCAGCGCGTTCCGCTTTTCCGGCCGATTCAGCGTGATTCGTGCCACGCCAGCGGACGCCACATACTCAATCAACATCGATTTCCATCCGTAGTAGTGCGGTGCTGTACGTCTTGCCCTGCGGATCGGCCTTGAGCGCCATGGTTCCTCCGCCATCCAGTGCCTGGTGCAGAAGGAAATTCAAGGCTCCTAAATTCGGCAGCTCAAACCGCTCCACCTTGCCTTGGCACACGCCGGCAAAATGCTGCTTCACGCGATCGGCGGTGACTTCGCGGACCAGAATCGGATAATCCTCGGGCTTTCGGGCGATCAGGCCGATGTTAACCAAGTCGCCTTTATCGCCGGAGCGGGCGTGCGCGAGCTCGATCAGCTTTCGCTTGGCCATATCGCCACCTCCGGTCGGACTTCAGATTTCGGGATCAGCGCGGGCCAGAACGCGACGATCTCCTCGACTTGGGGGCGGCCCAGACCGAGGCCGGATACGCCCGGCGGTCCGTTCAACACAAGCGGCGCGATTTCGCGCGTGAAGCGCTCCACCGCGGCGCGATTCTCCGATCGCACGCCGACTCGCAGGACCACTTCAGGCAAGTGCGGCTCAACTTCAGGCGAAGGCTCGGCAGCGGGGATTCCGTGGCAGGCGTTCGCGCCCAGATACTCGGTGCGTATCGCGTCGAACCGCAGGCCCAGACGGCCCAGACGCTGCCTCAGGATCTGGTCCGCCGCGCGGGCCTTCTTGTACGCATCCGGCCAGGTGTAGACCAGCGAGCCCATTGCTTTATACCCAGCGGTGTAACTCACCGAGACCTTGTAGTAATTCGTGGCGGGACGGCCCTGGATGCCGCTGAAGCGAACTCGATCCGGCCCGGCTTGATCGAGCTGAACAGTGGTGAAATCGGCCACGCAATCGGGAGTGATGTATTGGGCCGGGTCGCCGATTTCGTAAAGAAGCTGCTCTTTGACCGAGGCCACTGTGACGCGTCCGCCAGTGCCGGCGTGCTTGGTAACTGAAAACGTTCCATCAGGCTCCGCTTCAACAATCGGATAACCGACGTCGGCCAGGTCCGGAATGGTTTCCCAATCCACCTGGCAGTTGCCGCCGGTGACTTGCGCGCCGCATTCGATCGCATGCCCCGCGACGATGCCGGCCGAGAGCTTGTCCCAGTCGGTGTCCTTCCAGCCGAATTGATGGATCATCGGAGCGAGCGTAAGAGCCGCATCCGCGACGCGCCCGGTGATGACGATTTCGGCGCCCAAACCGAGCGCTTGAGCCACTGGAAAAGCCCCGAAGTACACGTTCGCCCTTTCGACTTGTGCACGGATGGCGGCCAGCGGTTCGCCGGTGTCCATATTCTTGAGCTCGATGCCGCGCTTCAGGAACTGGTCCAGGCGATCTGTGATGTCGTCGCCGGAGACAGTAGCGACCTTCACCGGAATTTTCTGGCGCGCTGCTGCTTCCAGCACAGCGTCGCGGCAGCCCATCGGATTGATGCCGCCGGCGTTGGCGATCACAGAAATGCGCCGATCCTTGAGATCGGGAAGCACGCGCGCGATGAGATCGACGAAATCGCGAGCATAGCCGGCCTGAGGATCGCGGGTCCGCTGTTTCTGCAGGATAGACATGGTGACCTCAGCTAGATAATCCAGCGTGAGGTAGTCGATAGGCCCGCGACGGATTTGTTCCACGGGCGCCTGGAGCGAATCGCCCCAAAATCCTTGCCCGTTGGCGATTCTGATCATTCGTTTCCTTCGCGCAAAACCCGCTCCGGGCAAGCTCCGTCCGGCGCAATAGTTCCTGGTCCCGATTCAGAGTGCATGGCGCGCCCTTTGCGCTCCAGACCGCTCCATAACTGTCGCGGCTCGGAAACGTCGCGACAAACTAGCGACGTCATACGAGGTACCGGCCGGCCTGCAGCAACCGGCCCGCGATCCTGCGCCGCAGGGCGACTGAGTTCACCGGCTCATAGGCCGTCAGGCTGTGGAGCAGGGCGAGGTTGGTCCGCAACGCTTCACCGTCCGAACAGGCGGCCAGCACGGTTTTGGCGGAAGCCTTTATGTTCTCCATGATCTCATCAGCGAAGACTGCCGTCATGTCAGCGGCGTTTTGCTTACGCGTTTTCTGTGCGCGCGCCGTGGCCGATTCGAGGGCGAAGGCGTTCATCAAAACATCGCTGATGCCGGCGATCACCTCTTGCTGGTCTTCAACGGACTCGCCGAACTGATTAGAAGCGACGCCCAGCAGGAACAAGCCGACGTTTTTCGCATTGGCGACGACGTCCGTAGTCGAGGTGGCGCAAAGACTCCCTAGAGGCAGGTTTTTCTTTTTAGCGCGACGGAGGAGCATCCCGGTGGCTAACAGGCGGTTGATCTCATTGGTGCCTTCGAAGATGCGATTGATGCGGGAATCGCGATACGCCCGTTCCACTGGGTAATCCTGATGGTAGCCGTAGCCGCCATGGATCTGCACGGCTTCGTCCACCACGTAATCGAGCGTTTCAGAGCCGAAGATCTTTATGAAGGAGCACTCGACCGCGAATTCTTCGGCGGCTTTCATCAGGGACTGACCCGAATCCTGAATGTGGCCGGTAACGCGATAGACCATGCTCTCATTCACGTACATCCGCACCGCCATTTCGGCCAGCTTGTGCTGAATCAGGCCGAACTCGGAGATTGACTTTCCGAACGCGTGGCGCTCTTTGGCGTAGCGGATCGCATCTGCCAGCGTCTGGCGGCATCCGCCGTGCGCGAAGACGGCCAACTTCAGCCGCCCGATGTTCAGGATGTTAAACGCGATGATGTGGCCGCGACCGACCTCGCCCAGAACGTTTTCCGCCGGGACCTTGACGTTATCAAAATAGACGGCAGTGGTCGAGCTGCCCTTCAATCCCATCTTTTTTTCTTCGGCGCCGGGCGAGACGCCGGGCCAAGCTCGTTCCACCAGAAACGCCGTAAACTTTTCGCCGCCGACCTTGGCGAAAACCGTGTACAGGTCGGCGATGCCGCCGTTGGTGATCCACATCTTCTGGCCGTTAAGCACGTAATGCGTTCCGTCGGACGAGAGATCCGCTCGCGTGCGCGCTGCCAGGGCATCCGAGCCGGCCTGGGGCTCGGTCAGACAATAGGCGCCGATCAGCTCCGCCGACGCGAGACGGGGAAGATAGGTCTGCTTCTGCTTTTCCGTGCCGAATAACAAGACGGGCAGCGCACCGATGCCGGCCTGGGCACCGTGGCAGGTGGCGTACGATCCGTCACGCCCGATACCCTCCGCCACGATCATCGACGAAACCAGATCGAGGTCCATACCGCCGTAACATTCCGGCAGCAGCACGCCCAACAGTCCCAGCTCGGCCGATTTGCGCAAGGTACTTTTCAGAACGGCGAAGTCCTGGTGCTGGATGGCCTCCAGGTTGGGCGCAACTTCGCGTGTCCAGAAGTCGTCCGTGGTTTTGGCGATCGCGCGGTGCTCGGCTGTGAAGTCCTCCGGCGTAAATACGTCCGGCGGCGCGTCCAGCAAGAAAGAACCTCCGGAGGGGTTAGACATGCAGATGGGAAAAGGTGATTAAGCCCTTCAAATCGGGCTGCTATGCTTGAGTTTATGAAATTCCTTCCCTTCCTGCTGAGTGCAGTTGCACTGTGGGGACAACAGGCCGCGCCCGCGACGGCCGCCGCCGATCCGGTGGTGCTCACGGTCGGCTCCGAAAAGATCACCCGGTCGATGTTCCAGGAGATCATCTCCAGCCTGCCGGCGCAGCAGCAGGCACAGCTCCAGACACCCGAAGCACGGCGAAGCTTGGCCGAGCAGGTGGCCGAGCTTAAGGTGATGGCGCAGGAAGCCCGGACGCGCAAACTGGACCAGTCGGCTTCGTTCAAGGCGAAGGTCGCGTTGCAATCCGACCAGATCCTGGCGAATGCGGTGTATCAGGAACTGGTCGCCTCCGATCCCGACGAGGCCGGCTTGCGGGCCTATTATGCCGAACACAAGCAGGACTGGGACCAGATCAAGGCGCGGCACATCCTGATCCGAATGCAGGGATCGCGCGTGCCGCTCCGCGAAGGGCACAAAGAGTTGACGGATGCAGAAGCTCTTGCCAAGGCCAAGGAAGTGCGCGCGAAGATTGTCGCCGGCGCGAAGTTCGAGGAAGTCGCCAAGATCGAATCCGACGATACCGGCTCGGGGGAGAACGGCGGCGATCTGGGCACTTTCGGTCAGGGGCAAATGGTGCCGGAGTTCGATGAAGTCGTGTTCAAGGCGCCCGTCGGACAAGTCACCGAGCCGATCAAGACCGCCTACGGATACCACCTCATTCTGATCGAGGAGCGCAAATCGAAGCCCTTCGAAGATGCGCGCGCCGAAATTGAGCAGAAGATCCGGCCGGATATCGGAAAGAAGGCGATCGACGCGCTGAAAGCGAAGACCCCGGTGGTGTACGACGACGCGTATTTCGGAAAGGCGGCCGATTTACCGCCAGCGAAATAGGCGTAGCGCGAGGCCGAAGCAAAAGACCAGCCACGCTCCGAGGACTCCCGCCTGCGGAGCCATCTGTGCGAACCCGGCTCCCTGCAGCATATTCGCACGCAGGGCATCGATCACCGCCGTGAGTGGCAGTGCTTTAATCAGCGGCTGCACCAGGTCAGGAAACCGCTGCGAGGAGAAGAACACGCCCGACAGGATCCACATGGGAACCATAGTGATGTTCATCAGCCCGGATACCGCCTCGATGGTCCGGACGCGCGAGGCCAGCAAGAGTCCTCCGGCGCTGAAGGCCAGCGAGGCCAGCACGCACGTTCCAACGAGCGCCGCAAAGGATCCCCGCACAGGAACGCCGAAGACCCAGACACCGAACCCTAACGGCACTCCGACTTCCACCGGCAGCAGAATCATCCGCCACAGCAGGAACGACAGCAAATAGTAGGGCCGTGGCATGGGAGTTGCCACAATTCGCTTCATCAATTTCTTGCGCCGTGCGTCGACGATGGAAAACCCGAGTCCCCAGATCGAGTTGCCCATGATCCCCATTCCGATCAGCCCGGGTATTAAGAAATCGATGTAACGTGATCCGGGCTCGCGCATAATCCGATCGCTCCCGGCAACAGCGTCCTTGCGACCGGATGCGCGCTGGATGGCCTGGTCGGCAAGCATCCGCGCCTGGCGGCCTTCGGGGTTCGTGTCGTCGTAACGATACACGACGCTGCCATCCGGCGCAGGCTCGGCTACCAGAGCCACCTTCCCGGTGCGCACAAACTGCTCGGCTAACTCTGGCGGCAGCTGCGTCACGTCCAAAAGCCTTTCCTGACGCAACGCTTCCGCGATTCCAGGCGTGACAGCCGCGACTTTGAGAATTTCCGGAGGGCGGTTGCGAAAGGCGATACCCAGACCCGCCGCCAGTGCGATGGGAAACAGCAGCGCCCAGAACAGCGCTTCGGGCTCGCGGATGAACTCGCGCATCCGCATCAGGGTTAGCTGTAACAAGGCGTGGTCGCTTATTCTAGTCATCACGCAAATTCCGCCCGGTCAGGTGAACGAAAACATCTTCGAGCGTCGCGGAATGTGTACGAAGCTCGGTGAGCGGCACGCCCTGGCGACCGAGCTCTGCAAGCACTGCGGGTACGGCCTGATGTAACTCGGTGACCTGCATCAATACAGTACCGTTCTCCGAGCGGACATCGCGAACGCAGGCTATGCGGCTGACACCGGCCAGATCGAGCGTCGTGCTTCCGGCAGAGAATTCGACCACGTGCTCCACGCCGATGGATGCGATCAGTTCGCGCGGAGTGCCGTGTGCGATCACTTTGCCGTGATCCATGATGGCGACGCGGTCGCACAGGCGTTCGGCCTCATCCATATAGTGCGTCGTCAGCAGGATCGTGCGGCCGGCCTCCTTAAACTCCTCGATCAGTTCCCACAATTGCCGGCGGGCCTGCGGATCGAGACCCGTGGTCGGCTCGTCCAGGAACAACAGATCGGGATCGCCAACCAAGGCGCACGCCAGCGCCAGCCGCTGCTTCTGTCCGCCCGATAGCGCCCCCACGCGCGCATCGCGCTTTTCCTCGAGCTGGACCAGCCCGATCACTTCGTCTGCGCCCGGTCCCTGGCGGAAAAAGCTGCGGAAGAGCTTGAGCGTTTCCAGGACCGTAAGCTTTTCCGCAAGCTGCGTCTCTTGGAGCTGGATTCCCAGTCTTTGGCGCAACGTTGCGGCATCCGAGCTCCACCGCAAGCCGAGTACCTCGACCTCGCCCGAATCTGCTTCGGTCAACCCTTCGCAAATTTCGATGGTGGTGGTTTTTCCTGCGCCGTTCGGACCCAACAACCCGAAGCATTCGCCCGAGAGGACTTCGAGATCGATGCCGTCGACGGCAACGACGTCCTTATAGGTTTTGCGAAGGTTGCGGACACGAAGGGCGGCCTTGGTGGGCAACTCGGGCATACGCCCAGTATCTCTTAGAGGCGGACGATCTTCTCCGATTCGATCCCCTT
>JAOAPR010000067.1 GCA_025463005.1 Bryobacterales bacterium | reverse complement strand
CCGATGCTGTTAGCGACAGCAGACAGGTAGTCGGTCAAATGATCCGGCCGCAGAACGCTGATGTTTACGGCCGCATTCGCCGTGAACCCACTTCCCGATATGATCATCGTCTCGCCCTCACCGTATTTATTCCTGTCGGTGGTGATCGTCGCCTGAGTGGCGGCATGAGTCGATGAGGCTACAAATCCCAGCGCAGCAATAACCAGCGCAACACAGATCAGTTTTATAGTCAGTTTCACAGCGGTCCCTCCGGAGGCTTTCAAACATTCCCGCCCTGCACAGGCTGGTAGGCGCCCATTTTCTCTCAAACAACGCCAGCCGCAAGACTATCTTTCGATATGCCAAACAGCTCAAATCATAATTCGATTTCAAAACTAGGTACTATATTTAGTCCGCACTGCAAGGCTTCGAAACGGGTTATTGAAACAGTTACGTGATACTGCGAAGAGAAATACCTGTAGGACAATTGAGTCAAATTTGTATTGACGCGTCCTATCTTTGTCCTTAAATTTGACCTTCGTGTGATCGAGCGAAGGAAAAAACAGCGCTTCGAATTACGTTTGGGCTGCGGAATCGCTCACGTGATTGATGTTCTTGATGCCGTCGGCTGTGCTTAGGAAGCAGTCCGACACCGGTTTTTGCGACAAAGTCGCCAGGAAGGGCTTCAGGTCTTAGTCCTCGCGCAAATCCTCAAGTTTGGGATCCGTTCCCGCGCATTTCCGGCGCGGGCTACTGGGCTACGACGCCATCTACGAGCGTCACATCATTAACGTGTGATCGTTTGACCGTCCCATCAAGACAATCCTCGGATGAGTCTTATCTTGCATTGTGGCTTCTGGGGGTCATGCTCATTCAATCAATGCGTCAATGAATTTGACCGAGGGACGGTCCGTTGGAAGCAGATCTAGTTGCGCTGACCCGTCTTTCAGGATCATACCGGTGACGATTTGGACTCGGGCATGGGTATTCCCCCCACCACCCGACCGGAACCACGCCCCGCGCGGCTGGTAAACAGCCCCGTGCAGATTCAGATTCGCGTTCGACGTGTAATTCAACTTCGGTGAAGAGAAGGTCACCCGATTGTCTGTAAGTACAGTTGGGAGCGTTGAGCAACCGTTCGCGTAACATGGCTTACTTACAACAGAACCGTCTGTGGTGCTTAGCTGCAATGTTGAGTTCCTTCGATCCTGCCAAAACAAGTTGCCGCTGTAATTTCCCAGGTTTTCAATCTCCGGAGGGAGGCCGAATAAGTTGTTTCTATCCAAGCCGTACAGGTCAGCACTGCCAGAACTCCCTGTGCTGATATCGATGTAGCCTTGGTAAAGCGGAACGCTTCCATTCGCCAGTGAGGTGAGAGCCGATGCGGACATTTGCGTGGCAAGACCGGGATAACCCGTTCCGTTATAGCTCGGCGCCGTAGTGATGAACTGGGTTCCGAAGGTATTGCCTACCACGTGGGGATTCCCGCCGGAGCCCAACACAAACGATGGTCCGGTTTGGGAGGCGGTTCCCACCATCACATACTGGCCAGCGCCAAAAGTGAACGTATTGTTGGTCGTCATCTGCAGACCGCCATAGAAGAGAAACGTGCCGAATTGAGTGCTCAAGGGACTCGCACCAGATCCTACAGCGCCGGAACTTCCGTTACTACAAAGTGTGCTGGACGCGCTGAATGTCACGTCTCCGGTTAGGTTGATCGGAGCGCCGGTCGGTTGACCCTGGGCGTTGATTGCATAGTATTGATAGGGGCCGAGTACTAGTGGCGACGCGCTAGCGTTGGAGATAGTTCCCCCAGGGATTCCGCAGGTTGCTATTGGGCCTGAGGCGGCAATCGGCGGCTGAGAGAGCTTGTGCAAGGGATCCTGGAACAGCGTTTGATTGCCGGTATTAACCGGTCTCGGTGTCCAGTCCGAACATGCCCCACTACCGGCCTGAGTGCATGATGAATCGTCTACCCAGCCTCCAGTCTGGATTTGGATCGATAACCCCCACACCCTCGAAGTGCTGCCCTGTGTACAACCAGCGTAATCGCCTCCGTTGGCGCATGAATTGTTATTGTTACCAGTGGTCCCACACCCCGTCTGGTTGCCGTTTCCGTTGCAACTAGAGGAGAGGATGATTCCGGAACCTCCGCAGATTGCAGCGATGGCGCCCCCACTCTGCTGGCATGTATTGGCACCGCCACCCTGGGAATCTATGTCGACCCCGCAATCGTACACGAATCCTTTGCTTTCCTGAGTGGGGCGGGAGATGCAGTCGCCCGCCTGATTTAACGCGATGAATGAGCCCGGAACAATAACGCTAACCAAGGCTGCCGTTGCCTTGGCTGAGACAATCCCTTCAGTGCGGTTTATGACAGCGGAAAACAGTTGGGGGACCGTTTGAGTGCTACGAGCGGTGACCCAATAGACGGCATCCTTCACGCATTTCATCTGCGTAACGCACATGTCTGTTGGCGGCGGGTTTAAAGGATCAGCCTCATTGGATTGAATCGTTACTCTCTGTCTTCCTCCAGAGCCTCCCGAAGTAAACCCATTTTGCTGCGCGTATCGACACCCATTCCAAAGATTGCTGCTGGTGCCACCCGGAAGAGTGCCGGAAACGCAGTCAACTGGAGCGGGTTGGCAATATACCGGGAGGCTTCCGCTTGGAGACGCCGGGCAGGAGAAGCCGAAGGAACTGCCATTCAAACGAACCAGAGCTTCCTGCACCGCTCCTAAAGCCGCGGCGTCCGCCGCCGTTTGGGCTTGCTTCTCAACGAAGAACGACCATCCCAAATCCACCGCCAGACCCATCATGCCGCACATAGCAAGTAGGCCTAGGGTTACTAATATAAGTGCTTGCCCACCGGAGTTTCTTCGTCGTCGAACCATATATGCCTCAAAACTGGACTGCATCGGCAGAGTCTGCGTACAAGTTGGTGAGCGCAAACGACACGGGCGTCGATCCTGGCCAAAACATCGCCAACGCCGATGGAAACGGGACCTTGATGATTATGCGAAGGCTGTTGCCCTGCTTGTCGGCTCCTGCGCCAGCCGGAGGCCAGACTCCTGCGCAGTCGACGCCGGTGTCCGAGCCATCAAGTGGGCAGCTAAACGATCCGTTCAATGAGGAAAAAGTCAAAGTGGTCATATTCGAGGACGGGCCCAACGGTAATCCAACTCCCGCATACTGGATAGCTGCCGCGATGTCGTTCGCTGTCACGGTGCAGTTGTTAGTAACAGCGGGCAGGTTCGTTACGCAATCGAGCCCGTGAACCGTAGCGAATCGAACCCCTTTCTTTACTGCGTGAGCTGCGGTGTGATACATCCACATTCCTCGTGACACCTCGAAAATAGAGATCATTACGAAAATTAGCGGAACACCGACCAGGGTCATTTCAATCGTCGTAGCGCCTCGTTTTTGCCAGCGGTTCATTGCTCGAGGATCCTCATTTCTGCGATCCTGGTAAGCCGCATTTGTCCCGTCAGGATCCCTGGGATCGGCAATAGCGGGATCGTAATATATGTGACAACGGCCTGTATGGAGGTCGCTTTGCAGGGCGCGGCACAAATGGCAGGGGCACAGTCGGCGCATATTGCGGTTGGCAGACCGCACGGCGAGGAAGTTGTGGCACTAAGAACTCCAGTACACACGGCCACCGGATGAGTGTTGTCCACGGTTGCAGGAGTCGGTTCGCAAGTGCTCACTCCTACGACATTCGGTACTACTCCGAGTTCCCCCCGAGCGGCCGCACAGGCATCGGTTAAGCCTGTGGCAACTTGGATGGCTGCGGCTCGCGCCGCGTTCTGGGTGGCGATCGACGCGTAGGCGTAAAAGCCGAAGTCAAATACTCCGATAAACAGAAAAACGATCCAGGGCATCATCAGCGCCGCTTCTACAACTGCACTGCCGCGCCTGCGAATAAACATCATTCAAATCCGCCGTTTCTCACACGAAAATAGCAACCGATCAGAATTCCTCGATCCGGCTCCAAAATGGCTCAAGACAACAGTGCCACTGAATGGCGCAGGCAACAAGTCCATTTGGAACTTTTGCGCAGGAATTATCCGAAAGATAGTTTGTCCGAAGCTTTCTTGTAGCCCTATTCTGAAACAGTAGGGTGACGTGTGCCTTCAGAACGCGCGCCAGTAACGGACGTGTGAGCGCTCGTCCAACCGCGAGAGTTTGACGCTAGAGGATCTGCGTCGTGATCCTCCCGTCTATCTGTTACCGGCACGTGACATGGAATCGGACTTAGAGAAGTGTCTGAAGAGACTCTGCAAGGCGATCTTTGAAGAACAACTGGATGGGTGGTACCGAATCGAAGAACTATGGCCGCGGGGCCGATTGATCTTGCGAACGAATCTCTGATCTGTGAGGACTTATAGAGTATGCGCGCCCGCAGCCTTCCGAGCGAGAATCGACTTATTGGACACTAAGGGAACGATCATCCGGGCCATTTACGCCTTGCACCGGAAACTCGGCAGGCTTCGCGCCGATGTGAAGCGGCGAGCAGGCGTGAATACCATGAGACGAACGGAAGGCTGGAAACGCTGCAAAGCGCGTTTCGTGTCGCCTGTCTCGATGCGCCGATTACCAGCTACTACTTGGTTGCAAAGACGAATGTGTGGAGATCCCCATTGATCTTCGTCGGGAAAATCCGGAATTCGGTGTTCTTAAACTCCACCTCGGACAAGAACGCCGCCAGCGATTCGATAGGATACGGTACGGCCGGAGTTCCCCGACGCAGGAACCTCGTCAAAGAGCAGAGCAATCGAACACGGCGTTGCGTGAAGAAACGAATGACGAAACTGCGCCGCCTGCCAATGATCGGTTGGACCAATGGTACAAAGAAAAGTTCGGACGTAGTTTTCCGCGGGAAGAAGCCGGGTCAGAATGCCGAGGGCAGGCCTAGCTCATGCCGCCGACTTTTCTGCTCCCGCGAGCGCTGACGACCTTTGAAAAGCACTAATTCCCAGCCGCCTCATCTTGGCGATTAAGGTCGTCCGTGGCAGGCCGAGCCGGGCGGCCGCACCATTGTGACCCCCGACCACACCATCCGTCTGCTGGAGAGTCTGAAGGATATGTAAACGTTCCGCCTGTTCCAACGTGACAGGCGCACCTAAACCCGACCCCTTTGAGACATCGTGTTTTGTGTAAGACGGTTCGGGCGGCATGCCATCCAGCACAGCGCCCCTTGTGAGAATTACCGACCGCTCAATTAAGTTTTGCAATTCGCGGACGTTACCCGGCCAAGAATGATGCGCCAGGGCCGCTATGAATGCCTGTGAAACGAGTGAGATGGGTTTCTGCATGCGATCCGCGAAATCCATCGCGAAATGGTGGACTAACAAAGGGATATCTTCCTGCCTCTCACGCAGCGGTGGTACTTCAATGGGAAACACGCTAAGACGATAGAAGAGATCGGCGCGGAATTCACGTTGACCGACCATCTCAGCGAGATTCCGATGTGTGGCGCAGATCACGCGCACATCTGTGTGAATCGTGGCAGCACCGCCTAAACGCTCGAACTGTCTTTCCTGCATGACGCGAAGAAGCTTGGGCTGCAACTCTAGCGGAAGGTCGCCGATCTCGTCCAAGAATAACGTACCCCGATCAGCCCGCTCGAACCGTCCAATACCGCGCGCGACCGCCCCGGTGTAGGCACCACGCTCGTGACCGAACAGCTCGCTTTCAAGCAATCCTGCAGGAATTGCCGCGCAATTCACTTTGACAAATGGGCCGTTCGAGCGGTCGCTGCACATGTGAATGGATTCCGCAATCAGTTCCTTGCCCGTTCCTGTTTCCCCATTGATTAACACCGTGGCGTCGGTCGGTGCCACGATCCGCGCTAGGCCGAGTACGCGCCGTAGAGCCGCGCTGTTCCCTACAATGCGGGGTAAGCCGCTGTCGTGAAGTTCGTCGCTATGGAGCGCGACGTTCGCCGGCGTCACATTTTCGATTTCAAAGGATTCGTTATGGTGGATGGCTGGCAGTTCCGCTGCCCAGCTAGTATATCCAGACATTTCGTTACTCCTTCCGTAGCACTAACTTCCTTGTCGCTGTCTCTTGATCCACTCGCGGATGTACGGTGGGCAATTCACAAGTGTGATGCTGTTTGATTCGCAACGCTCAAGGAAGGTGATAGCATCTTCATTCACCAGCGTCAGGTCTTTTAGGTCCAAGACTATACGGCGCCCGTCCCCGTCCGACTTAATTAGTGTTTCCAACTCGGCTATAGGTTCTTCGTCCATTTGGCCGCTCAGCCTGAAGACCACTTCCCCGTTTGCCGACCTTTGAATTCTCAGCATTCTACCCTCCTGGGAGGGAGGTCTCTCGAACCAGCGACACCTGACCTGCCAATCTAGTAATGCGCTCCCTCCAATGCCTTTCATGCCGCGCGGCTTGCTACTTCCCACCCTTGCATCACTGCTGGTTCCCGTCCAAACAGGAGAGCAGCCGACCCGTCCTCGTGGCTTACGTGGATACAATCGCCGCGACGGATCTGGCCGCTAGCGAGCAAGTTCGACAAGGGTTGTACCAGCAGGCGCTCGATAGCGCGCTTCAAGTGCCGCGCGCCATACCTGAAGTCGGTACCTTCCACCAGCAAAAACTCTCTGGCGGCATCGGTGACATTAACCGTGAACGTTTTGTTTGCGGCGGCCGCCTGGATACGCTGCCGCACCATTGCGAGCTCAATATCGACGATCCTGCGCAGTTCCTCTTTACCGAGAGATTTGAAGACAACGATGTTGTCCAGACGGTTGATAAACTCCGGCGTGAACTTTCGACGAGCGGCTGCGATGCCCGCGCCCGAGATCCGGGCGCTGAGTTTCGCATTGCTAGCGCTGTCGTCCTGTGAGAGAGCATGGAAGCCCAGTCGCGGATTCAGTAAAGAGCTCATTTCGGCCGCGCCGAGATTGCTGGTGAGAAAGACCATCGCCGCTGAGAAATCGACCTTGCGGTTGTCTCCCAGCGTCAAAGTCGCTTTATCCAGGATGCCCAACAGCAAGTTCCACAGCGAATCGGATGCCTTTTCGATTTCATCGAAGAGTACGAAACTAAGCTTGATTTTTTCTGTGTGATGCTGATCCAGCGCTTCTTGCGACAACAGTGGATGGGTTTCGCGGTGCCCCAGGTATCCCGGAGGCGACCCGATCAATTTTGCGATTTCGTGGCTGTGTTGAAACTCCGCGCAATCGATTTTGATTACTGCACGAGAGTTCTGCAGCAGGGATTCGGCGGTCGCCTCGACGACACGAGTTTTTCCGGAGCCCGTCGGACCCAGGAAGAGAAAGTTTCCGATCGGCCGGCCGGCCGGAGACAGCCCCGCCAAGTGAGTCTGATATGCCCTTACTATCTGGTGAATTGCTTCGTCTTGTCCGACGATGAGGTGGCGGAGTTTGTTCTCCAGATGCTCGGCCGACCTTCCGTTCTGGGTGGGATCCAATAATTCGATTCGTGGCATTTCCAATTCCCTCGCCATTGAAAATGCAAGACGGGATCCAATCGTAAACTAGTGATACTGCGCGAGTTAAAAGATAGGGGAATGGCGAAGGGCTCGCCATTGGCGAAGTCTTGTACAAAACGTCTGGCGAGACTGCTTTGAGACGCGGTTAGTTGCTTTGAGAGGGATCTGAAGTTTTGAAGCGCTTCTTATCGATCTTCAGTGACCTGATCTTTGACTCCAGGGTGGATCGAGGCATACCCAGCTTGGTAGCCGCGCCGGCCGGTCCGAACACTCGTCCGCCGCTTTCGCTCAAGACGGCCTCAATCATCTCCTTCTCCTGAGAAGCGAGCTTTTGGGAGAGCTCAAGCTGGCTTTTCGGTCCAGTTGAACGGGGTTGCCGGGACAGCCAACTCTCATCGACTGAGAAATTCTTTGTTTCGCATACAATGACAGATCGCTCAATGACGTTCTGCAATTCGCGAATATTACCCGGCCACGGGTACGACTGAAGCAGATCGAGGCTCTTCTTGTTCAACGCCTGAAAGCTCTTTCCCGCTTGCCTTGCGAAACGATCAATGAAGTACTCAACCAACAGGGGAATGTCTTCTTTTCGTTCACGCAAAGAAGGCATTTCAATTGGAAAAACGTTGAGCCGGTAGAACAGGTCGCTCCTGAACTTGCCTGCAGCGATGGCAGCCTCCAAATCTCGGTTAGTGGCAGCGATCACCCGAACATCATTTTGGATGGATCCAGTTCCACCGACACGCTCAAATTCGTGTTCCTGCAAAACCCGCAAGAGAGCGATCTGAGTTTCGGACGGAAGCTCGCCGACTTCATCGAGGAAGATGGTGCCCCCTTCGGCCATCTCAAAGCGCCCTAAACGCCGCTGAGTTGCCCCGGTAAAGGCGCCCTTCTCATGACCGAACAATTCTGAGGCGATCAAGTCGTGCGGGATGGCCGCGCAGTTCACACTCACAAATGCGCGTGGGGAGCGCTGGGAACGCCTGTGAATCGCGCGGGCAACCAGCTCCTTGCCCGTGCCGGTCTCGCCGGTGATCAGGACACTGGAGTCGGTTGGAGCAACTTTGGATACGCGAGACAGCACGTTTCGCAGGGGCGGTGAAGTTCCGACGATTTGCTCGAACATCGAGGCCTTATCGATTTCTTCGCGGAGCACGATATTCTCGGATTGGAGCTGATCTTTGAGCGTCTTTATCTCACGGAACGCCTGTTCCAGAGCCTGCTGTGACTGTTTGGCCGCGGTCACGTCCATTACCGCGCCAACGAAACCTACCTCGCCTCTCGAATCATTCTTTACCGCGTGTGAGACGACGTGGAGGTATTTGACAGAACCATCCGGCATCAACAACCGGTGGTCGAGGTTCCAGTCCTGCCCGGCGCGGGATGCCTGATCCGTGATCTGTAGGAACAAAGATCGGTCCTCGGGATGGATTCGCTCAAGGACCATTTCCTCCGTAGGTTGGATTGCCGGGTCGAAGTCGAAGATGCGATACGTTTCGCTTGACCAGATAATTTCGCCGGTCGACGGGACCCAACCGGCGCTGCCGGTCTGACTCAGTCTTTGCGCCTCGGACAGGTACGCTTGAGCTTCGTGAAGCTCGGTATAGAGGTGCGCGTTTTCGAGGGATATCGCGGCCTGCGATGCCAGCAGCCTCAGCACCGCGATTCGGGCGGGCGTAAAGACGTGGGAAGCCAGGCTATTTTCGAGATATAGCACACCTGTGAGCGTCGCTTGCTTAACGAGCGGGAGGCAAAGGATCGAACGAGCGCTTGCCCCAACGAAGTAGGGGTCGGCAGAGAATTCGCCGTGGGCCGACGCATCGTCTATAATCACTGCCTCTTGGGTTCGGAGGACGTATTGGAAGACCGAATCCGGCAGTTCTGAGCTCGTGGGGACTTTGCTCAGAAGACGGACGGCAATCGTATCTCGATCGGTCGTAGCCTCTGCTTCGATTTGCATTTGGTCGCCTCGCACAAGGATCAGGAGACCTCGCTCGGCGCCAGCGTGCTGAAGCGCGGTCACCATGAGCGTGTCGATCAATTTCTTGAGGACAATCTCCCCGGATACGGTCTGGGAGACTTTGACGACTGTTGCCAGGTCCAGATGTTCACCAGGCGTGCCGATTGTGGCCGTAGGAGAGCCAGAATCTCGTTCCTCGTGCAGGTGCGGGTAGTGTTCGTCGAGTTGCTTTACCTTCCCGAGGGCGCCCCAGCGGTCGTAGCAGTTCCGCGCGTTGCGTAGATACGTGTGGGCAATCGTCTCGAACCCGCCCGCCAGGTAGAAGCGCGCGGCCACCTCATGGGCCAGCGCTTCGTTCTGGACGAAGCCATTCTCGTGAGCCGACTGAATCGCCTGCTCGTACAAACGCATCGCGTCGAGGTCGCGGCCGTCGAGCCGGGCGATCTCGGCCGACACCAGTGCGTGCTTGTCGGCGAACGTCGGCGGATAGTTTTCGGCCCACTCGCGCAGTTGTTCCCGGTGCGCCGTGAGAAGTTCGCGCCATCCTTCCTGTTCGTCAGCCGACGAATTCTGGTAGCATGCCGCTACCGTCAGCGCGGCATAAAAAAAGTAGTCGACCAGCTGGACCTGGCCAGACATGGCCCAAAGGAACGCCTTCACCTTGTCGGCTGCAGTGAGGGCCTCGGCGTAGTCGCCTGACAGGAACCGTGCCTTCAGTTTGAGGATCCAGTAAAGGGAAATCATCAAGGGCATTCGGTCCCCCGTCAGTTGCGCCTCGAACGCCGCCTCGTCGAACTGCGTGTCGCTGAAGGTGGAGAAGGTCGCGCTCCGGCCCTGCATGGTCGCGATGAAGCGTTGCTGGCTCAGGAAGATGTCCGCGACGTCGCGGAACCCGGACTTCCGGGCGAAGTCCAGGCCCATCTCCAACTCGCGCCACACCGCGTCCAGTGGATCGTCTCGCAGGAACAGGACAAACACCGTAACCATCATGGTGTAGCAAGCCATAGAGACATTACCCGCCTCTGTCGCGCTCCGAACGGCCGCAAGGCAGAAATCCCTCGCGGTCTCAATCGGCCGCGTGAAGCAGGAAACCATCCCCATCGCCAGGCAGGTTGATGCCTTGTCGGCGATGAGGCCGTGTTTCTCGACCAGCTCGTACGCGGCCCTGGTGAACCGATAACCCTCGCTATAACGATGAAACTCGGGAGCCAGGAGCGTCCCGAAAAAACCCAAGGCATGCGCGAAGGGGCTGCTCGTCCCGTGCAGCATGCCGATGTTCACTATGCGGCAAAGGAACAAACGAAACAATTGAAGGTCGGTACCGTAGGCAGCTTCCGAAAGCCACCGAAGCACTCGCATCGCGGCCTGCAGTTCCGGATCGGTCATCAGCGGCAGATCGATCAGGCTCTCGATCGGGCGACCGTCCAGGTTGCGCCAGACCGTCTCGTATTCGGCCTGTACCTGCTCCCGGGTCGGGCGGTCGGGGAATTCAATGCCGAACAGGCGCAGGCACGCGAGCGCGCTTTCAACGGCTTGTGGTTGGTTCCCACTCACTATTTGCAACTGGACTTTGAGACGATAAGCGGCCGCCACATCGACTTTCGACGTGCCTCGCTGTAGTAACTCCGTAATCAGTTGCCCGGCTTTGTCGAAGTCACCCGACAGAAACTCGCACTCAGCGCGTTCGAGCCACAGGCTGAACATTAACTCGTACTGGCGGTCCCAGTCGCTTTCATCGAACAGGTCCATGCCGGCGGCGAAATATGCGCACACCGGCGCGTAGGCCGTCGACGCCTTGGCCTTTCGTCCGGCACGCAGGTCGATTGTCGCGACACGCGCTTTCTCGTCGCGATCGACCAGCCGTGCGGCGCCCCGATTGAACTGATTCGCAACATCGAACAGATGCTCTCCAAGCTCGTCCGTCGTCATGTTTGCCAGCAATTCTCGGCCAATCCGAAGGTGTGCCGCCGCACGCTCGCTTTCGGGGATGAGCGTATAGGCCGCCTCCTGAATACGGTCGTGGAGGAACGCATAGGCGCCCTCCAGGCGGAGGATCAGCCCAGTGCGGGCGGCCTCCAGGAGCGCCGCGTGGATCTCCTCTTCTGATTCCCCGAAAACCAGACCCAGTCTGGCGATTTCGACCACGTTCCCGAGACAGGCGAGCTGCTGTAGAGCGGTCTGCGTCGCGCCGGACAATCGCTTTAGCTTTCCCACCATCAGATCCACCACGTTGTCGGTGTAGCCCTTCGCGCGAATCCGAGCCAAGTCCCAGATCCAGGCTGCCGCATGCGGGTCGAACCCGAGCAGCCCTTCCTCGGCCAGCGCTGTGAGGAACTGGATCGCGAAGAACGGATTTCCGCCGGTCTTCTCGTGCACCAGTTGTGCTAAGGGCCGCGCACGCTCCAGCTCACAATGCAGGGCATCGGCGATGAGCCGGTCGACATCACCGAGCCCGAGTGGCGCCAGCACGATCTCATGTACGCTCGCATTGGCCCCGCGGATCGCATCGAGAGTCCGCAAAAGCTGGTGCGCGGGGCCGACCTCGTTGTCCCTGTACGCCCCGACCAGCAGCAGATGCCGCACTTCAGTGTGCGTGACCAGGTGCTCGAGCAAGTCGAGCGTCGCGGTATCAAGCCATTGCAAATCGTCAAGAAACAGCGCGAGCGGGTGCTCCTTCCGCGCGAATACGCCAAGGAAGCGCCGGAAGACCATCTGGAAGCGGTTCTGCGCGTCGTGCGGCGGCAGGTCCGGGACTGGCGGCTGTTTTCCGATCACAAGCTCCAGTTCGTGAACGAGGTTCACGATGAGTTGACCGTCCCGGCCTAGTGCCTCGCGCAGGGCCTCCCGCCACCGGCCAAGCTCCTCCTCGCTCTGGCCCAGAAGCGATCGGATAAGGCTCTGGAAGGCTTGGGCAAGGGTGGCGTACGGGATGTCGCGCTTGTACTGGTCGAACTTGCCAGACGCGAAGAGGCCGCGCGGCGCGACGAGTACCTTGTGCAGCTCGTTCACCACCGAGGATTTGCCGACGCCGGAATAACCGGATACGAGCACGAGCTCGGGGGTACCCTGAGCCACGACCCGATCGAACGCAGCAATCAGAGCATCGATCTCGCGCTCCCGCCCGTACAGCCTCTCTGGGATCAGCAATTGGTCCGAGACGTCGTACGGGCCCAACGGGAACGGATCGATGCGGCCCTGCGACTCCCATTCCGCCAGGCACCGCCGGAGATCGGCCTCGAGGCCCACGGCCGTCTGGTAGCGATCCTCGACGGTCTTAGCCAGAAGTCGCATGATGATAGCCGAGAGTGGAGCCGGGAGCTTGGCGCTGCCGTCAAGCGGCGCCGGCTGGCGTGCGATATGGCAGTGGACCCATTCCAAGGCATCGGCCGCAGCAAACGGCAGACGGCCCGTGAGCATCTGGTACAAACTGACGCCCAAAGAGTAGAGATCGCTTCGGGCATCAATCGAGCGGTTCATGCGGCCGGTCTGCTCGGGCGCCATGTAGGCGAGGGTGCCGGCAATAATCTCGGGGGGTGCGGGCGCCTGGCGCTCGCGCGGCAGCCGGGACGATATGCCGAATCCGGTGAGCCATACGTTGCCGGCGTCGTCGACCAGCACATTCGCTGGCTTGATGTCCTTATGTATGAGACCGTGCCGATGCATTTGGCCGAGTGCTGTCGCCAAGCCAATAGCGATACGCAGGACGCGAGTCAGATCGAGCGGTTCCCCCCGGTCCCGCTCAAGGACCACATCCAGTGGCTCACCGCCAGGATCCGTGAGTATGAGGATCGTCCGCCCTTCGTGACGAGTGAGCGCCAGGGGCCTGGCGGCCCACGCGGGATCGAGTTCGGCTGCGAGCGAGTATTCGTGCTCGAGCCGCCGGAGACCCTGAGGCGACGGCTGTTCGGCGGTTAGCGCGACCACCAGGACCGGCGATGGGTTGCCGAGCTGCCGGCCGCGATAAAGAGTGACGTCCGCGCCTTCCCGGAGGGGCTCCAGGACGTACGCGGAAGGCTCGGTCATGGAGGGCATCCTCGTAGCCACCGCGGCACCACCCCAGAGTCCTCATTCTGACAAGCCGCCAGGAGGGCGTCAACGCCTGGTGCCAATGCTGGTTCAATCTTCCCAGGAACCGACTCAGTTTACAGGCCCAGGGAGTTTGACGCAGCACACTAGAATTGCAGTTTTAGCGCATATTGCATGATCCGGGGATTCACTGTTAAGGCGCTAATCGTGCCGAAGGTGCGGGGCGTCGAAACATCATTGGACGGATTTGCAAAATTCGGCCTGTTCAGCATATTGAACATCTCCCACCGAAAGATCAGCTTTACACGGTCCGTCACGGGAGTGGTCTTAATTACAGCGATGTCGAAATCCCGTTGATCCGGCCCCCTCAGGATCTATTCCTTCCCAGACTGCCGAATATCGTGCCGCCACCAGAAACCGAGTATTTGCCATCAATAAGGCCACCATCTGGAACAAACGGCGCTGGAGCAAATGCTTTCGTGTTGAAGAATACGTTGACACGGCCGCTAACGCTGCCACTTCGACTTACATCCTTCAAGGTCGCACCCGGAGCGAAGTCGCCGGTTGTGTACAGGGTTGCCGGGCCAAATAGCGTGCCGGCTGCAGTGTCTAAAATACTGAACGGAAGGCCTGATTGAAGGGTCATGATGCCGGAGAGTGCCCAGCCATTCGCTAGCTTCCCGATCGGTTTGTTGCGTTCACTTACCAGGTTGGGCAGGTTCCAGGTGTAGCTGAGGACCAATCTGTGGGTGCGATCGAAATCAGATACGCCGCGCTGAGCAGCGACATTGTTTTGATCGTTGTACACCAGTTGTCCCAAGATAGGTATTCCGAATCCGCCACCGAAAGCAGCACCGAGACTATCACCCGCATCATCAATGGATTTGGAAAAAGTGTAAGCTGCCAGCAATTGAAGACCGTGACTCATTTCTTTCTTCAACGTGGCCTGCAATGAATTGTAGATTGAATTCCCACTGCTTTCGAGACGCGCAACCAACGGAGACAACCCGACAAAAGGAACGCGTTCGACTGCATTCGAGACTGAATTCGTCGTGAGTCCGTTTATAGGGTTAGAAGGACTGGCGAGAGCAGGCTGATTGTTGCTGCGTCCCAAGGCCAGGTGTGTGCCCTTCGCGCCGGCATACGCGATTGAGAAAACGTAGCTCTTGTGTTGATACTGCAAATCGACGTTAAAGTGCTGGACGGTAGACTCCTCAAAATCAGGATCGGTAGTGGAGGGGGTGCGGAGAAATCTGTCACCGGTAAACGGTGGACCCGGCAGCATGTTGGCTGAGAAATTCGGGAATGAGGAGTTTGGCGGCAGACCTGGAAAGGGACTCTGCAGGCTTGCGGCTGCGTTAGCGCCGCCAGTCAGCGTGGCATTCAGGGCGAACGGCGGGTTCAGAGCCAGTGTTGAACCATTCCCCGAGAAACTGATACGGTTCGCGTAGATGCCATATCCTCCCCGAAGAACCAGGTCCTTTAAAGAAAATGGCTGCCACGCGAAGCCGATGCGGGGTTCTGGATGAACCTGAACTGGATGATTCAACAGGGTTGAATTCCCACGCGGAAATCCTGTAGGGGCGCTGCCTGAAAAGTTGCCGGGCAGAACAAATCCGGAGGCGGCGGGGCTCGTAAAGCCACCGGGTGCGGGTGCATCGTAGAACTGAGGGAAGAAATTCGACTGGCGACCCTGGACTTCGCTTTCTTGGTAATTGACCTCAACTCGGACCCCGACGCTTATTGTGAGTGTCGGCGTAACTTTCCAGTCATCCAACACAAACAAATCCGCAGCGCCTGCCCGTTGCCCCACATCGGGAATCCCAGCAATCACACTGGACGAGAAAAGGCTTGGGAGCGGTGTGCCGTTCCCTCCTGCACCGGCAGGCCCGGCGGGCAAGCCGAGCAGGAAATCAGGGAACGACAAGATCGTCACGGTGCCGGCCGAAAAGTCGCTTAAATGGTTAAATTGATTTCGGAAGCTTTCTGCGCCCAAGCGAAGATTGTGGTTTCCGCGGGACAGGAATATGACGTCGGAGGCGTAAAAGTTATTACTGGCTGTTTTACCCCGGTCGCTTGCCGAGTTGCCTAATTGAAAGGCTCCAAGAACCAGTATCTGTGGAATAAGCCGCTCCTGAGGGTCGCTGAAACGGTTTATCCCCACGTCTTGATCGGTGAGCGTTCCTCCGGCGACGCCCTTACCCGCAAGACGAGAGAAGCCAAAGCGGAATTGGTTGATCGCTCGCGATGAGAAAATGTGAGTCTCCGTGATGGCCAAATTCCGGTTCTCAAAGGAACGGAGCGCTGGAAAGCCAGGCACCGTGGCGCCGAAGAAAGGAACGTCTTGATTCGAGTTTGAGAAAAAGAATTTCAGCGACAGGTGATCCGCCGGGCGCAAGTTGAAGTCGAAATTTGTATTGAACTGGTCTTCGTTATAGTCTCCCGGCACCACTGCGGTGTAGTTGACGCCGCTGCTTGAAGTCTGAGGGCTCGGGACTACAAACGTACCATCGGGGTTCTTCGCGTTCAGCAGCTTGAGCGCAACCGGGTTTATATTCGAACCGTTCGGGGCTACTGCCACGCCTCCGAATGCGCCGGTTTGGCCGCCGAATACATCTCCAAGCGAGGCTGGTGTGCGGACTTGCGGTATCGGAGGAAGGCTTGAGGATCGAACACTATTGCTCAAGGATGCCGCATTCACATCCCTTGTGGCTTGATAGGAAACGAAGAAGAAAGCTCGTTTATTGAGCCAGGGCATCGGCCCCCCCAAAGTGCCCCCGGGTTGTGAGCGCTGAAATTTTCCTCTTGGCACCCCGGTTGCGTTCGCAAAGAAATTGTTCGCGTCCAGTGCCTCATTGCGGCCGAAATAATAAACGTTCCCGTGAAGATCCGTGGTGCCCGATCGGGTTTCGACGTTTACGTTCGCACCTCCTCCTCGCCCATACTGCGCGTCGTAGAGCGAAGTCTGGACCTTGAACTCCTGGATGGTATCCGGAGCGGGGATCGCGATCCCGGCCCCACCGAAAGGAGTGACCTCGGTGATATTGGAGCTATAACTGTTCGCATCCACGCCGTTTAGCATGAAATTGTTGTCGCCGCTACGTGCGCCGTTTGCGCGGATCTCCTGGCTTCCGGCTCCCAGTTGGGTGGCATCCACGATATCCGTGTTTGTTCCGGCGGTCAGGCCGAGGATCTCGGTGAAGTTGCGGTTGACGAGCGGCAATTCTTCGATCGTCGCGCGATCGATGACTCGTCCGAGAGTGGCGTTCTCAGTTTGAAGGAGCGAAGCTGCGGCGCTAACTGCGATCTGTTCCTTTGCGCCGGTGAGCGCGAGCTGAATCTTCAGTCTGCTCACCTCGGTGATTTGAACCTGAACACCATTCAAGATGAATGGGTCGAATCCTGCCGCACGCACCGTTAGGTCATAATTGCCCGGAATCAGGAGTTGGACCGAGAAACGCCCCTCAGCATCCGTAGCGAGATCGCGCTCTTCTCCCGTGCCCTGGCTGTTGATGACCACTGCAGCACGTGGTACCAACGCTCCACTCGGGTCGCTCACGGTGCCAGCAATCGCGCCGGTGTTGGCTGTCTGGCCGTGCATCGGCAGAGCGCAGAGCGCGAGAACCGAGGTCAGAAGGAAGGTTCGCGACGCGTCCATCGAGATGCTCCGAATCACCTCGTGTTCCTCCACCAATCACCAAGGCATGGCTAAGGACGACTTTAGTATAGTGCGGATCTAGGGATCAGACCATCGCCCCAAAGCCTGACGTAAACCTCGGCCGCTTTGCTTGGCACGGCATTGCTCCGGCTCCCCAACGAAGCCAAGTTACGTCCTGGAAGTACTTCCTTGCAGCCCATATGACCGTGCTAGCGGGGTGCGGTTTCTTCACGGTAGGAGTGCTCAGTTGGCGCGGGCCGGTGACCTACTATGTCTTGTTCTTCCTTCATTTGGAAAGCCGACGCGTCCATATAGGCGGGATCACCAAGCATCCTGACCAAGAGTGGATGGAACAGATTGGCCGCGCGCCACGCAGGAGACCTGGGGTGATCTTTATCCGTCCCGTTATGTGCTGCATGATCGCGACAGGAAGTTCTGCGCATCGTTTCGGTCCGCGCTCGCAAGCGGTGGCGTGAAGACGATTCAACTGCCGGCCAACAGCCCGAACCTGAATGCGTTCGCGGAGTGCTGGGTCCGTTCAGTAAAACCGGAGTGCCTGTCCAAATTGATTCTGTGTGGGCACGGTCCGCCGTCGAGAGGTGCTAACTGGAGCTGGGGTAAAGACCATCAGGCTACCGGCTCGTTCACCCAACCTGAACGCGTATGCAGAACGCTTCGTTCGAACGATCAAAGAATCCTGCCTGCATCGGATCATTTTGTTTGGTGAAGCTGGCTTGGGGCGCGTGCTCACGCAGTTTCTGGCACATTACCACAGCGAGCGCAATCACCAAGGTCTGGGAAACAAGTTGCTTTTCCCGAGGCCACATCAGACCGGCGGGACCATTGTCGGAAGGCACCGGATCGGCGTTTCCTCGCTGATCCGCGGGTTCGATCCTCTCCCTCGGTACCCGCGGACGACCGCAGCATTTCCCATTACGTTGAGGCGTTTGCTGAGCCGCCTCACCTGTGTCGCTCACTCAGCCTGAGCTGTTGTCTTCTCCCATCCAGGATCCGAGTCTGTCAAGAGAACACTCCTATTTCGCCGCAAACGGACATCTCTACGTCCCTGCGACATAGTTAGTTTCTTGTGGTGGCTACGTCACCGTGATAGAATCTCATGCCGATGACCCTTTGCGGAGGTTAACGAATGATCAAGCGAACTCTAGTAGGATGTGTGGCCTTATTATCCGGGTGGATGGCTAGCGGCTTGTTGCAGGCGCATCATTCCCTGGCCGGTGTCTATGACATGAAAGCCGAAAAAGAACTCACGGGGACGGTCGAAAAAGTACAGTTTGTAAATCCCCACGGATCGCTAACGATCTCGGTCAAGGCTCCGGATGGCTCGGCAACCGAATGGGTGTTTACCCTCGGCTCCGCCACGGCACTCGCCGGGAAGGGGGTCGGGAAAATCGGGCCGAATGCCCTCCACACCGGGGACGCCATTACCGTGAAGTGCATTCCGGCGAAGGACGGCCATCCATTGGGCTTCCTCAAGTCGATCACCTACGCTGACGGGCACACCGTTGTGGTCTCCGGCGGCGGCCCCAACGATTAGAGCAGAACGATTACGCTGCGAAAGAGGACCATCATGACCTATCGACGAGGCATTATTTTCGCGATTGGACTTGTTCTCACGATCGTCGCGCTGACGACTGCTAGTGCGCAGGCGCCAGCCGGTCCGCAGGGGCAGGCCAAGGGCGGCGGGGGCCGCGGGGGCGCGCCGGCGTACACCCCTGCAGCCGGTGCGAAGGACCTGAAAGCAGTCCTTTTCAACTGGGCCTGGTATATGGGCATGCTCCGAAGCAGTGAGGAATACGATCTGATCATGTCGCTCGAATATCAGGGCAAGGGCACCATGCAAGTGGACGGACAGCCCTGCAATGTAACGAAGTATCGAACCAGCATCAGCTACCAGACGTCCGGCGAGCGGATTCAGTACACGGGCACTCGGCCCAATGGCCAGGCGTGCTCCAATGTCGAAGTCCTCAGTGGAACGTATGCCTGGAACGAAGACATTCCCGGCGCCGAACTTGTCGCCGGTAAAGGCAAGGCGACGCCGATGCCCGCAACTGTAGAGGAACGGATGATTCGCCTGTGGGCAAGTCCACAGGGCGCGTTCAAGGCCGCATTCGCTGGAACTTCGGACCCACCTCCGATGACCCCCAGACCGCAACGTTTACCAGCCGATGTGATGACGGTAGGGAAAACCTCCGTCGCATGGGAAGGCAACAAGCCGGTGTTGACGTTTCCGATTCCGGGCGTTCCCAACGCGATCGCAACGGCGACGCTCAACGACAAGTTCATGGCGGAGCGCGTGGTCGTGAAGCAGGGAGCCAAGACTTACGATTTCACCTACAGCAACTATAAAGACTGGAACAATCCGCTGAATCCGGCGGAGGCGTTTTACGCGGGCAGGATGATCGAGAAACAGAACGGCGCCGTCGTCCGCGACATTACGACGACGCTTACGGAAACGGCACAGATGTATGTCGTGATGCCGGTTCCGGCAAGCGTCAAGGCGGCGATCAAGCCAACGATTCAGCCCCCCAACTGGACTCTGGCTTCCAACGCACCCGCCGCACCCGCGACGCAGACTGCAGCCGTGGTAACCCCGCGGCTGGCCGACGGACATCCGGACATGACAGGAAACTGGGGTGGCCCCCCTCTTGCAATTACGGGTAGTGGGACTCGCCGATGTGGTCCAACGCAGGTGCCGGGTGGGGGAATCAACCCCGAGGTCGGCTGCAAAACCGGACAAGACAACTTCTGGGTGGACTATGAGTGGATCTCGCCCTCGCGGTTTGGGCCGAGTCGTCCCAATTACAAACCCGAGTTTTGGGACAAGATCCAGGATCTGGACGCGTGGACGAACAAGGAAGATCCAGTCATGACCTGTCAGCCGCTGGGAGTCCCGCGGGAGGGTACACCGGCGCGCATTATCCAGACGGCGACCGATATCATCTTTTTTTATACAACCAGCGATTACGGCGGTGGAAACATGGAATTCCGCGACATTCCGACCGACGGCCGCGCGCGTCCCAACACGGTCGAAGCCTACTACATGGGGCTTTCGATCGGTAAATGGGAGGGCGACACGTTGGTGATCGATTCCACCAACTTCGTCGATACAACCTGGTTCGGACGCGGTGGCTTGTTCCATTCCGCCGACCTCCACATTATCGAGAAGCTGACGCGGAAGGGCGATGAGATTCTTTACCAGATGACCATTGAGGACCCGGATGTCCTGATCGAGCCATGGGTGATGCCGGACAAAATTCTGCGGTTGCGCGCTGGCGCGCCACAAGTAATCCACGAGCGCGCGTTTTGCGAGGTGTACGAGCAGGGCAACATATCCACCCAGCTTCGGCACTAAGCTGAAACCAGAAGCCAGGAGTCAGAATTCAGGAGTCAGAATAAGGAGGCCGTCTTCGCGGCGGCCTCTCCCGGTCTGTTATGAACCTGGCGCACGTACATCTCCTACTGAATCACTTTCCGACCATCGGCATGATGGTGGGACTGATCGTGTTCCTCATGGCCATCCCGGCCAAGAGCGACGATCTGAAGCGCGCCAGCCTGGTGATCTTTTTCGGCATCGCCCTGCTGTCGATTCCCACGTTCGCCTCAGGGACCGCCGCAGAGTTGGCGCTGTCGAAGACCCCGGAGGTCTCCAAGAGCATGATTGAGGCGCACGAAACCGCCGCGCTGGTGGCGCTCGGATTCATGGAGCTGACGGGCGCCTTGGCGTGGCTGGCACTGTGGCAGTACCGGCGGTTATCGCGCTTGCCACAGGGGACGGTGACTGCGGTCCTGCTAGCGGGGCTTGTGACCTTTGGCCTGATGGCCCGCGCCGCAGACATCGGCGGGGAGATCCGGCACCCGGAGATTCGTATTGGCGTAGAGCCGGTGGAGACCGCGCCGGCGAAACCACCGCTGGCGAGAGTGATCGGAGACGCGATGGTGAACCTCAAGTGGGGCTGGCCGGCCAGCGAGACGGCTCATTTCATCGGGCTATGCCTCTTGTTCGGCGTGGTGCTGCTGGTAGACCTGCGGATGCTGGGTTTCCTGAAGGGCATCCCGTTTTCGACGCTGCACCGCCTGTTGCCTTGGGGAGTGTTAGGGTTCGGCGTGAACGTGGTGACGGGCATCCTGTTCTTCATCGGCGCTCCGCCGGATTTCTACGTCAACAACCCGGTCTTCATCTGGAAACTCGCCTTGATCCTGGTGGCGGGAGCCAACGCCCTGTACTTCACCGTGTTCGAGCAGGCATGGACCTTGGGCGCCAATGACACGCCGCCCGTGGCTGCGAAGGTGGCCGCGGCGTCTGGAATCTTAATGTGGGTGGGCGTGATCTTCTGCGGTCAGATGTTGCCGTTTTTCGGCCACTCATTCTGATGATGGGGTGGGCAGATGTTGTCATCGTAAGTCTGATTGCGATCGGTGCAGTCGTGCTGGTGGGGGTCCTGGGATATCTCATCGAGAAGAAGGGAGCGGAGGATAGGTGACGGCTGTTCTGGAAACGCTCGAAAACCTCGGCTTCAGCACGTGGGTGCGTGAATCCCCCTCCAAACTGGCATATCCCACGATTCTCTGGCTGCACGTCATGGGCATGGGCGTTGTGGCGGGCATCAGCGCTGTGATCAGCCTGCGGCTGCTGGGAGTCTCGCCCAAAATCCCGGTGCGACCGTTGGAGCGGTTGTATCCGCTGATGTGGTGGGGATTCTGGGTTAATGCGATGACCGGCACGGCTCTGCTGTTGGCGAGTGCGTCCAAAAGGCTCGTCGATCCCACGTTCTTCATCAAGATGATTTTCATCTTCGCGGGTGTAGCTGTGCTCCGGCTCACGCGGAACAAGGTGTTCCGGAATTTGGGTCCAGACGGTGCGCTACCGGAGAGCGCCAAGGCCCTGGCGTGGGCGGGGCTGATCTGCTGGTTGGGAGCAGTGACGGCGGGGCGCTTGCTCGCATACATCTAGTCTCCGCTTGCGTCATCGTGAAGGGCTTCTTGTACGCCTTGGGATCGTCGATAGTGATCTGGATCTCCATGTGGCCAAAATCGCGTCGATGGAAATGAGATTTGGTCTTTCTGGCTGATACAGATCTGCTGGAATACCTTTGCTCGGAGAACGAGCGGGACATCCTGCATTTGGTTTTCAAGTGATCGGATTTCTCATGGCCGTTGAATCAGCTCAAGGCGGTTACCGGCCGGATCGATCGCGATGCCTATGACGATGCCACTGTTTCCGAATGGACGAGGATCGCCGGCCATCGAGCCGCCGGCGGTCTTGATGGAGGCGACTGTCGCCGCCATGTCCTTCACGTTGAGGATCACGTGCGCGATCGGGTCCTTTATGTCGTCGGAATCGCGATGCATGATCACGATTGGTTCGCTCTTGTTGGCCTTTGCGCTCTCGATCGTCACACCGAAGTTCACAAAGACCTCCGGTCCTCCGGTTGAATTGATCCGATTGACTTCTTGCATGCCGAACGCCGCCTGATAGAACTTCGCTAACGCGACGGTGTCTTTCGCGGCGATTCGCACCGAGTTCAGCGTCACCTGGGCGTGTGCGGCGCTCGTGATGAGCAGCAGCGTGGCGGATATCGTAATAGTTGTGTAAATTCTTTTCATCGAACTCTCCAGTGGCACGTCTCATTCATAATAGACTGCGCCCGCGTCAATTGGAGTACCCCTGACAGACGGCATGCATTGGTGTATTCTTAGCCCGATGCTGCATCTGTTTCTTTTTCGCCGCTCAAACCCGGAGCCTGGGATACGTCGATGTTGCGAAGCGCTCGTCACCGTCGCTTTCGTCATTCTGGGTACGCCCTTAGCATCGACCCATTTGTCCGCTCAGTGGATAAAGTATCCCACCGCGGGAGTGCCACGAAAGGCCGACGGCAAGGTGGACATCTCGGCTGGCACGCCTCGGATGGCGGATGGCAAGCCGGATTTTTCCGGAGTCTGGATGACGGGAGAGCCCAATGTTCGCCGAACGGGGAGCTTGTCGAGTCCCAAGGAGGCGCCAGGTCCTAGGGAACCGCAGAGTCCCAGCGCAGAGCAGAGTCCTGGTGACGCCAGTGCCATCACGGCCTCGCGCCAAATGGCGAATATCGGTGTCGATCTTCCCGGAGGGTTGCCTTATCAACCTTGGCTTGTGCCAATCGTCAAGGAGCGCACCGACAACCTGGCGAAAGACGACCCCCACATTAGGTGCTTGCCGGATAACTTTCTTCGCGCGTACGGGCTGCCGCATTTGCTGAAATTCGTCCACACGCCAAGTCTTTTGGTGGTGCTCAATGAACTGAACGCCGGATACCGCCAGGTATTCACGGATGCACGGCCGTTGCCCGAAGATCCGACCCCCTCGTGGCAAGGATATTCGTCGGGGAAATGGTCCGGCGACACCCTGGTGATCGACACCATCGGACTGCGCGACGATACTTGGATCGATTGGAATGGAAGTGTCTTGACCGAGGCGGCCAAAGTGCGAGAGCAGGTCCGGCGCCCGGACTTCGGACACCTCGAAATCCAGGTTACTGTCGATGATCCCAAGGCTTATACGAAGCCGTGGACTGTCACACTAAAGCAGCGCATCGTTGTCGACGCAGACTTAATCGACGAAATCTGTTTGGAAAATGAGCAGTCCCTCAAGCACATGAAGTGATTTCCGTTCGCGCCGGGAGGTAAGCGCTGAACTCCTGTCCGCGAATGGGACATTGGCGCTACGCTCGCCGCCTACGCGGGTGTAGATTCCGCTTGTGACGTTACCCGACTTCGCCGCCGGTGCTGGCCGACGGCCTGTTCCAGCACATCGCTCCGTTCGATAAGGAACAGGAGGCCGACATCGAAATTCCGAACATTAACTGCGCAAAATGCACTATGCAGGTTATCGAGTTCATGGCGGCCCATAACAGGAATAGAGACGGGGACTACACTTATCATCATTGCGCTGAGCTTCAGATTCGAGATACGAGGTTTCCGGCGGAAAAGAAGAAGTAACGCTGGGCAAGGCGTGGGGCTCCCGGAAAGGAGCTAACGGGCTGTCTTTTGATGGATTTGCCTGGCTGGTAAGCGAAGGGTTGTAGGTTCGAATCCTACCTGCGGAGCCAAACACAACACTCTGCGTTTCTCTGCTTAACGCCCGAGGTCCGACGGCACGACACGCGTTTCGATCCGTCCGAAGAAACGTTGAGCACGGTCTGGCAATCTCTGCAGTAGGGGCCCAAGAACGGGCACAAATGCGCGCAGCGCGTCGGGGGTTGTGCTGGCAGTTCGTTTCTAAAAAATAAGGATGGAGTTATCTAACGTGGCTAGTGTCTTCACGTCATTTTTGCGCGCAAAACTGCGCTGGTCCTTTCTTTTCTTTCTTCCGCTTCCGTTGTGGTGCGGCAACACGACAGTTTTGTTCCAACCGTCGTCCGCATCGGTGGGACCTTTTCCCACCAATGCTTTGACGATTCAAACTGCAACCCAGAAAACCGGTTTGCAAGTGAACCTGCCGCTTCCGGCGGGCTGCACGATTCTATCCACGGCCGCCCAGTGCATCAACACCCAATTGTTGAACCAGTTGGATGGATTTAGCGTGAATCCGAGAATCACCGTGTGTTTCTCGGGTCCAGTCGATGTAACTACCCTACGCAAGGGAATAAGCATTACGGCGGTGGACCATGACGCGCCTTCTATTGGGATCAATCAGGTGATTTTCGATCCGGCCGCCAAGTGCGCCTATGCCAAACCGGACGAGGTACTCGATCAGCAGACACGCTATCTGCTCATTGTCTCCTCAAACGTGACGGATGCGGATGGCAAGGGGTTGAAGGCGGACAAGAATTACCGCAGCTGTGTGAAAGATGCTGATTCAGATTACTGCGAAGCCCTCTCACAGGCGATCGACACGGTCAACGGCAAGAGCCATGGAGAGGGCAAGAGCGACGTTATCGCGGCATCCCTGTTCACTACGCTGAGCGCCACCAGTTGGCTCCAGCAGGCGTACGCGCAAGTTAACTCAGGTGCGATTCCGGGGGCTGGCATGCTGTATGGACCCGTTTCCACCTTTGACCTGAAAGACGTCAAGTCCATCACCTGGATGCCGCAAACCGGCGTATCCGGCGTTAACTATAACCAGACGCTTCCGCTGGACGTACTGGCGGGAGTGGAACGGATCTCGTTCGGCCTGTATCTTTCGCCGCTTTACCTCAATACCTCCGGACCGCAGGCCGGGACCATCAGCACGACGCCAACGAATGCTTCGATTCCGGTTCCGAACACGGTGGTTCCGGTCTCCTTCCATATATTTATGCCAGCGGCGAGCTCCACCGGATCCGGCAAGATCCCCCTGATCATTTATGGTCATGGACTTGGGGACAGCCAGTTCGGCGCTGCCACGTTTGCGGCGTCAACGTGGGCCCAGAAGGGCTTCGCAACGCTCGCGATAGAGATCACGGGCCACGGATTTGGCCCGCAAAGCGCGACCCAGGTGACTACCGGCAGCGGCAATATCATGGTTGCCACTCCCGGCCGCGGCATCCAGTTTTCACCCATCGCGCCGATCGGGCCGTCGGACGGCTGCATCCTGCCGACCGCCATTGGCACGCGCGACTGCTCGCGTCAGACTGCGGTAGACCTGTTCGCGCTGGTGGCCGCCATTAAGGCTACACAAGGGCTGGGACTGAATCTGGATACATCGCGAATTTACTATACAGGCCAATCGTTCGGGTCGTTCTATGGGACTCTTTTTCAGGCTGTGGAACCAAATGTTGCGGCCGCGACGCTGAACAGCGGCGGCGGCACGCAAGTGGACATCGCCCGCCTGAGCCCGATCGTGCGCCAGCTCGGAGCCGCCTATCTCGCAGGTTTCACGCCACCTCTGCTGAACGTGCCGCCCGCGCCATCGCAGGCCTACTTCCACGACAGCTTCAACGACGAGTATGTCTATCGAGGTCAGGCGATCACCGACGCTGTGCCCGGCGCGCTTGCCATTCAGGCCGCGTTTGAGCAGGCGGACTGGCTGGGAATGCTCGGCGATCCCTTGAGCTACGCGCCTCACTTGAAGAGAGCGCCGCTGCCGGGGGTTCCCGCAAAGCGGATATTGGTGCAGTTCGGGCTGGGCGATCTGGAAGTGCCGAACCCAACCGAGTCGGCCCTGGTTCGGGCCGGAGGACTCCAGCCGGAAACGTGGGTGCTCCGGACGGATCTGGCAGCAGCCATCGATCCCCGGTTGCTCGGCCTGACTCAGCCCGGGTCGCCGTTTCCCGTGTACCCGCATCGGTTCCTGAGCAATCCGATGCTGTTCGACCCGCTTGGTCCGCCCCTGCTGGCCGCGATTGGAGTAGCGGCTCAAAAGCAGATCGTCGATTTCTTCGCTTCCGGCGCGATCCTCGACCCAAATCAATATTTCACGGGCGCGTTCGCAGGCCAGACCCTGTTCCAGAATCCGGCGACCTTACCGGAAGGGCTGAATTTCTTACAGATTCAACCTTAGCGATCAGTTCGCATTCTTCAGTTCAGTAATCAGGCCGTCCAGCGGCCGCAGATTAATCGGCTTGAAGTCAAACTCGGTCACCATCGTTTTGCCGATCTCGTCCACCGATTTGTTCTCATTAACCAGCGTGGTTGCGCAGGTTAGCACCGCTGCGATCTTATTGCGGTGCGCCTGCAGGCCGGCCTTATCTGTAACGGCACCGTGTCCGGGGATAACGATTTCAGGATCGAGCTTCAGCGCGCCATCGAGCGTTGCGGGCCAGGCTTTCAGGCTGGCTCCGCTCGAATAATCCATTACGGGGTTCGTCACTCCGTTGGTGCCAGCCATAAGGTCGCCCAGATGGATCGCGCGATCATGCGGAATGAACACGGCGACGTCGCCATCCGTGTGGCCTCGCCCCGAGTAGACCGCACGCACCTCCTTGCCGCCCAAGAAGACGCTCGCCTCCCGGGTAAACGTAATGTGCGGCGGACCAGGCATGTGGGTGTCTATCATGTGTTTTCGAGCATTGGCCTGAATGAGGATCTCGGCGTTCGGGAGCATCTGCGCATTGCCGCCTGTATGATCGCCATGGTGGTGAGTATTGAGCACGTACTTGACGGGCAGGGGCGTAATCTTGCGCACCACCGACATGACTTCGGGAAAGTCCTGAGCGAACCGGTCGTCGACCAGGACGACGCCCTCACTCGTGACCAGCACGGCGATATTGCCCGCATCGCTCGCGCCATTGGAGGTCCCCTCAATCACCCACAGATCGTCTTTGAGTTGCTTGAAAGTGAGCGGTTGGGTAGGAGCGTTCTGAGTGTATGCTGTCCAGACGCCTGCCAGGGCCAAAGCTCCTGCGGAAAGGCGGATTAAAGTCGATTTGTGCATGAAGGCTGTCGTGCCGTTTCCTGTATGGAATTACGAGACGGGGAGGGCGTGCTCAGACGGGGAGAGATCATTATGCGGCACTCGGCAACTTGTGTCAACAGAGCGTGATATGTTTACTCCATGAATGGCAAGACCTTCGCCGCAATGCTTCTGGCGCTGGCTCCGTCAGTCCTCGCTCAATCCGTCGCTCAACCTGTCGCGCAACCAATCGCAGGGCTGTGGGACGCGACCATCCAGATCAACGGCGTCGAAACGCCCTTTCCCCTGGAGATTTCGGGCTCGGGCGCGAACGTCACCGCATCGTTCTTCAATGGCGATGACCGATACGCTTCGACTCAAGGCCGCTTTGAGAATGGGAGGTTGATCCTGAACTGGGACTACTACGCTGCGACTCTCGAAGCGACTCTCAAAGATGGCGTGCTCGAAGGCCAATATGCCGGCACGCGGCGAATGAAGGGTCCTTTTGCGATTCGAGCTACGCGGGCCGCCGTGGCCAAGCCAGCCACTGTCTCTGCGAGTGCCCCCTCGATCGACGGTCTGTGGGCAATCCCCAACAAGAGCGGGAAAGGCGAGTCGGCATGGCGGTTTATTGTTCATCAGTCCGGCGCGAAAGTCTCCGCGACGATCTTACGCGTGGATGGAGATACCGGGACCATCAGCGGCAGCTTCCAGAACGGCAAGTTCGTGCTAAGCCATTTCGACGGGGCCCGCGCTCATCTCTTGGTAATCACACCTGCGAGCGACGGCACGCTCGATATCCTTCAAGACGCCAAAACCAAGTTGACCGCGTACCGTCCGGCCGCCGCACGCGCCAAGGGACTTCCGGAGCCCACCGATCCCGATCTGCACACGAGCATGAAGGATCCGAGCGAACCTTTCCGGTTCAGCTTCCCGGACCTGAAGGGGCAAGTCGTATCCAACGCGGATGCGCGGTTCCGAGGGAAGGTCCTGGTCGTCGAGATCACGGGCAGTTGGTGCCCCAATTGCCATGACGAGGCTCCTTTTCTAGCAGAGATGTATCGCAAATACGGCCGGCAGGAAATGGACATTGTTTCGCTTTCGTTCGAAGAGGCCGATCAGCTCAAGGATCCGACGCGCTTGCGTGCGTTTGTGAGGAAGTACGGATTGGAATTCCCTGTGTTGCTGTGCGGCGACCCCGACGAGGCAAATGCCAAACTCACGCAGCTGGTCAACTGGAATACCTGGCCGGCCACTCTTTTCATAGATCGCCGGGGCTTGGTGCGAAGCATTCACTCCGGTTTTCCAAGTTCGGGCAGCGGCGAACTTTTCCGTCAAGCCAAGGATGAGTTCAACGTCCAGGTGGGGCGTCTGCTGGCGGAGAAGTAAGCTTCGCTCCGCATCATTTGATCCAGATGTCGGTGCTTACGCCGCCGAGCTCCAGTATAACTTTGCTGCCCACGACAGAGACCGTGTTCCATACCGGGTCCATCGTCGGCACGAGCGTTTCCTCGAATTCGTAGACTGGCATTGCTGTTCCCACTGGACGCTTCGTTTCCATATCGAGCGTCTGGGCATCCAGGAAGCGCAAATTTCCGCCCTGAACGTGCGATGACAATATGTAGATCAGGTCGCTGCGGGACGCCCAGAACACGAAGAAGAATGAATCGGAAAGCGGCGTGACGGGCACCCATTCGGATGAGGCCGCCGGCCTTTCTTCCGATACCGGCGCGACGAAGGCCTGCCACTGGTGCGCTCCAACCGCGGCCACAAAACTGATCCAGCGGCCGTCAGGCGAAAGGCGCGGGCCCTTCAGATCCTCAGTAGCCCACACGATCCGGTTGACCTGGCGTGTCGCGAGATCGAGCATGTCGAGGTGCTGCATCGGCGGCGAGTCGGTCCAGAGGAGCAGTTTCTTTCCGTCCGGCGAGAATTGGCTCGGCATCCCGCAGTTCTCGCACAGTGTTGAGGACCAGAACGACCACCAGCTCAGCGATTTCATGTAGACCTTGAGCTGCTCCTTGGTTCCTTCGCCATACACATAGCGCGAGCCGTCCGGCGCGAGCACGGAGAAGAAGGCATCGCGCAGGTTCTTATCGTTCCCGCCGTTTTTCGATCCGTCTTTCAGAAAGAGCGAGAAGCGGTCGCCGTTTTCGGCGCTATAGAGCAGCTTCGCGCCGGCGACGGACTGCTGGCCCTTATTAACGGGGGTGGATGTCAATGGTTCAGGTGTCGCCGTGATATGCTGGCCGGCCGGATCGAGAGGCAGCGCCCAGAAATTCATGTCAACTCTGGTGCGAGAGAACACCAGCTTTCCAGCGGTGAAGGAAGCGCCGTAGTCGCCCTCCGCGTCCTTGGTGGCCCGGATGGCCTTACCGAGAGTCTTGCCGTCGGGACCGAGCTGGACCTTCCACAGGGTCTGCGTCTCGCCTTGACGACCGGTGAAGATGATCCAATCGCCCGCCAGCCATGCATTCGTAGCGATGTAGTTGAAGCCCTGGAGGCGCAGATCGGCTCCGAGCGAGGTTTTGAGCGGCTGGCCGCCTGCGAACGGTACGATCCACCATTCCGGCTCGCGTTGCTCTTGAGTTGACGTCGCGACCAGGATGCGCGAGCCATCGGGGGACCACAGCGGCGCATAGGAATTATCGATGGCGGGGAGAACTATAGTGGCGGGACCGCCCGCAAGCGCGCGCCGAACAAGCTTGCCTCCATTTCCGTAAAGGATCGTGTTGCCGTCGGGCGAGATTTTCGCCGCGACTGCGTTCGGGATCGCCATCTCGGCCGTGCCGCCGGAAGACGGCACACGATAGACTCCTTGCGGCTCGCGCGTTGAAGTAAAGTAGATGCTTCGGCCGTCGGGGGAAAATTCGGGGTCGTAATTCTGCGACGCGTCCATCGTCAGCGGCCGCGGAGGCGCCGACCCGTCAGCGCGACCCACCCAGATTTGTGAGTTTTTGTAACCCTTCGCCACCGCCGAGAACGCTACAGCCGTGCCATCGCGCGATAAGACAGGTGACGACGCGTCGCCAAGCCGGCTGGTGATTTGCCGCTCGTCCATCACCGGAGGCGGCGTCGAACACGACGCCAACAAGCATACCGGCAAAATTCGACCCCACCAATGCATAACGTTCTATCGGCCACCCGCGCACCGCGGATTAGATGAGTCAATCATACGCACGATGGCGATGCTGTCAGTCTAGATATATACTCTGGGATGAGACCGGAGGTGGTATGAATCGAAGAATTCTCGCCGTTTTGGCGTCAGGTTTGATTGCTCTCGGTACGGGGGTGCCGGCGTGGGCCCACCACTCTTTTGCCGCGGCGTACGATACGACTAATGCGATTACAGTTCACGGCGTGATCAATCAGGTGCTGTTGCGAAACCCGCATTCGTGGTTCGTCATCGACGTGAAGGACGCCAGCGGCAAAGTAGAGCAGTGGTCCTTCGAGGCTGGGACGCCCAGTGGAATGATTCGCAACGGCTACAAGCCGAACATCATCAAGCAGGGAGCCGAGGTCACCATCAAGGGTTTCCGCGCCAGGGATGCCTCGCAGACCAGGGGCATGTTGAGAGAGCTCACCACCGCGGATGGCCAGGTGTTCGGTATGTTCGGGCCCCAGGAGGGACCGGGCAAGTGAAGTACTCGATCATCACGGCGGCGATCGTCAGCACGCTGGTATGGTCCACGGCTGGAACGACTCGCCTAGCGGCACAGACACCTGCTCCGGCTCGCGTGCCGCGTACGGCCGACGGTCATCCCGACTTGTCCGGCGTCTGGTGGCGTGGCGCTGATGTTGGAGGTCGCACACCCAGCGGGGGAAGCGTGACTGCGCCCGCCGGTGGCAGGGGTGCAACGCCGCCGCCCACTTTTGCCAGTCTGTATCAGCCTTCGGCCATGGCCAAGGCCAAGACTCTGTCCGATAAGGATGACCCGGCACTGGGTTGCGTGAACACGGCGTTTGGTACTTTGAACGTCAGCCTCTTCGACGTGGGGGCGGTGGGGCAGATCGTTCAGACTCCAAAGTTCGTGGTGATGCTGACGGAAACCTATAACAGCTTCCAAATCATCCCTACCGATGGAAGACCGCATCGCGATAGCGTGCCTCCTTCCAATCGCGGAGACGCAATAGGTCGTTGGGAAGGCGATACTCTCGTTGTCGATAAGACCAACTTTACCGACACGAGCTGGATCTCCGCGGAAGGCCGCGTGTCGTTCCATTCCGACGCGCTGCATATCGTCGAACGCTATCGCCGCGTGGACGCCAACACACTCGAGATCGAGGCGACGCTCGAGGATCCCAAGGTGCTGACCAAGCCGTGGGTCGTTCCCAAACAGACGCTGGTATTGGCTCCGTTCGATCAGATCATGGAACTGGCCTGCTCGAATGAAACCCAGTCTCTGGTCGAAGGCGCGGCGAAACAGAATTCCGCAAAAAACTAGCTAGTTCAAGCAATAGCTATTGCTTGATCACGATAAACCATGCAGCGACGATCGGACCCTGTGGACCCCGGCCGCGCCCGCCCGCAGCCGGTGGTGTCGCGCCAGGGGCTGGCGCCGGGGCCGGACCACGCTCAGGCTGGAACAGATATACATTGTGCGTCACCGGATCCACGGCGATGGTCTTCGCACCTGCGAACGTGTCGACCGTGGCAACCGTCGTATACTTGTCGGGCGCATCCTGGTGGACGACTGTGACGTTGCCCTCGCCCCCATTCGGAATGTAAATCAGCTTTTTCGACGGATCCCATCCCAGGGCGTCAACGCGCGTTCCGTTCTTGATGGTCGCCACGACTTTGCCCGTGTTTGGATCAACCACCACGGAAGTATTGTTGCAACCCGAGAAAATGCGGTCCGATGCTTTGTCGTACGCGATGCCGGTGGGCCCTTGACATGGCGCGAGCGGCCACGAGGCGGTCGCCTTCCACGTCTTCACGTCGATCACTTGAATCGTGTTCTTGCTTTCGTTGTTGACGAAGATGTGTCCCTTGCCATCGGCCGCAGCGCCTTCGGGCGCCGTGTCCTCCAACTCGACGGTGGCGACGATGTCACCGCTTTTGGGGATCGATCGCAGTGAGGGTGCCGATCGGACGGCTGTGATTGGTCAAAATGATCTTGTCATCGGGTTCGTCGTAC
>JAOAPR010000299.1 GCA_025463005.1 Bryobacterales bacterium | reverse complement strand
CGGGCTACCGGCCGCAGTTTTACTTCCGCACCACGGACGTAACCGGCGACGTAAAGCTGCCGCAAGGCGTGGAAATGGTGATGCCCGGCGATAACGTAAGCTGCGAAGTGTCGCTGATCACCCCGGTAGCATAGTATAAGTGCTTGCGTTTCGCGATTCGAGAAGGCGGCCACACCGTAGGCGCCGGCGCAGTCACGGACATCATCGAGTAAATTATGAGACAAGGCGACAAAATTCGCATTCGTTTGAAGGCGTACGACCACCGGATTCTCGATCAATCCACGCGAGAGATTGTGGAAACAGCGAAACGCACCGGCGCCGATGTTGCCGGCCCGATTCCTCTGCCCACTACCATCAATCGTTGGACGGTGTTGCGTTCACCGCACGTGGACAAGAAATCGCGCGAGCAATTTGAGATGCGCACGCACAAGCGCCTGATCGACATTCTCGAGCCCACGCCGGACACGGTGGACGCGCTCATGAAACTCGATCTGCCACCCGGAGTCGATGTGGAGATCAAAGCGTTCGGACACGCAGGGAAGTAGTTTTAGCTTCTGATAAAAGTTTTTGAGAGAGAAAAGAAGATGGCGGTCAACGGAATAATCGGAATCAAGTTGGGGATGACGCAAGTCTTCACCGACGACGGCTCGCTGGTCGGCTGCACTGTTTTGCAGGCAGGTCCGTGTGTCGTCGTGCAGCGTCGCACCCAGGCAAAAGACGGCTACGAAGCTGCGCAGCTCGGCCTCGTCGAATTCGTCAAGCCACAGCGCGTCAACAAAGCCATGACCGGACATTTCAAAAAAGCCGGCGTGGCGCCCATGAAGGTTCTTCAGGAAGTACGCATCGAAGAGTCGAAGGACGAAACGAAAGTCGGCGATCGCGTGCTGGTGGAGAATTTTAAGCCGGGCGAATTGGTTGACGTCAGTGGCGTGACCAAGGGCAAAGGTTTTGCCGGCGGCGTTAAGCGCTGGCACTACCGCGGTGGCGATGCGACGCACGGCTCGATGTTCCATCGCGCCCCGGGCGGCATTGGCGGCAGTTCGTTTCCGTCGCGCGTGTGGAAGAACCAGCATTTTCCGGGTCACATGGGCAACGCGAACCAGACGTCCAAGAATTTGAAAGTCGTCAAAGTCGATACAGACGAAAACCTGCTGTTGGTGCGCGGCTCCGTGCCGGGTCCCAGCGGCGCATACATTTTTATTCGCCGGGCGAAAACCGCCAAGAAAGCGAAGTAGCGATTATGCCGGTCGTGGATGTAGTCAATCTGGATGGCAAGAAGGTCGGGCAGCTGGAGCTCGCCGACGCGGTATTTGGCGCGAAGGTGAATCCACACCTGCTGCACGTAGCTTCGCGCTGGTATCTCCGCGGATTGCGCGCGGGCACGCACAAGACCAAGGACAAGAGCGAAGTCAGCGGCGCGGGCCGCAAACTCTGGCGGCAAAAGGGCACTGGCCGGGCGCGTGTCGGCTCGATTCGTTCGCCACTCTGGCGCCATGGCGGCACGGTCCACGGACCCAAGCCGCGCGATTACAGTTATGCGCTGCCAAAGAAAATGCTGTTGGGCGCTCTGCGCTCGGCCCTTTCCGCGAAGCTTGCGGAACAGAAGCTGACCGTCGTCGATGCGTGGTCGCTTGAGAACCACAAGACGAAGGCGCTGCGTTCCGTGCTGGACAAACTCAACGGCGTCAAATCCGCGTTGCTTGTGGCATATGGCGAGAATCGCAATCTCGAACTCGCCAGCCGCAACATGGAGCGCGTGAAGCTCGTCGCCACCAATGTCTTGCAGCCGTACGACTTGCTGAATCACGACTTGCTGTTGCTCTCGAAAGAGGCAGTCGCGCGCTTGACCCATTCGCTCGATCCCGCCGGCACGCCGATTGCGGCACCAGACGTTACGTCGATTGCGCCCGCGCCGAAGCCCAAGAAAGAAGCAGCGCCTAAGGCAGCGGCGAAACCGGCGGCAAAGAAAGAAAAGGCGAAAAACACCAAGAAAGCCGCCAATAAAAAGGGGAAGGAATAAGCGATGTCAGCCCCGCTTTATCAAATTATTCGCCGGCCCATCATTACGGAAAAAGGGCTGGGCGTGAAAGAGACGCAGCACACGGTCGTCTTTGAAGTTTCTTCCACCGCGACCAAGACGCAAATCAAGGAAGCGGTGCAGCAGATCTTCAAAGTGAAGGTAGATGCCGTGCGCACCGCCAATTTCCACGGCAAGATGCGCCGCCGCGGACAGAACGAAGGCTATCGTCGCGATTGGAAGAAAGCCTACGTGAAGCTGGCGGAAGGCGAAAAGATGATCGAGTACGCGGAGAATCTGTAACAAATTTTGTCGTGGCGGCAGTCGAGCCACGGTCGACTCAAAGAAGGTAAGAGGCAGCGATGGCACTTAAAAGCTTTAATCCATATACGGCGTCGCGGCGGTTTATCACCGTCCTGGACAAAAGCCATATCACCAAGCAAACGCCGGAAAAGGCGTTGCTGGAGCCGAAAAAGCGCTCTGGCGGACGCAACAATCACGGCGAAATTGTGATTTGGCATCGCGGCGGTGGTCACAAGAAGCAGTACCGCCAGGTGGATTTCCGGCGCGACAAGGTCGGTGTGCCCGCGAAGGTTGCCGCCATCGAATACGACCCGAATCGCAGCTCGAATATCGCGTTGCTGCATTACGCTGACGGCGAGAAGCGATACATCTTGCATCCGGTCGGCCTTGAAGTCGGCGCCACGGTACAAACCGGCGAGGCTGCGGACATCCTTCCTGGCAACGCACTAAAGATTCGCCACATTCCTCCCGGCACGATGGTGCACAACCTTGAGCTGTATCCGGGACGCGGCGGACAAGCGGTTCGCTCCGCAGGCGGCGCAGCGCAGCTTCTCAGCAAGGAAGGGGACCTCGCGCTCGTGAAAATGCCCAGCGGCGAAGTGCGCAAGTTTTCCATCGATTGCATGGCCACGGTTGGCCAGGTTGGCAACCTTGACCATGAGAATGAAACGTTTGGCAAGGCCGGACGCACGCGGTGGC
>JAOAPR010000061.1 GCA_025463005.1 Bryobacterales bacterium | reverse complement strand
TAACTCCTCACCATCTGCACCGAGCGGTGGCCGGTCTCCCGGCTGCTCCCAGTTGCGACTGGACAATACTGTAGTTGTGCGACAGGACCGATCGGCCACGGAGAAGAAGCATCGACGAACGCGAATGCTTGCCTGGTGGTACGTCTGCATCGGCGGGGCCTTGATTCTGCTCGGACTCAGGAGTGTTGTGCGAGGCGATCGGATTTGGCCGGTGGTGTTTCGTTTCGTGATCGCCATCGGCTTCATCGTTCTCGGCATCGGGACGCTGCGAACTCCATCACGCTGAGCGACGCCGGCAATGTTACTGGCATCTCCGAGTAAGGCGCGCCGCTGTCAAGATCCATTCGTTACGTAGTCAGGACGCAGGGTCGATGGAGCCCGAAGGGCCTCGAGGAAATGCAGGAACCAAAGAGCTGTAGAAGCTTCTCTGCTATGTAGCTGATAGCATGAGCTATCGAGTGGAATTCGCATCAATTTATAGCCCCGCGCACGATTTCCTGCGCCGCCATGCCGGCCAGGAAATGCTCATCGTCGCCATGGAGCGGCACGCTGCGGATAACATCGTTCGCAAATACAGTGGCTCACACACCGGAATTCACCGCTATTCTCTGCGGCAATTGATCGCCGCCCTGGCCTCGGGCGTTCTTGCCCGGCTGGGCCGGCGTCCGATGACAGCGCTATCCGCAGAAGCGCTAGCGGCGCAGGTGATCGAGCGCGTAAAGCTGACTTACTTCGGGCCGGTCGCGCGCACACCGGGGTTTCCGGGAGCTCTTATCGAAACACTCACACGCATCCGTCTCAAAGGAGAGGTCCTACCGCCAGGCGATCTTCGGGTTCTTGGCGATGCCTATGAAGCGGCACTGGAAGAGCACGCGCTGGCGGGTCCGGGCGAGCAGATTGAAAGCGCTATCGAGGCGGTTCGATCAGGCAGACATCCGCTGCTGGGGTTGCCGACGCTCTTTCTGGACCTGCGGCCGGACAACGATCTCGAACGCGCATTCGTTGCGGCGCTTTCACGCAAAGCGGCGAGTCATGAACATGTGACGGCGGACATTAAGCCCGCCGCGCGGCATGACACCGCGCTGCAAGCCCTGCAGCGCCAGCTCTTCTCAGAGCAGGTGACAGCACCAGCGGACCCGGAAGGTGTAGCGTTTTTCTCTGCGTCCGGCGAAGCGCTCGAATGCGTCGAAATCGCGCGGCGGATCTTGGCCTCAGAGTTGCCCTTCGACGCGTGCGCCGTCCTTTTGCGCAGCCCGGGGCGATATCAGCCGTTGATCGAGGATGCCTTCCGCCGTGCCGGCATAGAAGCCTGGTTCACGCGTGGAACAGTCCGGCCTGATTCGTCGGGCCGCTCGTTCCTGGCGCTGCTCCATTGCGCGGAAGAGAACTTGACCGCGTCGCGTTTCGGCGAATACTTGTCCCACGAGCAGAGGGAGCACCCGTATGGTTGGGAAAAGCTGTTGGTGGACGCTGCCGTCATCGGCGGCAGTGATCGCTGGAAGCGACGTCTTGCTGGCCTCGCCGTGGAGCTGCATGACAGACTTGCTGAAGCGGAGGATGAGCCCGCCCGCCAGCGGATCGCTTGGCAAGCGGACCGGCTGGAGAAGCTCGCTGTTTTCGCGCTGCCCCTGATAGGACATCTCCAGGATCTACGCGCTCCCCGCCGGTGGGGCGAATGGCTCGATGGAATGCGGCCTTTGGCCGAGGCGGCCCTTGATAATCCGGAGAGCGTTCTCGACCTCCTCGATGAGCTTGAGCCGATGCGGGATCTCGGTCCGGTAGCGCTGACGGAGGTGGTGCGGGTTCTCGGCGAAAATCTCGGAACGTTGCGACGCGAGCCGAAGGGAAACCGGTTCGGCCGCGTGTTCGTAGGATCGATCGAGGAGGCGAGGGGCCTGATCTTCCCGCTCGTCTGCGTTCCCGGCCTGTGCGAAGGTACGTTTCCCAAGCCGCATTTTGACGATCCGCTGCTTTCCGGAAACCTGGCTGAACTGGAGGCCGGGGAGCGGCTCCTTCTGCGGCAGGCCTGCGCCGCCGCATCGAAACAAATCATTCTTTCGTGGCCCCGCATCGAGCTGGCATCGGGTCGCGTGCGCGTCCCCTCCTTCTATGTGCTCGAGGCCGCACGGGCGGCAACGGGCAAAGCCATGGACCGGCGCGCTATCGAACGGGGCGCCGAGCAAGGCATCGAAACCCGCATCGGCTGGCCAGCGCCGAATGATCCGCGCAACGCAATTGATGATGCGGAGTATGACCTCGCGCGGCTGCGTCCGGCGATGACAGCGAAAGCCCCGCCGGGGCTTGCGGCGTATCTTATGCAGATCAGCCCAACGCTAGCGCGCTCGCTCAGGGTGCGATGGAACCGGTGGAACCGCAAATGGTCCACCGCCGACGGGCTTATCCTCACACCTGCGTCTGCACTGAAGCCGCTGGAACGCTTCCGTCTTTCGGCGCGTTCCTATTCGCCTTCCGCCCTGCAGCTATTCGCGTGTTGTCCTTACCGCTTTGCTCTCAGCGCCGTGCTTGGTCTGTCTCCCATGAAGGAAGTCGCCGCGCTGGAGCGTCTCGACCCGCTGACGCGCGGGAACCTATTCCACGAAGTCCAAAAGCGGCTCGTCCCGGTGCTGAACGGCTATCCCGCAGATCAAAGCGCCCTTTCAGCGGCGTCGAAAGAGCTTGACCGCATCCTGGAGGAAACCGCCGCCGCGTATGCAGAACGGGTCGCTCCGGCCATCGGCCAGATCTGGAAAAACGAGGTGGAAAGACTGCGGGCGGACCTGCGCGCGTGGCTGGTGTCTGTCGCCACGGAACAGACGGGATGGGTTCCCGTGGAGCCGGAGCGGACGTTCACGGACACAGTCATCGCCGGCGCCTGGAAACTGAGCGGCCGCATGGACTTGATCGAGGAATCCGCTGACAGTGCGCTTTGGGTGACCGATTACAAAACGGGGAGCTATCCTGATCCCGTTCCGGAGGTCACCGGCAAAGGGGAGGTCCTGCAGCCGTTGCTCTATGCTCTGGCCGCGGAACAGCTATACGCCGGAAAGAAAATCGGCGGCGGCCGTTTGTTCTACGCCACCATCCGCGGTGGATACCGCAGCATCTACATTCCCCTTTCAGATAGTACGCGTGATGAGGCAAGCCGGGTGCTCGCAACCATCGACACGGCCGTCGCTAACGGCGTTTTGCCAGCCGCACCGCGCGAGGACTCGTGCCGGCATTGTGACCATGCCGTTGTGTGCGGGCCTTACGAAGAAGAACGCGTTCTCCGCAAACCGGCCGGCGAGTTGCAGGCACTGGTTCAGTTGCGGGAGGTCAAATGACCCGGGCGCGCGAAGTGGAAGCGAGCTACTTCCTTGAAGCCTCGGCGGGAACAGGCAAGACGACGCAGCTCATCGAGCAGATTGTCCGCTGCGTCGGCGCGGGAACGAAGCTCGAGAGCGTTGTGGCCGTTACCTTCACACATGCGGCAGCCGGGGAGATGAAACTGCGGCTGCGTGAGGAGTTGGGGAAGGCGGGCCAGTCATCGGCCGACCTTGAACTTGCGTTTGTCGGGACCATTCACGCTTTCTGCGCGCGGCTGCTGCGCGAGCGTCCTGTTGAAGCGGGTGTCGATCCGCGCTTTGTCGAACTCGACCAGGAAGCTGCTGCCAAACTGTTCGCAGCCGTGTTCAGGAGATGGGTTGAGCGCCGACTCTCAGCCCCGAATCTCGTCCTGCGGCGGGCGCTCACACGATTGACCTGGCGGGACGACGGCGAGGGGCGCGACGCGCTGGCTTCATTGCGCAATGCCGCGTGGTCGCTCATCGAGTGGCGCGATCATCCCGCAGCTTGGGCTCGGCCGCCATTCGACCGGAAAGCCGGCCTGGATTCGATCATCGTGGACGCGCGTGAAATAAGGGGCATGCGGCCCGTGAACCGCGCAAAAGACGAGCTGGTGCGGGGTCTCGCGCCCGTGGCCGAATTCGCCGCGCGCGCCAGTCGCGCCGAGGCCGGCGGGGTTCGTGACGATGATCTTCTCGAAGCGGATGCCATCGGCCTTCTCAACAGCACCCGTTATTTGAAAAAGGGATCTGGCTTCCTTAGCAAGCAGGTAAACCGGGACGACCTGTTCAACGCCTGGGGCCGTCTCGCGCTTCAGATCAAGGGATTTCAGGGGGCATCCGACGCGGATCTCGCCGCCGCTCTCCGCGATGAGCTATGGGAATTGGTGGACCTCTACCAAAGGGCCAAGAAGACTGCGGGGCAGCTCGACTTCAATGACCTGCTGTTCGGCGCGCGTCAACTGCTGCAGAATGACGACGCGCGCCGCTATTTTCAGGGTCGGTTCAGCCGGATCTTCGTTGACGAATTTCAGGATACGGACCCGGTGCAGGCGGAAGTGATGCTTTTGCTCGCTGCCGGCGATTCTGCGGAGCGTGACTGGCGGAAGGCGGCTCCCCGGCCTGGCAAGCTTTTTCTCGTCGGCGATCCGAAACAGTCCATCTATCGCTTCCGCCGTGCCGATGTGGAACGCTACCAGAATGTGAAAGCCGTTCTCGCGGCGGCCGGAGTCAGACAGGAGCCGCTGCAGATCTGCCGCCGTTCGGTCCAGCCCATCCTTGATTTTGTGAATGCCGCCTTCGAGCCGCTCATGAAAGAGAACTATCTGGCCCTCACGGGCGGACGTCCCGCCATAGAAGGCCAGCCATCGGTGATAGCGCTGCCCATGCCGGCACCCTACGGTAAACGCAATTTCAGCGCCAAGGCGATTGAGAAATGCGCGCCCGATACGGTGGCGGGATTTGTAGAATGGCTGGTCAAACAAAGCGGGTCGGCAGGCTGGCGCGTCATAGATCCGGAAACCCGGGAGCCGGTGAAGATCGCGCCCGAGCATATCTGTATCCTTTTCCGGAACTTCACGAATTTCCGGAAGGATGCTACACGCGACTATGTCCGGGCTCTGGAGGCCCGGGGCATTCCCCATGTCCTCGTAGGCTCGAAATCCTTCCACGGACGCGAAGAGATCGTGGCGCTGCGGGCGGCCCTGCGCGCTATCGAATGGCCCGAGGATTCACTCAGCGTGTACGCCGCCCTTCGGGGCCCGCTTTTTGCAATCTCCGATGAAACGCTGCTGCTGTTCCGCGATGCGACCGGATTTCTTCCGCATCCCTTGCGGAAGCTGCCGGACAAGCTTGACGCCGTATTCGAGCCCATCGTCAGCGGGCTGGAGTTCCTCGCCGCCTTGCACCGCGAGCGCAACATGCGCCCGGTGGCCGTTACGCTTACGCTCCTCCTGGAGCATGTTCGCGCGCACGCTGGCTTTGCCCTGCGCAAGGGCGGGGAGCGCGTGCTCGCAAACGTCTACCGGTTGATCGATCTTTCGCGCCGTTTCGAGGTGAACAGCGCCACATCGTTCCGGGCTTTCGTGCAGTTCCTTGAGGAGGAATCCACCGGCGGTGAAACGTCTGAAACGCCTCTTCTGGAGCGCAAGACCAGTGGTGTGACGCTCATGACGGCCCACAAATCGAAGGGCCTGGAGTTCCCGGTGGTCATTCTCGCCGATATGAACTCGTCCTTAATCCGTTTCGACGCCGGCGACCGGCATGTTGATTCCGAATCCGGGCTTGCGGCGCAACGGCTTGTGGGCTGGGCTCCGCGCGAGCTGACCGATAACGCGGCTTTGGAAACGCAGCGTGACACGGAAGAAGCTTGGAGGATAGCGTATGTGGCGGCGACGCGGGCGCGTGACCTGCTGGTCGTCGCCGCGACCGGTGATGAGATCCGGCAGGAGAGCTGGCTTATGCCGCTTTATCCCGCCCTCTATCCGGGGAAGGGCAAGTGGAGCAATCCGGCGCCCGCGCCGGGGTGCAGTTTTCAGGGAAAAGATACGGTGCTGCAGCGGCCTTACGGCGCCGAACCCGAGGAGATCCTACGGCCCGGCCTGCACCAGGCAGGCGTGGGCTCTCACGGCGTCGTATGGTTCGACCCCGGTATTCTGCTGAACAGTCCGGAAACTGATGCCGGCATTGATGATGACGCCCTGCTTCGTCCTACCATGAGCGAGCCTGCGGAAGGGGTGCGCCAGTACGAAGCGTGGCGCGCGGCGAGAGGCCAGCGGCTTGGAGAAGGGACGGCGCCCGAGTTCCGGGTACGCCCGATAACTGAAGCGGAGGCTCTGCCCGAGGGCATAACCGAGGGCGAGGTCGAGATCATCCGGGCAGATATTCCGGGGATCGCGGCAAGCGGACTGAAGCGTGGCCGGAAGTATGGCGACCTGGTACATGCTCTGATGGCTCACGCGGCGTTTCCGGCGGACCGCCTAGGGATTGAGGCACAGGCCACCGCACACGAGATCGGATCGAGAATGACGGCCGGAGATCGTCGGCAAGCAGTTGATGTTGTCGTCCGGACGCTGGCACATTCATTGGTTTCGGCCGCTTTTCAGGCTCAACGCATGCACCGCGAGTATCCAGTTACCTACGAATCGAACGGAGACTTGTACGAGGGCGTGATCGACCTAGTGTGGTTTGATGGCACGCGATGGACTGTGCTCGATTACAAGACCGGCCTGGGCGATGAACCACGGTACCGGCGGCAAATAGCGATCTATGGCGACGTCATCCGCAAGACCACTCGCGCGCCGGTCCGTTTGATTGTTCTGGAAATTACTTGAAGCGTGCCACGTCCAAAGGTCACCAGCCTGATAGTTCTGAGAAACGTCGTTCACGTCAGGTCAGAGAGATTCTTTGGAGAGTGCTCTTCGGCGCGATGACGACATATTCAAAAGTTCAACGTACTGAGCCGCAATGACGCTCGGCAACCCTGGCCGGCGCCGAGAACGGGGTAGCAAAGGTCGAGGGTTAGCGAAGTTCCTGCTGGAACTTTTTTGGGGGGCCGCCGCTTGCGGCGGGGGGAACCCAAATCCTTTTTCGGCGCGCTCTTGCCTGCTAGAGCGGAGACCCCTTAGCGATTTACCGATCGGGGAGGGCTAAGACCGGGCCTTACAACAATCCGAGCAATAGCCGGGTTTATCGTTGGACGTTGCGGTGAAATCAAGACTCTCCGAGACTGGAGCCGAACCACTACTCCACAATCCAGCAACGAGGAGGCCGAAATGATTGTTTTTCAGCAAGCTAGGTAGTGGGCTTACTCTAATCGCGGATCGAGCACTATGCCAGCTACGGGCAAAGACAGCGTGTAATGCGATCCGAAGCCTTCCCTGGCCACCACGTTTTCAAACACTTACCGATACCGCATCAGGCGATTCCGTTCCGTTCCAATAAATTCGTTGGCACGCCGGCAACCCACACCGGAAGCGGCAAGCCCTGAATGCACGAGCGCGCCCCCATCTCTCAGGGCAGCGTAGCCGTGTTGAAATAATTGAACGCGGGTATGGGTTACGAGAAAGACCGGCAGATAGAACAGGACGAGCAGGGATGGGACTACCGGGACGGGACCACCATCTGCTCTCGATGCCTGTCCGATCCTTATCTGCGCAAGTTGGTCAAGGATCAAGCCAGCGAGTTCGAGTGTAGCTTCTGTGGGTGGACGAGCCGGAAGGCTCCGAACAGCATCCCGTTTAATCGCCTGATGGAAGTATATGCCGGAGCCGTCTTCCAGTACTACAGTCACGCCGAGAACGAAGCGATTGCGTGGGACCCCGAGGACGAAAAGTACGTCGGGTCAACGCATGACACGTGGGACTTGGTGCGGTACGTTATTGGCGAACCCTCCGAACAGGAAGCCGTCGTACAAGAAATCATCGACTCTCTCGGCGATCACGTCTGGTGTGAAAAGAGTCCCTACGCGCTGACGGGCGCCGAGCAATACGAAACCAGCTGGGACGATTTCTGTAACACGGTCAAGCATGAAGTCCGATACTTTTTCGATTCCAAGACACCGGATGAGTACTCAGAGAAGATACCTGTTCCCGAGATGCTCGATGAGCTTCGCGACATCATCCAAGAAGCCGGTCTTATCGCAGTTCTACCAGCCGGAACGAAGCTGTTCCGAATACGGCCGCACACGCGCCAAGAGCGATGTGATTCTTGGCAGTCCCTTGGCCCACCCCCTCCCGATGTCGCCGTGACCAACCGAATGAGCGCAGCCGGCATCAGCGTGTTCTACGCAGGTATGGACCCGGCAACCGCCAAAGCCGAGACGCTTGCAAATCTGCCGGCCACGGACCAGCGCGTTCTGACCGGGGCCACGTGGACTAACACTCGACCACTAAACATTCTCGATCTCACCAAGCTCCCCCCGGTCCCGAGCTTCTACGCGCGAGTTCGTTACGATCGAGATCATCTCATTTTCCTACGTGAGTTTGTAAAGAGTATCACGCAGCCAGTAGAACATGATGGCCGAGAACATACTGAGTACGTGCCATCGCAGATCGTGACCGAATATTTCCGCCATCGATATCGGACGCACCACAATGTCGGATTGGATGGCATCATCTATCCCAGCGCCAGGCACAAGTGCGGTCGGTCGATTGTCATCTTCGCATCGCAAGACGACCTGACTCCCCGCCTATATCCATGGGAGACTGACCGAATTCCCATTCTATCCATGGACCAAGCCTCAGTACGACGACTCCGACGGACAAGACGCAAATCACAATAGACGCAACGAATCGTCGCGGCGTGGAGTTACGACAGCGAGACTGACCAATTGCCTGAACCTCGGCCATACTATGAGAACTTTGGGAAGTGGCTTTTGTCCGACACTTGCTGCATCGAACACTCGAAGCCAATTTTCGGGTATCGTATTCTTGATCCCCTTCAAACATGAAGCAGCCAACCGGTGCTCCCGGTACCGTCTCCAAGATTCTTTGGCACTTTACCGGCGGTCCTCGCTGGAACGACAAGAAACAGCGTCAACAAGTGAACCCCAAGAAGCCTGGCGACGCCTATGCGGCGCTGGTGTCAATACTTCAAACCAGAACGCTCCGCCTCGGACAATACCACGAGTTAGTGAAGGCCCAATACCTCGTCCGCAGTGTGGATTTGAAGACCAAGGCGAAAAGGCTCGAATCCAGAGAAGCCCTTTTTAAGTCGGCACCGGTGTGCTGCCTCGCCGACATCCCCATCGCGCATCTGGCATATCACTCTCACCGCTATGGCAAGTTCGCCATTGGCTTCCATCGACGTGCCATCGTGAAGCACAAATTTAGCCCCGTCTTCTATTCTCTGCATGATTCTGCACCCCTACAGGCCATTCGTCGCAGTATTTCAGCGGTAGAGTCCATCAACGATGATGCGGATCATAAGGCTTGGGACGTCAGTTCTTTTGAGCGTCAGGCAGCTTGCATCGAAGGACATCCGATTGACGATAACGCTGGCGATCTATCGGATTTCGAGTCGGCATTTCGTTCGATCGCCGAGTCTGCCGAGAACGCTCGAAATCATGTCAGCCAGTCACTTGCGTTTGTCAAGACGTTTAACCAGACAGAATTTTCCACCGTGTACTGTGAACGAGAGTGGCGATCGACGCAAGAGTTTGTGTTCGACTTTAGCGACGTGGCAATGATCGTGTTGCCTCGTCAGATCGCCGATCAGACATTCTACGAAGACTTTCTCAGGCAGCGCCGCCCCAGGTTACCCCGCTCGATACCCATCGTGCCATGGGAAGACCTGGTCGAGCACTAAAAACACTACACGCTGATTTCGCGACCGCCCTATAGAAGGTTCACCGCCACCGCCGCAGCTGCTTCCACGCTTGGACGAGTTCTTGGACGGACCGCGCGGATGGGAGGCGATACTCGTGCAGCTCGCAGCGGAAATGCGCGCTCCGATAGAAGCTCTTGACCTCGTGTTCTTTCATCGCCGCGAGTTTCCGTCGCAAATCAGCGAGCTCGGTTGCGCTTAACGCTTCCATCGGGGCATGGTCCGGCCGACGCGCCACGACGAGGAGTATATCATCTTCGCCATATCTTCGCCCACGGAAGGGGACGTACTCACTTCGGCGGTGATGAATGGAATACTAATCGGACGGACCCGCCACCGTTTCGATACAGGGTCCACTGTCCCGTGCATTTTCCCCTATGGGCAATATGGTAGAGCTTCCCAGCCCTGTCGGATTCGGCGCCGCCATTCTCACCAAACAACCCCCCAATATCGTGCACTTGCTCGTCCGATAGACGCTGCAACAGAGTCGCGTATATCGTCCCCGGCTCCCACGATGTTCTAAAGCGCTCCTGCGCACGGGCCTCCTTGCGCAGCGAATCCTTGCAATCCTCTTTTGTCGCGATGGGTTTAAAGCCATCCATAATCTGCCACCTCCATGAATTGACAGATTACACCAGCAATCCTTCGTCGGTGACCATCAAAAGCTCAGTGATGTGAGCATCTTACAGCCGCGTTTTTGGGCTTGATTTTCTTATAGTCGCGCGTGCCATAGATCAAACATCTTTGCAAGAGATATATCTGACCGATTGTCAACCAGATCAGAATGGCCCGTCGCCCGTTAACCCGTCCCCTCGCCCGGCGCCAGCTTGCAACACAAAGCAACCCAAAACCAGCAAGGGCGAGCGTCGCCGGTTTAGGGACTTGGTTAACCGTTCGTTGAATTTCCCGTTCGCCGATAATACAGAGATGGCAGCGACGGAAAACCGCGAAACGTCTTCTAAGCAAAGAGATTTCGAAGCCATCGTGGAACAAAAGCGCGCAGAAATAAAGAACGCGATGCGCGAGCTCGGCCAAAGAATCCAGAGCGGCGACGACAGAGAGTTACTCCACTGGATCATCCCGGACCAACTTGCCTGCGCGCATCGCCCTCTCAGATACCACCCTCGGCACGGCGGCAGCAGAATGCCACTCGCACCCGACGCCACGCCGCTCATCGAAGATTGGGTCGAGCTCATCAAAGTCGAAGGCATCAAAAGCATCCTATCGCTCATGCACGACGGCGACCTCAACTGCTACCGCTCACTCCCCCTCGGCAACGGCGACCTGCTCGCGTACTTTGAGGCGCAGGACATCATCGTCGCAAGAGAAGAGTACGAAGACCCAGCTCACAAAAAAACACCGGCACCACAAGCAAGAAAAGCACTGGAGCGCATCCGAGAAGCCGCACTCAAAAAGTACGACACACTGCCCAAGCCAGTCCTCATCCAGTGCAGCGCCGGAGAGGACCGCTCAGCACCGGTAGCAGCATACATCTACGCACACCGAGCACCTCGGACACTTTAGAATAAGAAGCATATCCCCCACGATGAAAACGGGAGACGAATACGATTCCCGGAAAACGAAATCATCCTCCGCCTCAACGACAGCGGACCAAACGGACGACTCTTCAAGACAAGGGAATTCTAAAGGGGGCCGGCCGATGACGGCCCGAGCTGTTTCGTTCCCAGGGCCAGGGTTGGTTGCCCTGGCGCTATTGTTCGCTGAAGTGGTCCTTGATATATGCGACGGCGTCGCGCGGTGCGAGCTCCGTGGATGAGGGGCCAACTCTTACGTAGAATCGCTCATTGCTGTTCTTGTCGGGTCTCAGCCATAGCTCTTTAGTCTTGCTCTGTGCGCATGTCACGTGGCAAACTGCCTTCCCGTCAATACTGACTATCCCGAACTCCACGACGTCAACTGCGGACGGAACTATCCGTTCCAGCAGTAAGTTGCGCAGGTGCAGTTGGAACTTATCCTCATCTGGAAACCCATCGTGCTCCAGCCCAACGATGCTTTTATCGTCGGCGACCCCGATGAGCAGTTCGCCGCCCTTCGTGTTGCAAAAAGCCACAATCGTCTTAAGCACGGCATTCTCGATGTTCGCGTCCATCTTCTTTGCATGGATGTTCCACCTCAGGCTCGACTTAAACTCCAGCATTGCGGTTTCACCGTGTTTAATCCGGCCTGCCAAATCGTTTGTTGCGAGTTGTTCCGTGACGGCGCGCAATCGGTCTTCATAGAACCTGACCAGGTCCTCGTTCTTGGCTCGTAATCGCTCGATCTCAGCATCTTTTGATTCCAGCCCGCGTTTGATGGCCAGGAGTTCTTTACCCGACGCATGTTCAATGCTCGCGTCGCCGAGACGCGACAGTTCCTCGAACGGAAGAATGGGAATCTGAATGCTGGCCAGATCTTTCACAGACAAACGCGGGATGAAAGCGCCGGTCGTGGCCTTCGCTGCTTTCTCCAGAAAATCGCGTTCGCCCGTCATACTTCTGAGATAGGACACGATATAGTCCGACTGCTTACCAGCCCGAATGATCGCGCAGCTACTATTCACGACTGCCCGTGGGTCATCCGGCTGAAACAGATAGAGTTTTCGTCGGTCAAAGAGCGTCGAGACAATGATGTCTCCCGGCTGTGCGATTGCACGTTGAAAGCTCGCCCGATCAATCGTATTGACATACGAGTCCGCATCCGTCGCGACGAGCTGACCGCGCTGCAGGTTCCTACCACCAAGCAACAGATACCGCCCTGATTTCGTTCGCTCAATCGGTTTTGGCGAGAATCCGAGAATCACCGTAGCGAGCTCACCAATCGATTTAGATGGCGTCATCTTCGCCTCCATCTATTTCTCCGCCCCATACAAGGGCGACGGTAGGGTGGGGTATGCATAGAAGACGTGCCGGAACACATCTTCTGATTTCGTCTTGATTTCTTCATCGGCGTACGCGTCGGGGAGTCCCGTGTTGTCGCTGTATAGGAAATCAAAGATGGTGGACCGTACCGCGTCCCGTGTAGCTTCTTTGTCGCGCCACTGGTCGACGCGAAGCTTCTCCGCCTTCAACGTAGCGAGCAGGCCAACCGCCACTTGCTTGATGCGCGCGATGTCCTTCGGCATCAGGGCCGGTTTCTTCAAAAGGTCGAAGATCGCGACGGACTCGACATCCAGTCCCTCCCGGACGGCCCGCGTTGCTTCTTCGTCGAGTTCTTGGACGAAGCGCAGTAACTGTTCGAAGGTGTGCTCGATGGTGACGCGGTCTTTCTCTTGGTTGTATTCGTGCACGATGTCTTCGTAATGCGATTGGAAGTTCGTGCGGAGCGGATTTTGTGCGAGTAACCGCTGCAGTCTTTTCTCGATTGCCTGTCGGAGGTTCTGGGCCGTCGTATTCTTCGCGGGACTGGCCGTGAATTCTTGGCGCAGGCGCTCGAAATCAATCTTGCTGATGTCATACCGTACACTGGGCGGCCCGCTTGGCGTTGCGGTCGTGATAGCTTGCTCGACGATACCGTGTAGCTGGCGAATGATATCCGTGATGTCCGCGTGTTCTGCATCCTGCTGCAGACTCTTGTAGACAATGTTCACGGCATCGTACTCGTGCCGGAATGCGTTGACGCCGTCCATCGTGATACACGCCCGGAACCTCTTGAAGACCTCACGGCACATGACCTCGAACCGCTTGCGCATCTCATCGTTCTCGTTCGCTGCCTCTTTGGCGCGCACGATGGCAGCGTTCCGACCAAAGCCGCTCTCGGAGATGATTGCGTCTAACGACGCCCCGCGCTCCGCAAGGAACGACCGAACGAGGTCGACGGCGTCCTGCAGCTCCTCCAAGAGCTCTTCCTCAGGCCTCGTCGGATCCAGTTCGCCTCCCGCGCCGCCATGGCCGGTGTCCGTTTGGCCGGCGAACGTCGCGAGCGCCTTGCGCAAGTTCTTGAGAATCCCGCAGTAATCAACAATCAGCCCATTATTCTTGCCCTCAAATACACGGTTGGCCCGGGCGATGGCCTGCATGAGCGTGTGCGCCTTGAGCGGCTTGTCCAAGTACAACGTCGACAGGGACGGGACGTCGAACCCGGTGAGCCACATTGCACACACCACGGCAATACGGAACGGGTGCTCGTCACGCTTGAACGCCGACTCCACGTCAATCCTGGTACCGTCGGGCAGTTCGAAACCGTCCTTGATGAGTTTGCGGTGTGGTCTGATATCGAGGTCCCACTTGCGGAACCGGTCGACTTCGCCCTGCTCCTCGCTCACGACGACAGCGGCGAGCGTCTCGCGCATCCACGCCAGTTGGCGCTCGCGGAACTGTACGTCCTGCTCATCCGTGACCCCGCGACGTTCTGCGTCGAGTTCTCGGATGCGCTCCGCCCACAACGGCAGAATCAACTGGTACATGCGTACGCACGTGACTTTATCGATGCAGACGATCATGGCCTTGCCGCTCTCCCACTCCGTCGAGTAGTGGCGGACGAAGTCACGGGCGACTTGCTCCAACCGCTTCTGCGCGGTGATGACGTGATAGTCTCGCTTGATTTCGCTTTCCAAGCGCTGCGCGACATCCACGTCGTCGATCTCCGCGCGCTCAATCGCTTCGGCGATCTTCTCGTTTAATTCCGACGTCGCGATCCCGAGCTTGTCGCCGCGCGCATCGTAGTAGAGCGGCACCGTGGCGCCATCCTCGACCGCACGCTGGAAATCGTAGGTGGAAATGTAGTCGCCAAACACACGTCGCGTAATCTGGTCGTCCTTGAACAAGGGCGTCCCGGTGAACCCGATGTAGCTCGCGTTCGGGATGGCGTTGCGCATGTTGAGCGAGAGCGTCCCGTACTGCGTACGGTGCGCCTCGTCCGTAATGACGACAATGTCATCCCGCTGGGACCACCCAACGGTCGGGTCGACATTTTGGTTGAACTTCTGGATGAGCGTGAAAATGTGGCTCTTATGCTGGGAGAGAAGCGTGCGCAGACTCTCTCCAGATGACGCGCGGCACGGGTCCCGGTCGTTATCGACGACACCGCAACCCGCAAAGGTCTTGTAGATTTGGCTATCGAGGTCGTCGCGATCCGTGCAAACGACGAACGTGTAGTTCCCACCGACGCTTCGGTGGACCTTGCGTGTGAAGAACACCATCGAGTAGCTCTTCCCGCTGCCTTGGGTGTGCCAGAACACGCCGAGCTTGCCCTTGCGTGCCTTGCGATCGCACAAAGACTGGATGGCGCGGTTCACGCCGAGGTACTGGTGGTTCTTCGCAAGAATCTTAACCGTCGGCCCAGCGCTCTTGTCGAACACGATGAAATGCTCGAACAAGTCCAGAAACGTCGCGTTGTTACAGACGCCTTTGAGGAGTGTTTCCATATCGACGACGCCAGGTTCTTCTTCGGCGAGTCGCTTCCATTCGTGGAAGTGCTCGTACTGGCTCGTGACCGAGCCGAGCTTTGCTTTGTCCCCGTTGCCGAGGACGATGAGCGCGTTGTGGTGGAAGAGGTGCGGGATCGTGTCGCGGTAATCCGCGAGATTATCCTCGTATGCGCGGCGCAAATCCTTATGGATGTTCTTGCACTCCATGAACAACAATGGGATGCCATTGACGAACCCGACGATGTCCGCGCGTCGCCGGTAGATGTCGCCGCGGACCCACAGCTCGCGCACGCACAAGAACCGATTCGCCGTCGCGTCCACGAAATCGAACACGCGCAAGCGCTGCTTGACCAGGTCGTTATTCTCGTTGCGGTATGTGACTTGGACGCCGTCGCGCAGCAGGTCGTACTTTTCCTCATTCGCGGTGAGCAGTGTTTGGCTGGCGCTCGTCTCCGTGAGCTGGCGGATTGCCTCGTCGTAGGCTGTCGAGGGTAACCCTGGATTGAACTTGACGAGCGCAGCAAGCAAGTCGCGCCGGAGCACGACCTCGTGGTCGTTGTTCCGGCCGAGGAGGCTGTTTGGTCCGAAGTCCTCTTGGTTGTACGCGTACACGGAATCCCACTTCAGGGATTTGTCGAGGTACTCGGCGGTGGTCCGCTGGACGAGTGTGTCCTCGGTCAGCTTCACACTTCCACCTCGCCACTCATCAACTTCGGTAGAAGGAGATCGCGGGCCGTTCGAAGACGGTCAATTGTCGACGTCAGCAGTCGAATTTCACGAAACACAGAGGAGGCAAAATCGTCGAAAGCATCCAGGAGGTGTGTCGGCGGTTTCGGCACAATAAAGTCGTTGAAGCAACTCTCCTGGACGCGTTGCCGTCCCGAGGCACCGGTCATGCTTTTGATGGCGGTACCACGAAGCCGCTCCGTCCTGGCGAGACAGTATACGAAGAAAGAGCTTACTTGCGTACCTCGGAGCACGATAAATTCAGTAGAGCCACACGCAGATTCTCCGTCCCGAAGGAAGTTGACGAATGCCGTTTTCCCATTCTCCAGGCTCGGAGTGATTCGCGCGAGCAGTGTATCCCCGTTTGTGAATCGAACCGTCGTCGCCTTATTGCGTTCCTCAAGCAAGTCGTTATCGATTGACATTCCAGATGTTGACAAAGCTGCCATAGGAACATACGTTACTGATCTGCTCTTATCGATAGGAGTGAAAGGATTTACATCGATGATCTCGCCGAAGCGGTGCTTCTTCCACCCTTCAGGCACGCCGTCCATAACCGTGACGTGCTCGTGTCCTGGAAAGCGAAAGCGGATAAACCACTCCCGAAATAACATTTGCGCGGCCTCCTCCAGGAGCCGTATCCGTCGTCGGTTATTCTCGATGAGGTCATCGTACGCAGCGAGCATCGCAGCAATTCGGCTCTGAATTGGTGTATCGGGAAATGAGATAGGTACCTTATAGATGAAGTTCCTATTGAGCGAAGGCTGAGCAGCCCCGGAGTTCAACTGAGCGAGATTGATTGTGCCCAGGAGATACGCGACGAATCTCGGATCGTTCCCCTTGAAGTCCGTAACGTAAATGCACGTGTTGTGCGGCCAATAGTCTTGTTCAACGAATGTGACTTTGCCAATCGACCCCCCGCTTCTGCCGACAGTAACGCCTGGCCCTCGCGCCCTGGCAACATTGTGTAGTCCATGTTGCCCGGCGGAGCCGATGATAGGGACAATTCCCTCTTTCCGCTCATTCTCAGTTAAATCGTGACCTCGCTGGAGCGAGACAAGGTCACCGATCGTTTTCGATCGACTCTTCATATGCCAAGCCCCGTAAAGTTCTTCGCAATGGTCATCGCAAGTTCGACCGCTTCCTCATTGAGGCCGTTTAGTTCTACGTGGATCTCGCGAATAGCTTCTTCGAAGTCGAAATTGTCGTCTACTTCCTCTGGTGCAATGCCGACGTACCGTCCTGGAGTGAGGCTCCAGTCGTTCTGCTCGATTTCTGCGTGGTCGACGAGTTTGACGAGTCCAGGTACATCTACGAGCGCGGCGTCTGGGAATCGCTCTGTGAGCCAGGCTGCTTGTCGTTGGAAGTAGCGTATTTCTCGAAGTTGTTCGACGAGTGAGTGTCGTGCGTCGTCGTAGAGTTTTCGTGCGCGGCTGATGTCGCGAGTGTTCCAGCTGTCGTGTTCTTTAGCGTTGAGTTCCTTCTCGCAGATGTCGAGGAGCCGACTTAGAAGCTTGAACGTGTGATCTGCTTGTTTGCCGAGATCCCGACTTGTTCCGGCGATGGGAGCGTATGCTGCAGTGGCATTTCGGAGGGTTTCGCCCGTGTGTTTTCCGCTCACAGTTGGTAGCGCTTCGGCTCCCCCGACGAACGTCTTTGCGTCCTGCTGGATGAGCGTGATAACCGCGTCGACGTCGCGCTGCGCGTTTTGGATCGTTTCGCGATCCGCAACGGTGTCGAGAAATGGCGTGATTAGCTCACGAAGGGTTGCTGTGGCACGAAGGAAAGCGTCGAGTAGTGCCGGGGCCTTGTCTGCTTCACACTTTGTTCGGTCGAGGTGGCTGGCCACAAGACTTGTGTATCTGTCAGTTTTCTCCTCGGTAGAGCCAAGTAATCGATAGCAAGTTCTGCAGTTGTTCCGGGCTGAAATCGTAGATCTTGCGCGTGACCTTTCTGTAGACGTTGCGCGCGTCGAGCATGAGAATCTTGTTCTGATGCTGTCCGGGTTTGTTTTTGTTGAGAAACCAGAGTTCGCAAGGAACCGAGCGTGTGTAGAAGAAATTAGTGCGAATGGCGACCATTACATCGACGTCTCCTGTTTGGATGAGCTTCTGTCGGACCTTTGCCTCGTCTCGTCCAGCGCTCGATGCTTGGGACGACATGACGAATCCTGCTCGCCCTTTTTCGTTGAGGTAGCTGTAGAAGTATTGGATCCAGAGGTAGTTCGCGTTCTGGACGCGTCCTTTTCCTTTGGCGTCGCCGTTCTTGCCTTTGGCTTGTGTCACGCCGGGCAGTCCGAAGGGTAGGCGTGGATCGTTTTTTACTTTGTCGGCGTCTACTTCGTCGACGTTGAATGGTGGGTTTGCCATGACGAAGTCGCATTTCTTCCAGAGGTTGAGCGGGTCTTCGTAGTAGGTGAGTGCTTGTTGGATGTCTCCTTCGAGTCCGTGGACGGCGAGGTTCATCTTGGCGAGGTTGATGGTCGTTTTGTTTTTCTCGAGTCCACGGAACGTGAGCTGTTGGGACGGGTTCTTGTGGCGCTGTTCTAAGAAGCGTGCTGATTGAACGAACATCCCGCCAGACCCACACGCGGGATCGAAGACCGTGCCGTGTTCAGGTTCGAGCACATTCGCGATGAACGACACGAGCGATATGGGTGTGAAAAATTCTCCGGCGTCGTGTGCTTTCTGGTCGGCGAACTGGGTGAGGAAGTATTCGTAGATGCGCCCGAACACATCGCCGGACGCTTTTTTCAGCTCGTCCGGGTTGAGCGTGCGCACGAGGTCGCCGAGCAGGTCCGCAGGAATGGACTGATACTCCTGCTTTGGCAGGACGCCTTTGAGATTTTCGTAGTCTTCCTCGATGGATTCCATCGCGCGGATGATGATCTGCGGCAGCGTCGGGTCGCTGGCCTTCTCGATGAAGTAATCGAACTGTGCCTTTGGCTGCAGGAAGATAGAACCTTGCTGGCTGAAATCCTCCTTGGTGAGCGCGCGTGTCACGCCACCGCGACTCGGCAACAGCGCCTCAATAGTCGGCTTCACGTTCAGGAACCGGCTGTACGCGTGCCGTAAGAAAATCAAGCCCATCACGGGCATGAAGTACTCGTTGCTCGCGAGCTCCGAGCCCGACCGCAGGAGGTCCGCCGCGCGCCACAAGCGCGCCTCGATTGCCCCGATATTCTCCAACTGGACCATTCCTCTCCTCAAGCCACAGGGATGCGACCATCCGCTCCGGAAAAGTGCGTCTCCGGAGGGAAGAAGCCAACAAGTGTTTAAAAAGGCAGTATATCCATCGGCGGCACGAGAGCGCTTGAACAGACGCTTAGGACCAAAGCAGAAGCAACTCAAATCTCACGTTAAAACAAATCTGTGCATAAATGCTATAATTCGAGCGAAATCCCCGATAGTCAAGAGTTGCCGGGGGCAAATGCTCCCGTCGGAGGAGAGCAATGCCGCGCGGACCAGCACAACGACCGCTCACCGTCTTTCTCGTGAACGAGGGAGTCACGGACCCTAAGGCGATCCTCGGGTCTGGGATGACGCTGCACCCAGTGAAGGCAGGTGGGCGCCACATCGGGGACCTCCACGTCAAGGTTGGCCAACTACACCAGCCACCGTGGACGACGTTCTTCGAAGGTGCGGCAGGCGACCTCTCCAAAATCCAGGGAGCGAGCACTGCCGCCATCCTGCTGACCAAGGCGAACAGTCGCCCTTGTTCGCGGTAACGTTCGGCGGCGGACACCTGCTCCTGCGCGACGGCGTCACGGACGATGGGTTCGGGCTCAAAGTCACGCTCAACGCGGTCGACCACAACCAGATTCGCAGCGTCGACCGCGAAACCCTCGACAGCGCCACGCCCCACAGCCAGATACAAGCGAGCAAAGGTACGAACATCACGGACTTCGGCCTCAATATTGAACAGGATCTCCTTCGCGAGGTCACAGGCACACCGCGCGACCAGACGCTCGGCAAGAAGCTTACAGGCAAAGCTGCCCTGAAGACCGCCGGTCCCTTCACCCTCACCAACCTACAGGACCTTCTCGCCAGACTCCTCGCCGAAAGCAAGAAGAAGCACTACAAGCAGCACTTCGGCTGGGTAGACCACATCCGGGAAGTGAAGGACCCATCGCTCCGCCACGAGCTTGATGACCTCCTTCAAAACCGCATCCAACAGCAAGATTTTGAAGGCATCTGGCTCGCGCTTCCAGAACGCATCGACTGGCAAGCCGTCGACTTTTTCACGTACACCCCCGCTGCGAGTGCCACGCACCACGATGACATTCGCCTGAGCTCATTCCTTACCCAACTCCGCAACCCAGCAACGCTCACCACTGAGGCCATCAAGGCCCGACACCACGTATACGCGTACGGCAACAACCAGCACGACGGATTGTACCGGTGGTCCGTCTACCGATGCCTTTATGCCGAAGTCACGCACAAGAACGCACAGTACCTCCTGAACAACGGCAAGTGGTACCACGTCGATAAGACTTTCCGGGACTACATCGAACGCACGTTCCTCGAAGCGCGACGACGAACGCAAGCCCTCCCCAGCGCTACCAGCGGCGAGAAGGAAGAGGACTACAACGAACGAATCCAGAAGAGCGACAAAACACTCTACGCGCTCATGGACCAGAAGAACATCCACTTCCCCGGTTCGACAGGCGGTGTTGAGTTATGCGATCTTTACACGAAGAAACACGAACTTATTCACGTCAAAAAGTACGGCCAAAGCAGCACGCTTAGCCACCTCTTCGCCCAAGGCGTCAACAGCGGCACGCTGTTCGCGCGAGATGCAGAGTTCCGTAAACTCGCTAACGCAAAACTCCCGCCAAGCCACAAACTCGCACAACCCAAGCAACCTCTCGGGGCGCACACCGTGACGTACGCCATCATCAGCGCAAGCACCAAACCCCTCACGCTCCCGTTCTTTAGCAAAGTCACGCTCAACAACGCGACCATCACCCTGCGCGGACTCGGCTACAAAGTACAACTTACGAAAATAGCAGTCGAAGGCCAGTAGCAGAGAATACGTCCGGTGGCAAAACACATAAACTGGACTATTCTCCGGGAAAAGCAGCGTTTGCCTGGGAATTTCGGGGGAGGATAGCCCGCGCTATGAACGCTCAAGATCTGCCCGTCACTATGTTGCTCGACGGGGCCAAGCAATTCATCGTTCCGATTTTCCAGCGCGACTATAGCTGGGAGACTAAGCAGTGCCTCCAGTTGTGGAACGACATCATCCGCGTCGGGAAAGACGCCAGCACAAAAGGGCACTTTCTCGGGTCCGTCGTCTATATCGCAGCAGAGGAAAACACGGCGGGCATCACGCGGTGGCTCCTGATTGACGGCCAGCAACGCCTGACCACCATCGCGCTCCTCATGGTCGCCCTGCGTGACCGCCTTGCAACTGAAAACGGCAGTCCGGATGAGGAGCCCGGCGCAGAAGCCGTCGACGACTACTACCTCCGGAATCGGTACGGCAAAGGCGACAAGCGATACAAGCTCAACCTGCGGCGCGCCGACCACGCGACCCTCGCCGCACTCCTCGACAACAAGGTCCCAAGCGAATCCGTCTCCGAGCGGATCATGGAGAACTTCCAGTTCCTCAAGGAGCAGGTCGCCGGCAACGATATCCAGACCATCTATAACGGCATCAAGAAGCTCGTGGTCGTCGACGTCTGCCTCGCGCGCGGACAAGACGACCCGCAAATGATCTTCGAGAGCCTGAACTCGACGGGCGTCGACCTCACCCAAGCAGACCTCATCAGGAACTTCGTCCTGATGCGCCTGGACGAGGAAACACAAACCCGCCTGTACCAAGACTACTGGCAACCCATCGAGCGAGCGTTCGGGTCACGCTACCGCACGGACTTCGACAAGTTCGTCAGAGACTACCTCACTATCCACAAAAAAACGAGCACCCCGGTACGCTCCGACGAGATATACCAAGAATTCCGGAACTACTTCACAGCGGCCACCGCAACACAAACTCCCGAACACGTCCTGGCGGAACTCCAACGGTATGGCAGCTACTACACCGCGTTCAATCTCGGCAACGAACAAGACCCAGACCTCAGAGCGGCATTCGCACACCTGCGTACGCTCATCGAGGTCGCAGCGCCAGTCATCCTGACCCTTTACGACCACTACGAAAGAGCAAAGACGCTCACCGCGAAAGAATTCGTCCAAGCCGTCGAACTTCTCGAAAGCTACGTCTTCCGGCGATCCGTGTGCGACCTCCAGACGCGCAGTCTCGGACAGATCTTCTCAAGTATCGCCAACCGGATACAGGAGAGAAACCCACTGACCAGTTTGCAGGTGGCGCTCTACCGTCAAGGCAAGAAACGACGCTACCCCACCGACAACGAATTCCGCGACGCAATAGAAACCCGCGACATCTACGACATGAGGAACTGCTCCTACCTCCTCGATCGGCTCGAAAACTACAGCAAGGAACAAATCGACACGAGCACATTCACGATCGAACACGTACTCCCACAAAACGAGGACCTCAAGCCAGAATGGCGCGAGATGCTCGGTCCGGACTGGAAAACCATCCAGGAAACGTGGCTTCACCGGCTCGGCAATCTCACCCTCACTGGGTACAACAGCACGTACAGCGACCGACCGTTCCAGGTAAAGAAGGCTATCGCGGGCGGGTTCAATGAGAGTCCGCTCCGGCTCAACGCGTATATCAAAGAACAACAGAAGTGGACACCCGCCCAAATGGAGCCGCGCGGCAAACTCCTGGCACAAAAAGCACTCACAGTGTGGCCCCCGCTCAACGTCGATATCCAAGCCGTCAAACAAGCGGAACTCAAAGAACACATCGCTCACGCAGAAAACTACCGCATCGCCGACATCACAATGGACAGCGTCACAAGAGCACTCTTCGACGCGCTACAGCCACAACTACGGGCGTTAGGCGACGACGTGGTCGAACTCGCCACCGAAGACAGCATCACGTACCGCGTCTACGACTTCTTCATCGAAGTCATCCCCCGACGACACCGACTCTCACTCCTCATGAACATCGCATACGAAGACTGCCAAGACCCCACAGGAAAAGCACGCGACGTAACAAAACACGCGTTCATCATCAACTCAACAGAAAACGGCGGCGTACTCTACGACCTTAAAGACGAACAAGACATCCTACCAGCGATAGCAATCGCCAAACAAGCATACGAAAACATCGCAGAATAAGACCGCTGTTTTCGCAATGTGCGCTGGGTCAGTCTTCATAGTGAACAATGGAACAACGTTACGTCAGCGATGAACTAACGCACTTCGTCGGGCAACACCAATCCACCGATGAGGACCGGTTCGCAATTCTGGTGGAAATCCTCACAAGCGGGCTGCTCAAGGCGCCGCCGCTCACTGCCGACCCCACGCAAGACCTCACTGCGCAGACCGTTGTAGGTGGCACATCGTTCTCGGGTCGGGACATGTACCGCTCGTCCGTTGTCTGCTTCTGCGACATTCCCCTAGCGGACTTCGCACTCCACATGGGCAAGTACAGCCGCTTCGGCCTCAGCTTCACAAAACGCACGCTCCTCCAAAAAGGAGCGAATCCAGTATTCTACGTCGCCAACGATTCCATCGTCCGCGAGCGCCTACCCTCGGCCCGCAACACGGAGTGGCAGGGCAAGCCGTTTAGCGAGTACCCGCGACAGCAATACCTTGACCGTCTGATGAGCGTGCTCGAATGGCGACGCAGCCAGCTATTCTCACGCCTGGCGCGCAGCTGTAACGCGCCAGACCCAAGCCCGCAGCGGCTGAACGATGACGACTTCAGCATGCTCTTCCAGTTGGAAGTCCTGTTGCGTGCGGTAGACAAACATCTCGTCAGCTTCTGTGTTCCATTCACGGCGGACCGCCCAGACGACCACAATGAGAACTACTACTTCGAACGCGAATGGCGCGCACTCGGCAGCATCAACTTCGAGCTTGCCGAAGTCCACCGCATCCTGCTCCCGAAGTCCTTCGCCGCCGCGCTCCGGGACCGCGTACCAGGCTACGTCGGACAAATACACTTCACCGACGCCAAATAAGACTACGCACCAAGATGGCCCGCTGCCCGGCACGCAGGCACTTTTTGAAGGCCTCGCACTGCTATGCGTTTGGCACGCCGCACACAAACTCCGATTGACCTCGCTGCAGGTGCAAGAAAACTCGAGGCCAGCGGCACAGCGAGCGCTGATTGAAGCGAATCAGTGGCCAATCTGTAACACCGTTCGCTAGTCGAATGCCAGTGGATTGTCCGGCCGACTCGAGTGGCCCAGCGCGATTCATTGTCGAGGAAACGAGGTGATTGATCGACACGTTACCTCTGGCACAATCCGTGCGTGGCAAGACCCGCAGATTCTCACGGGGGATGGTCGCAACGGAAGATCCCCGCCTCGAGCAGGAGCACAAGGTGCGGCGACATTGGCCGTTTATGGAAAGTACTAGAGGTACCTTCTAAAGAAGAGCATCCGTCGGGATCGTGCGTTGCAACTCTTCTCCAATTTAGGCTACTTCTGTGAGATGATGATTGGCATTCAAGGCGTAATAGGAGTTTATTCATGCCATTTCGCGCTCAGCTAGGTTTACTCGGCTCAACCGGTTTGAAGTCAGTTTTCGGACGTCTAAACGTCCGTTCTCGCGGAGTGAAAGCTGTTTGCTTAGCCGCTGTGTTCGCAGGCGCGGCTTGGACTTCTTCAGCTCAGACGGTCACTTTCAATGAATATTCCGTGCCGCCGGCTAGCGGTCGTGTCAATGGAATCGTCGCGGGATCCGATGGTGCTCTCTGGTTCACCGAGGCTGAGGGCAACAAAATTGGGAGGATCACTACGGCGGGAATCGTTACGGAGTACGCGATACCGACGGCCAACAGCTCCCCTGCCTGGATCGTTTCAGGGCCGGATGGCGCATTATGGTTCTCCGAGTTTTCCGGCACTCAAATCGGGCGGATCACCACTGCAGGGGTAATCGCCGAGTACCCTTTGCCGACCGGTGGGGTCCAGCCCCACCACCTCACAGTGGGACCGGACGGAGCTATATGGTTCACCGAAAACCACGGCAGTCAAATCGGGCGGATCACTATGGCGGGCGTAATTACGGAATATGCTGTGGGAATCTCTGGACTGCAAGGGATTGCGGCGGGACCGGATGGTGCCTTATGGTTTGCAGAAGGAAATAATTCTCCATCGAGGATCGGGCGGATTACTACTGCAGGAGTCCTCATGGAGTACGTGTTACCAACTTCCTCCAGCGTGCCTGTGGGAATCATCGCGGGCCCAGATGGCGCTCTATGGTTCACCGAGTCTGCTGGAAACAAAATCGGGCGGATTACAACGGCGGGAGTAATTACGGAATATGCGATACCGACCGTCAACAGTAACCCTGTGGGGGGGATTGCGGCGGGCCCTGATGGCGCTGTTTGGTTTGGTGAAATCAACGGAAACAAGGTCGGGCGGATCACAACGGTGGGAGTGATTACTGAGTACGTTATTCCCACCGGCAGCTTCCCCTGGGGGCTCGCTCCGGGACCAGATGGCGCTATATGGGTTGCCGAGGGTCCAGTCGGTGGTCCTAGCAAGATCGGACGAGTATGGATTTCGTCTATTGATTCAACACTGCTCGTGACAAGTGCCAACGCGAATAGTATTTTCAGATACGATGCAACCACTGGCACGTTTCTACAGAGGTTTGACAACTCGTCTGTGCAGTACCCCTTCGGATTGTCCTTTGGTCGAGACGGCTACTTGTACACCGCCACAAGTGACGCCTCGATCGGATTCAATTCGCATATTGACCGTTTCGATCCCATATCGGGAACCCGTCTTTTCTCTTTCGGGGCGCTTCCCCAGACCCGCGGGATGACGATTGGACCGGATGGTTTGATCTACGTTAGCGCGGCGAATAACAATCAGATTTGGCGCTACAACGCAACGACAGGCGCTTTCATCGATGTCTTTGCCAGTCTCTCATCCCTCCCTGAGAGCGTCCTGTTCGGGCCTGACGGTAATCTCTATGTCTGTTCGCCCAGCACCGATTCGGTGTTGAAGTTTAGTGGAACGACGGGCGCATTGATCTCGACATTCATTACCGAGCCTGGTCTGTCCCCAGCGTCAATTGTTTTTGGGCCTGACGGTAACGTGTATCTGGGAAGCTCCAATGCATATCCAAATCAAGTGCGGCGCTACCTCGGTTCGACCGGGGCTTTTGATGCTGTTTTTGCGAGCAGCGTCAACTTGGCAATTGGCTCGTCGATGGCGTTTGGACCAGACGGGAATCTTTACGTTGGAAGCTCTCTTACTGCTAGCGTGCTTCGCTTCAATGGCTCGACTGGCGCTTTTGTTGACATCTTCATCACGAGCGGATCTGGAGGCTTGGGTACAAATCTCACTGGCATGCTATTCACCGAAACCGCCCGTCAGTGGCCCACGGCGCAAGGCGGCAATGGGCACTGGTATAAGTTGGTGAAAGACACCCTCCTTTGGCCAGATGCGAGGGCGAGGGCCGCTGCCATGGGCGGCTATCTGGCCACACTAACTTCGGCCAGTGAAAACGCATGGGTAGAGCAGAATATCTTGCTCGGGAAAGGAGTAGGAGACAACGTCTGGATTGGTGGAGCGGATTTCGCACTTAATGGCGTATGGAGCTGGGTCGAGGGCCCGGAGGTAGGCCAAGTCTTCTGGACGAGAACTGCCGGGACAATTACTTACTCGAACTGGGGAACGGTCAACGACCCCGGCGGCGTAAACGAACCAAACAATTGCTGCGCCGGGCCAGAGTATTGGCTTGCAATCAACCCAGTCAGCGGGAAATGGCGTGACCTCTTTGCTGCTCCAGTTCCTTTTCTCGTCGAATTCGACCACGATCCCAATGCCTCTGTCACCGGAACCATCAACATCACGACGAATCTGGCCGCTGCGAGTTTCACCATTACCGGACCGGCTAACTATTCCGGTAGTGGCACATTCTTCACGCGGAGCAACACTCCAGCAGGGGTATACACAATCGCATATCGAGGCGTTGTTGGCTTTACAACGCCCGCCAGCCAGACTTTGACGCTCGCCGCTAGCGGGTCAATCAGTTTCAGCGGTGTCTACTTATCGTCGGCTCAGTTGGGAACGGGAGGCACGACGAGCCAATCTGGAAGCTTCGCCGAGCCTGTGAACACATCAACGGGTAACTATTACACTTCGCACACGGATGTTCAGGTACGCGGGAAGGGTCTGTCATTCGTTTTCAGTCGCTATTACAACAGCCTCGATACCTACGCTGGACCGCTCGGGGCCGCCTGGACCCACTCGTATAATCTAACCCTCAAGCAAATTGCTGGACAGGCAGTGATTAAGGAAGCCGACGGTCACGAAGATGTGTTCAACGCTACTGGTGGCGGTAACTATTCGCCCCAAACGCCGGGGCTGTTTGACTCGTTGAAAATGAACGCGGACGGCTCCTTCACGCTTACGCGTAAGAATCAGACTAAGGTCAACTTCTCAGCTCAGGGCCAGCTTCAGTCGATTGTCAACCGGAACGGCAACACCCAGACGTTCGTTTACAGCGCTGGTAATCTTGTCACCATCACCGACAGCTCGGGTCGAGTCTACAGCTTGAGCTACGATGGAAACCATCGCCTGCTCACGCTCACTGATCCGCTCGGGAGAACCTTTCACTACGCCTACGATGGTGCGGGCAACCTGATCTCATTCCAAGATGCATTGGGCGCAACAACCTACTACGCTTACGACTTAAGCCACCGGATGACCACGGGCATCGATCCCCGAGGTAACACTTACCTTCAAAACACCTACGACGGCCTCGCCCGCGTGATCCAGCAGAGAAACGCGCGCGGATTTGCGACGGCTTTCGCCTACGACACTCCCTCCGCCGGAACCACTACAATCACCGACCCGATCGGCAACGTCACCAAACACGTCCATGATGCCAACCTGCGACTCGTGCAAGTAATTGACGCGCTCGGCGGCATCACCTCCTACACCTATAGCGCCAACAATCTGAAGCTCTCAATGACCGATCCATTGGGACACACTCAGAGTTTTGCGTACGACGCCAATGGGAACCTGACGGGCGCTACCGATGCCAATAGCAAGACTACTCAGTTCGCTTATAACGGCGCAAACGATCTGTTGCAGATCACGGACCGGCTCGGGCGCATCACACACTTCAACTACGACGCCAAGGGCAACCTGCTTTCTGTGCTTGACGCGGCTGGCAACGCGAGCGCGTTCAGCTACGACAGCACCGGCCAAATCATCACGGCGAAAAACGCGCGGAGCTTCACCACGAGTTTTAGCTACGATTCCGCCGGGGATCTGATCCGCGTCACGGATGCCCTCAGCGGCAATATCCAGATGGCGTACGATGCCGTGGGTCGGCTGCTGAACGTTAAGAACCAGCTCGGCAATACCGCTACTCGTGCCTACGACGCGAACAATAGGCTGACCTCGGTTACCGATCCTCTGGGCAACACAACTCAGTTTTCCTACGATGCCAATGGGAACTTGACCCAGCTCACAGACGCGAATAGCAAGATTACCCGCTATGCCTACAACTCCACCAACAAGCTGCGGCAAGTGATCGACGCCAACGGCGGTGTCACAAACTACGGCTACGACGGAAATACAGATCTGGTTTCGGTAGCCGACGCAAAGAGCCACGTCACCGCTTACGCCTATGACGCCCTGCGGCGGTTGAAGACCGCCACCGATCCGCTTGGTCACCAGAAGCAGTATGCCTACGATGGCCTTGGCAACGTGACTTCAACGATTGATGGGAACAGTAAGACCAACAGTTTCACCTACGATACGCTGAACCGCCTGATTTCGATGGCTCTCTCGGACGGCAAATCGGTGTCCTACACGTACGATCTGGTGGGCAACCGGCTCAACATGACCGATTGGCGCGGCACGACGCAGTATGTTTCCGACGTGCTAAACCGCGCGACCTCGGTGAGAACGCCGGATGGCAAAATAATCGGCTACGCATATGATCCCGTTGGCAACCGCGCAAGCCTGACTTATCCGACGGGCACTGAAGTCCAATATCAGTACGACGCGTTGAACCGGCTGGCTCAGGCCAGGGACTGGAATGGCAACCTGACGACGTACACCTATGACGCTGCGGGGAGCCTGACATCGATGAACCAGCCGAACCAGACTTTTTCCGCGTACAACTATGATGCCGCGAACAGACTGCTCCAAGTCACTAACTCCTCCAAGAACCAAGTTCTCTCGGCGTTCGGCTACAGCCTGGACAAGGTGGGCAATCGGCTACAGGTGACTTCCTCCAAAGGCAATATCACCAAATATGGATACGACGATCTGTACAGGTTGACCTCCTGGGACAGTCCATCCGGTCAGGTAACGAACTACACCTATGATGCAGTCGGCAACAGGATTTCAGTCGCCGCCCCGAATGGCACAACATTATACACTTACGATGCTGCGGACCAAATGTTAACTGCGGGATCGGCAACCTTCGCCTACGACGGCAACGGCAGCCTAATTCAGAAGACCGTCGGGGCAGTGAATACCAGCTACTCGTGGGACGCCTTGAACCGGCTAATCGCTGTGACGGGCGGCAGCGTTAATACTCAGTACGGCTATGACGGCGACGGAAATCGCGTCCAGCAACAAATCAGCGCCGGATCGTATCAATACCTCAACGATGTTATTACTTCATTGCCGGTCGTGTTGAACGAAGCAGGGCCGGATGGAAATATTGACTATGCCCGCGGCTTGTCGCTCATCTCCGAGAGCATCCAGCAAAAGCAATACTTCTACCAATTCGATGGGCTCGGCAGCGTGACAACGGTCACCAACGAGGCCGGCGCCCACCAAGCCAATTATGGGTACGATCCATGGGGTCAGCCCGCTCCTCCGAGCGATCCACCAATTGGGTTGGATGCGCTGGGAACGACGAATAAATATAGATTCACCAGCGAAGCAGCAGACCCGGGCCCTAACTTGTTGTTCCTCCGGTCGCGGTACTATGAACCGTCCTTTGGGCGCTTTCTAAGTCGGGATAAGCTGTCTGGCACTCTCCAGATACCAAGCACTGGGAATCGTTATCAATACGCTCTTTCAAATCCACTGCGCTTTGAAGATCCTACCGGTTTGAGCGCGATTGATGCCAGCCAGAGCGCTGGCAAGGTCGCTGGAGCATACATCTCAGATAACCAACCCTTCCTGGAGTCGGTGTCCCTCACGACGCCGACAAATCTCGCCTGCCTCCCGAATTGCCAGAGCCCAGACTGGCTCGGAACTACCAGTTTCATTGCCAACGCAACGGAGTACACAACGGGCAAACTCAGCCTCCTGACCAAGGCTGATTCAGGTGTTGTGGCTGGCGTGGGCAATTTCCTCGGGGCTTTGAGCTGGCTCCGAGATACGGCGAGTACTCTTACCGACTCGAGTCTGACTGCCGCGCAGAAAGCGTTTAAGGTTAGCTTCTATTCTGCAGCACTTCCCCTGACTGGACCGCTTGGCCTGGTATTGAGTTTTGAACAGCTACTTTGGCCGGATGAGTTTAATCGCACTTTGAATGATTTTATCGTCGGTCCTGAAACAGCGCAGTGACACAATAGGTAACTTATTCTTTTAGACTCTTTAATGGCACTGCTCCCTTAAGAAGTCGCGCTCGGTAGCTTACGTATAAGGGAAACGCGATGAGCCATAGTAGGCAAACCACAACTGCAACACCCCAGGGGGTAGATGCGGGTGCGGGCCATCGATTATCATACCGTTCAATCTGAAGACGCTTCGCATCATAATACGCCCAAACCGCTGTGACAAAAGTCACAAATATGCTGATCAGACGCGATGCCAAACCCGAGACGGCGAACGCTAAAACCAGGACGCAGGCGACAATAAATGTGTTAACTTTCCATGGCTGTAACATGACATAAAAAAACGTAATGCTAACGTGGTACTAACGCTGTGGATAAAGGCTATAGAATGATTCCGCCTGGCTCATACATCACGCCGTTGTTTGTTCTTCAGAACCTGTGGTATTCGCGTTCTCCGAGTTGCGTGACACAATTCCGGCATCGTGCAGCTGTCTCACGCGCGATGCGCGTGACTCTTCCCGCTGGCATACGACCTGGACCCGCGCTGGCCGACGGTCCGCTTCACTGATTCATGCTTCTAGCCGCTGCCTTCAAACAGCCGCCGAATGAATAGGCGCCGGGACCCGCGTATAAGCGACGTGGCGTGTTCGCGGCGATCAGGGGGTCTGCTTATCGGACTTTGTTGAGCACCTCGGAAGAGGAATGACGAGGCATCAGTTTCTCCGGCGAACATCGCAGGAGAGGTTGACGGGAGCCGCCGAGGGTCGACTTTGACGAACCCTCGAAGTTTCCGTGATTTAACGTTGTTGAGGTCGTGCAGCGGCTTAAGAGCATTGGCGACGTTCTTGGGGTATCATAGCCGATCTCTTAGATGTCGCCAACACGAGTTATCCACACGTAGACGCAGGGCGAGGCCAGTGCAGGAGATCCTGTAGTTGAATCTTGGGGAAACCGCTAGCTACAGAATCGACTACAGCTGATTGGCCGCAGATCACTAATTGGCCACATCCGCTTGATTTCAATGGTCGGGGCGGGGCGATTTGAACGCCCGACCCCCTGCGCCCAAGGCAGGTGCGCTACCAGGCTGCGCTACGCCCCGACATTTACTGCTCTCCTGATTCTAAACCACTTTCTCAATCCCCGATACTATTTGGGCCGCCCAAATCGACCCCTCATCCAGCGT
>JAOAPR010000059.1 GCA_025463005.1 Bryobacterales bacterium | reverse complement strand
TTTAAATATCGTAATAGAGTGCGAACTCGTAAGGATGCGGGCGCAGACGAACGGCGTCGGCCTCATTCTTGCGCTTGTAGGAGATGTAGTTTTCGAGCAGCTCCTCGGTGAACACGTCGCCCTTCATCAGAAACGCGTGATCGTCTTCCATCGCGATCAGGGCTTCCTCTAACGAGGCCGGCATGGATGGCACGGCCTTCATCTCCTCGGGCGACAGATCGTAGATGTCCTTGTCCAGCGGCTCGCCCGGATCGATCTTGTTCAGCACGCCGTCCAGGCCGGCCATCATCATCGCCGCAAACGCCAGATAAGGGTTCGCCGATGGATCGGGCGGCCGGAACTCCACGCGCTTGGCTTTGGGCGAGGCCGAATACATCGGAATGCGGCATGCCGCGGACCGGTTGCGTCTTGAGTACGCCAAGTTCACTGGCGCTTCATAGCCCGGAACCAATCGCTTGTAGCTGTTGGTGGTCGGGGCGATGATGGCCGCCAGCGCGCGGGCGTGTTTCAGCAATCCGCCGATGTACCACAGCGCCATTTGACTCAAACCGGCGTACAGGTCCCCTGCGAATAAAGGCTTGCCGGTCTTCCACAAGCTCTGATGCACGTGCATTCCGCTGCCGTTGTCGCCGAACAGCGGCTTCGGCATGAACGTGACCGTCTTGCCGTACTGATAGGCCGTGTTGCGGATCACGTACTTGTACAGCATCATGTTGTCGGCCGATTTGGTGAGCGTGTTGAAGCGCTGATCGATCTCGCACTGCCCGGCGGTGGCGACTTCGTGATGGTGACACTCGATATCGAGCCCGACCTTGATCATGGTCTCGACCATCTCGGCGCGCAGGTCCTGATGATGATCGGTGGGCGGCACCGGAAAATAGCCTTCCTTGTAGCGCGGCCGGTAGCCGAGGTTGTTTTCCTTGCGCCCGGAGTTCCAGCGGCCCTCCTCGGCGTCGATAAAGTAGAAGCCGGAATGCGTGTTCTGGTCGAAGCTGATGCTGTCGAAGATGAAGAACTCGGCTTCGGCTCCGAAAAAAGCGGTGTCGGCCAGGCCCGAGTTTTTCACGTACAGCTCGGCTTTGCGCGCAATCCAGCGCGGATCGCGGTCGTAGCTCTGGCGGGTGATGGGGTCGATCACGTTGCAGATCATCACCAGCGTTTTGATTTCGAAAAAGGGATCGATGAAGGCGGTGGCCGGATCGGGCACCAGCAGCATGTCGGATTCGTTGATGGCGGCCCAGCCGCGGATGGAGCTGCCGTCGAAGCCGAAGCCTTCCTCGAAGCTGGACTCGCTCAGCTCGCCGATAGGGTAAGAGACGTGCTGCTGCACGCCGGGCAGATCGGTGAAGCGCAGGTCAAGCTGCTTGACGTCGTTTTTCTTTGCGAATTCCAGGACTTCTTTGGCAGTCATGCTACACATGATATACAGAAAACGACATGGAGCAAATCACACTCGACTGGGGCCTCCAGCGGCGATCCTACACCGTCAGCGAATTGACCGCGGACATGCGCTCCGTGCTGGCGGGAGAGTTCGCCGATATCTGGGTGTCGGGCGAGATTTCCGGAGCGAAGCTTCCCCCCAGCGGCCATTACTATTTCACCTTGAAAGACGAGTCCGCGCAGATCCGCTGCGTCTGCTACAAAACGACCGCGCGGTATCTGAAGTTCAAGCCGCAGGACGGAATAGCGGTGCTGGCGCGCGGGCGCATCGACCTCTATGACGCTCGCGGCGAAGTGCAACTGGTCGTCGAAGCGCTCGAGCCGCAGGGCCATGGCGCGCTGCAATTCGCGTTCGAGCAGTTGAAGCGGAAGCTGGCCGCGGAAGGACTCTTCGAGCCGGCCCGCAAACGCCCATTGCCGTCGCTGCCGGAGCGGATCGGGATCGTGACTTCGCCTTCGGGTGCGGTGATCCGCGACATGATCCACATTCTGGAGCGGCGCTGCCCGGGGCGCCACATTCGCCTTTATCCGGCGCAGGTGCAGGGCGAGGGAGCAGCGGAACAGATCGCCGCCGGCATCGAATATTTTTCGGAATCGGGCTGGCCGGAGGTGCTGATCGTAGCCCGCGGAGGTGGCTCGCTCGAAGACCTGTGGGCGTTTAACGAGGAGCGCGTGGCCCGCGCCATTGCAGTTTCGCCCGTTCCCGTAGTCTCGGCTGTAGGGCATGAGACCGATTTCACGATCGCCGATTTTGTCGCGGATCTCCGCGCGCCCACGCCGTCCGCGGCGGCGGAACTGGTGGTGTGCACGCGACAAAGCCTGGTGGACGGACTCTTCGGAGCGGAGGCGCGATTACGCCAGGGCGCCCGGCTAACGCTTGCGTTGCGATCCCGCCAGTTACACGCGGTGGCGATCGACCTGGCGCGACTGCATCGGACCTTGGGACGACGGATGCAGCGCGTTGACGAGCTGGAATATGCGCTGCGCGATGGAATTCGGTTGGCCGTGGGACTGCGGACGCGCGCGCTGGACGCAGTTGCAACAAGGTTAGTTCAGCGTGACGTTCGCCTGCAATTCGCGGCGGCTCGCAGGCGGCTGGAATCCTACACGGCGGCTGTGAACCAGGCGATCCGCCTGCGGCTAAGTCGTGCGCGCGGTGAGCTCGCTCCACTGTCGGCTCATCTGGCGCAACTGAGCCCGCTTAAGATTCTGGATCGCGGCTACGCGATCGTCGAACGGGAAGGCCCCGGCGAAAGAAAGATCGTGAAATCGCCCGCGGATGCCCCGGTGGGATCGGATGTGCGGGTTCGACTGGCGGATGGGGAATTGGCCGCCAGGGTCATTTCAGCCGCGAATGAACGCAAATAAGCGCAAATGACTACTTCACGACGGCTTCCGCCAGGCAGTAGCCCGGCGGGCGAGGCGGCAGCGACATATAGGGTGTGCCATCGCTGCGAGTGAGGAAGCGCTTCATCGATTCCTCGCCGCCGATGGGGAGCACCTCGCGCAACTCCAGACCGAGCTTGGCGAGAAACTCGCGCTCGCCAGCATCGGGGATACCGAAAATCCAGGGCTCGCCGGCTGTGAGTTTCTGTAGCCTGCCTATCGCCTGTCTCGCCGCTTCAGGAAGCGTGGTCAAATCCACGCTGGCAAAGAATTTGATGACCATTGCTCCGACGAAATCGAAAACGATGGCACTTCCGGGCGCCTGCGCGGCAACCCAGCGCAGGGTTTGTTCGACGGCCTCTTCGGGAAGGTACATGGTGACGCCCTCCCAGATGAAGAA
>JAOAPR010000056.1 GCA_025463005.1 Bryobacterales bacterium | reverse complement strand
TTGCTGCCGCCGGTCCCGTTGCCGCGGCGCATGTGGGCCGGAAGCCGGTTCGAGTTCCATCAGCCATTACGCATGGGCGACAAGATTACGCGCGCTACTCGCGTCGTTGATATCAAGGAAAAGGCCGGACGCAGCGGGCCGCTGGTGTTCGTGGTGGTCCGGCACGAAATTTCCAATGACTCTGGATTGGCGGTGGCCGAGGAGCACGATATCGTCTATCGGGATCACGGGCCTGCTGCTCCTGCGCAGCCCGCGCCCGCGGATGCGACTTGGGAACGGACCATCCGCGCCGATGACGTGTTGCTGTTCCGATACTCCGCGCTGACTTTTAACGCGCATCGGATCCACTATGACCGGCGCTATGCGACCGAGGTCGAAGGATATCCGGGCTTAGTCGTTCACGGGCCCCTGATCGCGACCCTGTTGATGGACTTGCTGCGGCGGCATCACATGGATGCAAACGCAACGTCGACGATCGCGCGATTCAGCTTCCGGGCGGTCAGCCCGCTGTTCGATACGGCGCCGTTCGTTGTGTGCGGGAAGCCGGACGGTGAAACGGTCCGGTTGTGGGCGAAAGACGCGGCGGGCAATCTGGCGATGACGGCGGAAGCGGGGCTAAAGCCCCGCGCGGACTAAAGTCCGCCCCCCAGCAGTTCCGTTTGGCGTTTCAGGCGCTGGTCGCGCTCCGCGGCGAATCGCTGGATGCCGGCAAAGATCGATTTACCATCGAGGTGCGCCTCCGCGATCACGTCCGCCTCCAGGCCGCCGGTAAGCCACTGGTTATCCCAGTCGGAGGTGAGCGAATACTGGTCCGTCAGCGGGCCCACATCGCGCAAAGGCCACACGCGACGTGTGCCGGTGCTGACCACCATCAGATCGTAGTACGCCTCCGCCGGCAAGACGGATTTCCGATATGCCTCGGGCTGGCGATCGAACAGTTCCTCGCTGATCGCCGCGATCACCTTGACGTTAATCCCGGCTTCCTCGAGCTTCGGCAGCGTGCTCACCAGGTTCACGGTGGAGCTCGATCCCTGCGTGACGACGTACCCATGGCGGGGTTTACCGGGCGCGAAATCGCGGATCACGTAAAAACCTTTGGCCGCCGCCCGAAGATCGGTATCCGCGAACTTGGTGCGGTCGGCGACCGGGAAATCCGGGCGCGCTACTTCGAGTGTGATGATGCCGACTTTCGCTTCGCGTGCGGCGATCTCGGCCGCCGCAAAGTAAGCCGGAGCCACGTCGTTGTAATCCCAGAAATTCAAGTGAATGGTCTGCCCGCGCGGAAACAGCTTCCACACCTGCGGCGCGAAGATTCCGAAATGCGTTCGCCCGTCGGCCGCGGTCTCCGGCCCGGAATGCGCCACCAGGATATGCAGAACTCCCATGCGGAACTTGCTGTCCTGATTCTGCTGGCTCCACACGCGCGCCGGCGTGTACATGAGGGGAGTAAACGCCCCATACGTGCCGCTGATAGCCCACACGCCCGCGAACTTTTCGGGATCGAGAGACGCGTTCTGCCCGGTCAAGCCGATGGCGGTCGAAACGTTCCCAGCCTCCTGGATCGCGGCCTTGAGGCGAGTGCCCAGCGGATTCGATTCCGGATCATAGTGGCCCCATAAGTTACCGTGCTCCAGGTTGATGGATTCGGAAAGATCGGCGGCGATGGTCAGGAACCGATTCCCAGTGACGTAGTTCATCCACTTGACGACTTCCGAGATGCAGCGCCGCGTGCCGGCCACCTCGCCGGGCTTGCGGAACAGCGCGATGTTCACTTGCTTTTCAGCACCTGAGATCGCATTCTTGACGGCCACCTTTTGCGGCTCCTCGGGAAGATTCTTCACTCGCAGGCGCTCGTCGAGAAATGGATCGTGTTTGACATCGATGCGCAGCGGCAGATCGTCCTTGAGCGTGTCGCCGATCTCGACCAGACGATCCGCCAACCAGTCTCCCAGACCGTTTCGCTCGAGCACCGACATCGCGATGTCCAGGTTGGTTTTGTACTGGATCAGGCGCTCGCGCGTGTCCTTGGGCGCGCCATCGCGAATGCCCTGGAAGGTGACGCCGTAGCGCTTCTCGAAGGTCTGGGCCAGAGCGATGAAGTATTCAGAGTTCATCTTCATCGCGTAAGGATGGCTGGGGAACCCCACCACCTGCTCGATGTCCTCGGGGATTTTGCGACCTGTGGCCGCCGGCCAGTAGCCCTTGGTTGTCTGACCGATCACCACCATTGGGCGGCGATCCTTCCCATCCCAGTGCTCCATGGTATTGAGCGCCGCTACGACCTGGTCGTAGTCGTTGCCGTCGTCCATGGCGAACACGTTCCACCCATACGAGGTCCACTGGTCTATGAGCCGGTACGCCTCGTACTTCGCGTCAACCACGCCGCCGATGAGCGCGTCATCGATGCCCGAATTATTGTCGGAGATCATGACTCGCAGGCGTTTTCCGACCTTCAATGCCAGGGCCTGCGTCTTGAGCTCCTGGGCGTGACCTTCGGTCATGGCGAATTCGCCTTCGAACGCGATCACCTTGGGCGCTTCGATCGACGCGCCTACGACGTCCCAAAACGCGGCTTTTCCGGCTGCTGTAGCGATGCCGATGCCGGACGGCCCACCGTTCACATCATTGGTGACGTCAGTAGTTTCGGCATGGCCGGCCAGCGCCTTAATGCCGCGCGCCTTGGCTTGCGCGAACAGCGGTAGATCGGCCAGGCCATGATCCTGCAGCAGGGTCTTCATCGCGCCAGCGCCGCGCCGGAACCCGAGGGCGTCAATCGGCAGAATCGCAACGTGGGGATCGGCGAAGTAGCGCTTGTGGCCGGTGGCTTCGTACTTGCGGGCCAGAGCTTGGCCCATGATCATCCACAGGGCGTAGCAAGTGGGGATGCAGTGCCCGCCCGCGAGCATGAACTTGTCGCAATAAGGATGTTTGGGGCGGCGATAATCCCAGCGCAGTCCGCCCAGTTCGGGCCCCGCCAGGTGGATCGCGACGTTATAGGGCGTATATGCAAGGGGTCCGCCGAAATGGCCGGTCTGGGAATAGTTCCCCAGCAGCACCAGGGTCATGCACGTCATGAACCCGACGTCTTCCAAGCGTTCGCGGTCATAGGGCGACGTGAGGCGCTCTAGTGGTGAAAGTGTGGTCGTGGCCATGGAATTGGCATTATCCCACAGGAAACGCTAGTGGACTGTCCGCGCAATATCTTGCGCGTGAACAGGTGTCGAGAGGAGTCTCGACACGGCACGCAAGAGTGCGTGCGCCACGTGCTTAATCGGCAGGATTGGTGGCGAAGACTGTGAGCTCGATGACGAATCCGCGATCTTCCATTTCGAGCACCGACTTCACCGCCTGTGCGATGTCTTCCGGCCGCAGCTTGCTGGGGTTGTCTTTCTGCTCGAAACCGGCGGCCGCGCCGAAGCTGGTAATCACTTCGCTGGGGTTCACCAGGAACACGCGAATATTGTTCTTGCGCAGTTCTTGACGCCAGCACTCCGTCATCCCTCGCAGCGCGAATTTGCTGGCATAGTAGGCCGTGCCATTGGGCGCGCCACGATGCGACGCAGTCGACCCGATATTCACTATATTCCCGCGATTGCGGGAAATGAAATGCTTGGCCGCCTCACGCGCCATCAGCATCGCTCCGGTGACATTGGTAGCGAAGGTGCGCTCGAAGCTCGCCAGATCAAAATCCACCAGCTTCTTGAAGGAACCCACGCCGGCATTATTGACCAGGATGTCGAGATCGCCGAATTTTTCCAGGACCTCGCGCATGGTGCGCTGGACGTCCGTTTCCTTGGATACATCGGCCTGGATGGGATGCGCTCCCAGCGCTTGCGCAGCTTCGTCCAGCTTTTTCTTGTCTCGTCCGGTAATGGCAACCCGCGCACCACTATGGATCAGGCTCTGGGCGATGCCGCGACCGATACCCGAGCTTCCTCCAGTGACGAGCGCGACTGTATTGTTTAAGTTCATGTCCGTTGGTTTAGTGCTGTACGGTGATGAACAGGTTGGGCTGAATGCTCAACCCGTTGTAGGTTGCGGTCAGGGCGAGATCGCCATCCGGCAGACTCGCCGGCAAGACGAGGTTGAAAATGTAGGTGCCGGGCGATACCAAGCCGGCAAATAAGACCGTAGCGGGGACACCGCCGATTTGCACTACAGGCCACGGCTTAGGCAGCGTTCCGGACTGGGTGAACGCGCCGCTTACCACGGGCGCATCGGTTGGTCCAAACCCGTTTCCGGCAACGTAGATGGTCTCTCCCGGCTTCACTGGCGTCGTGAGCCCGGTAAAGAGCGTAGTGGGGCCGATGATGGTGTTGTCGGCCAGGTGCCTCCCGTACACGTAGCGGCGCCCCGCGGACGACACAAACTCGAAGAACGATAACGACTGCGGCTGGGCCTGAACGGTGGAAATGTAGCTGGTTGTACCGTTGGTGAGCTGGACCTGGACCGGCCCAGTCAAGGCGTCGGGCGGCGTGAGAATGTTCACCTGAGTCGGACTGATGTAGTACACGTAGGCGTTCTTGCCATTCACGGTAACGCCGACGCCGTCCAGTCGAGTCGGCAATTGGTTGTTCACAAAGTCCGGGTCCTTCCAGATGCGCGTATCGCCGGCGGGTGACAGGTTTGATCCCTTGAGCGACACCCAGGTGTTCGGTGCGATCAGTGGGATGTCGCCGAAAGCGTTGGCTACCAAGGGGCCCACGCCGGGCGGGGGCGTAAAGTTACCAGTAGTCGAACAAATCCGGACCACGCTGTTCTCGCCAGTAGTAACGCCAGTGGAATAGCGTGTTCCCGCCTGCGTGACGTAATAACAGCCGTCGGTTCCCACTGCGGTCAGGTCGCCGCGGAAACCGCCACTCGCGACTACGGTCTGTACCGGGACCTGGCGGAGATCATCGCCCGGAAAGTCAAAGCGACTGACCGAACCGTCGTTGTTATTGGTCACGAAGTAGAAGGGGGTCGTATGAAAAGCCACTCCATCGGGGAAACGATCGGCTGGAAGCTGCCGCACCAGCGTGCCATTCCGGTTCAGCAGATACAGGTACGGCGTATCCGTTGGGTAAACGCCCGTGCGCCCGGCCACGAGGATAAAGTTGCCGGTGGGATCGAAGGTGACTCCATCCACGTATTCGAGACTGGCCGCGGCGGTGAATGTGGCGAGATTCTGGGTGTTGCCGCTGGATGGATCGACGCTCACCAGCGTGCAGGTCGTGGTTCCCGTGCAAGTCGCTGGGGCATATACCAGGCGGCTGGTTTGAGGATCCACCGTAATGCCGTAGAGGTTACCGGGGGGGCCGATGATGCCCAAGACAGCGCCTGTGTCTGCGTCGATGCGCTGGGCTCCCGAGCTCGTGTTCAGATACAAACGGCCGTCGGGATGATTCGTCAAGCCGCATCCGACGGCAGTGGTAACTGACAGACCCGCCTGTAGCGGATGAATGCTCGTTCCGTTTACTGTGACCGAGCGAGCGAGATCGAAACGCAGAGCTCCGGCGGTTGAGCCACAGCCTTTTGTCCAAACGTCGCCATCAGGCGCAAAAGCGACGCCCCCCATGATGTTTGGAATGGTGGCCGCTCCGAAGACCTCCTGCGTATAACCTGGCTGCAAGGACGTGAAGGGAGTGGGCTGGGCCTGGAGCCGTGGTGCGTCACTCCAGAACAGAGCAAGAGACACGAACAGCAAGAAGTATGGTCGTCGGCTCATGGTCTTGTACTCGAATGTGTTCAAGTCTAACCGCTACCGAAGGTCCGCGCAACGTCATCTGCACAATGGGTGGCTGCGCAATACTGATTTCTTGAAGCCCAAATCAAGCGTGAAGCCCAAATCGAGAAAGATGCGCAAACCCAAGCCCCGTCCGCGCTGGGCGCGATGGATCGCCGCGGCCGTGCTTTTTGTCGTCGGATTGCATGTCTTGTGGGGTGCCGCCCTGCTGGCGCTGCGCTATATCGATCCGCCCACCACCGGCGTCCAGATCCAGCGGCGGGTCGAGTCGATCTTCGCGCGTGGTGCGTACAAGAAACGGTACACCTTCGTACCGCTTCGCCGCATCTCGACGCAGCTCCAGCACGCGGTGATCGCGGCCGAGGACGGCAACTTCTACCGGCACTATGGGATCGATTGGGGCCAGGTTCGCCAGGTCATCGAGGATAGCGCCGACTCGGGCGAAGTGACCCGGGGCGCATCGACCATCCCCCAGCAGCTCGTCAAGAACCTGTTCTTCACGACGCATCGCAATCCAGTCCGCAAAGCATTCGAATACACTCTGGCGCCCATGGCGGTGATGATTCTGGGGCGAAATCGCGTACTGGAGTTGTATCTCAACGTGATCGAGTGGGGCCCGGGCGTGTATGGGGCAGAGGCTGCGGCGGTGTATCACTATCGCACCTCGGCCGCGGCGCTCAGCCGGGAACAGGCGACTCGGCTCGCGGCGATTTTGCCTTCACCGCGGCGGCGCAGGCCGGAGCGGATGAATCAGTACAGCGCCATCATTCAAGACCGGATGCGACTATTGGGTTGGTAGAAATTGTGATATGCTGACCCCCGGCCACGGAGGTAAACAATGATGCGGAAAATAGTGTGTTTGCGGTTCGCTGCAGCCCTGTTGGTGGGCTTAGGAGTGGGATGGTTCGGACTTCCGAGTGCGGCACAAAGCGGCGACACCTATAAAACGCGGCTCTCCGCCCTGCCTGCCGATGCCAAAACGCGGCCCGATTTGGCCGGCGTCGGTTCGGTCACCGCGACACTTTCGGGGACGAAACTTACCGTGAACGGAACCTTCGAAGGGCTGCGTACGAATGCCGTTTCAGCCAAGCTGCACAACGGGATCGTAGCCGGCGTGCGCGGACCGGCTTTCGCGGACCTCACGATCACGAAATCGATGAACGGTACCATCAGCGGATCGGCCGATCTGGATCCGCAACAACTCCAGAACCTGAAAAAGGGCGGAATTTACGTCCAGATCTATACGGAAAAACCCACGGACGGCACGCTGTGGGGCTGGCTTCAACATTAGGAAATCGCTCTCATGAAGAAACTTCTCATCCTCATATTCCTGTTCGCCGCTCTCTATGGTGTTCTTCAGCTTGCCGGTCAACAAAACGCCGCTGGACCCTTCACGGCGCAACAGGCCGACGCCGGCCGCACAGCCTATCAGGCGAACTGCTCCGGCTGCCACGCCGCCGATCTCTCGGGAATCGGTAATGCTCTGCCGCTGGGCGGTCTTCCGTTCACCAGCAGTTGGGGGAACCGCACGGTGGCCGACCTGGTCGGTTTCATGGAGGGCGCGATGCCTCCCAATAATCCTGGCGGGCTCGGCGAGCAGAACTATCTGAATATCGCCGCATTTATTCTGCAATCGAACAGCGCGCGGGCCGGAAACCAGGCGCTCACCGCGAACTCGACCGTGGTCATTCGTACGGTAGCGACCGGCCAGGTGGTCGCACAAGTTCAAGGCGGCGGACAAGGGAAACAGGGCAAGCAGCAAGGCAAGCAAGCTGCCCCCGCTGCGGGAGGTCGTGGAGCCCAGGCGGCTGCGCCGGCACCCCGCGGGCTGATGGTCGCGGGAACCGTGAAGAACTACACTCCGGTTACCGACGCGATGATGCGCAATCCGGATCCCAGCGATTGGCTCATGATCCGGCATGATTATCACGCCAACAACTTCAGCACCCTGAACCAGATCACCGCGAACAACGTGCAGGATCTGCGCCTGGTCTGGACCTGGGCCATGAATGAGGGCACCAATCAGCCCGCTCCGGTGGTCCACAACGGGACCATGTTCATCAACAATCCCGGCAATATCGTGCAGGCGCTGGACGCCAAGACCGGAGAGCTCATCTGGGAGAACCGCATCGGCGAAACCGCAGCGGGAAACTCGCAGCGCGGCCTGGCGATCTATGACGACAAGGTCTACGTGACCACTGGGCAGGCGCACATCTTCGCGCTGGACGCGCGCACCGGCAAGAACGTCTGGGATACGCTGATCGGCGACCGCACCAACGGCACCTATAGCACCAGCAGCGGACCGATTATCGCGAAGGGCAAATTGATCCAGGGTCTGGGCGGCGGCTTGTGCGACCAGTATCGCGAGGAGAAGTGCTTCATCAGCGCTTACGACGCGCAGACCGGCAAGCTGGTGTGGAAGTTCTACACCATCGCGAAGAGTGCCGATCCGGGCGGCGACTCCTGGGGAAAATTGTCGGATCTGTTCCGCGCAGGTGGTGATACGTGGATCACTGGCAGCGTCGATCTCGATCTGAACCTCACTTACTGGGGCGTCGCGCAGGCCAAGCCCTGGATGCGCGCGAGCCGAGGTTCGGGCAACGGCGCAACGAACTACGCCAACTCGACCGTCGCTCTGGATATCGATACCGGCAAGCTCGCCTGGTGGTTCAATCATGCTCCCGGGGAAACACTCGACCTCGACGAGGTGTTCGAGCGAGTCTTGGTCGACGACAACGGCCAGAAGTACGTTTTCAGCGCCGGCAAAGATGGGATTCTCTGGAAGCTGGACCGAAAGACCGGCAAGTACGCCGGCCACAAAGAAACCGTTTTTCAGAACGTCTACGATTCCATCGATCCGAAGACCGGCGAGCCGCACTTCCGCAACGACATCGTCGAAAATCAGATCGGCGAGTGGGTGCAGGACTGCCCGACTTCTGAAGGTGGTCACAACTGGCACGCCATGAGCTACAACCAACCGACCAACCAGATCCTGATTCCGGTGGCGCAGAGCTGCCAGGAAATGAATCCGCAGAAAATCGACCTGGTGGAAGGCGGCGGCAGCGGCGGCGGCGCAGCGCGGCGATTCTTCGAGATGCCCGGCAGCAATGGCAACATCGGGAAGTTCGCGGCGTATGACGTCCGGACGCTCAAAGAGAACTGGAAGCTCGAACAGCGCTCGCCGTTCATGACGGCGATTCTTTCTACCGCCGGAGGCGTTGCGTTTGTGGGCGATATGGATCGCTACTTCCGGGCGGTGGATGTTAAGACCGGAAAAGTTCTGTGGGAGACTCGCCTGGCGACATCCGTGCAAGGCTTCCCGTTGACTTTCAGCGTGGGCGGAAAACAGTACATCGCCATCTCCTCTGGATTGGGCGGCGGCAGCCCGCGGATGGTGCCGGGCGTGCTTGCTCCCGAAGTGCACTATCCGTCCTACGGGAACGCGCTGTACGTGTTCGCGCTGCCCGACCGGAGATAAGCCGGTGGCGGGGATTACCCGCAGTATCACGCGCCGTATCACGCGTAGAGAGATGCTGGCCGCGTCGGCTGCCGCTTGGGCCATAAAACCCGCGGCTGCGCAATCGCGCGAACTCGCGAAACTGACCATCCGGCAGGCGTCCGATCTGCTCCGGTCGAAGGCCGTCAGCCCGGTCGAGCTGACGCAGGCTTGTCTCGATCGGATCCAAGCCTATAATTCCAAGCTCAACGCGTTCATCACTGTCATCGCCGAGCAGGCGCTCGCGGATGCGCGCACTGCGGAGGATGAAATCCGTCGCGGCAAATGGCGCGGGCCTTTGCACGGAATCCCGATTGGACTAAAAGACAATATCGATACCGCAGGCGTACGGACCACGGGGGGAAGCGAACTTTTCAAAGATCGCGTTCCGACCGAAGACGCGGAAGTGGCCCGGAGACTGAAGAAGGCCGGCGCGATCCTCCTGGGCAAGCTGAACCTGGTGGAGTTCGCTTACGGCGGGAACCCGACGGTGACGCATTTCGGAACCGTCCACAATCCCTGGGGACTCGATCATTCTCCTGGCGGATCTTCGAGCGGTCCCGCCGCGGCCGTGGCCGCCGATCTCTGTTTCGGCTCGCTCGGCACCGATACGGCCGGATCCATCCGCAGCCCGGCGGGGAATTGCGGCATCGTCGGGCTGAAGCCGACCTACGGGCGCGCCAGCCTTCGTGGCGTGATTCCGCTCTCCTGGACCCTCGATCATATCGGGCCCATATGCAAAACGGTAGAGGACGCGGCCCTGATACTTAACGTGATCGCCGGATACGATCCGCTGGATCCGACAACCGTGGACGCGCCGGTTCCCGATTACACGCGTGCGCTCAAGATGCCGACGTTCAAGCTGCGCCTGGGCCGGCCCTCTGCGTTCTTTGAGGGGCTGCATCCGGAGGTCGGCAACTCGGTCCACGCCGCAATCGGTGTGCTGCGCGGGTTAACCGGCGGCTTGACCGATGTAGCGCTGCCGGAATCGGGCAATCCCGCCCAGATCTGGGGACCCGAGGCGTATGCGTATCATGCACCGTGGTTCACCAAGACCCCGGAGAAATATCAGCCGGCTGTGCGGCGAAGCCTCCAGCAAGGCGCGGAGGTAAAGGGCTCGGATTACGCGCAAGCCCGGAGAAAAGTGGATCTGCTGCGTCGTGAGATCCGCACGGTGTTCGCAAACGTGGAACTGCTGGTATTACCGACATCTGTGAACCCGCCCGGCTTGATCGAAGGCGCGGGGAATAACCCTGGACGCAATAACAACGCGCCGTTCGATGTCTTCGGACTTCCGGCGATCTCCATTCCGTGCGGATTCACCAGCGCCGGCCTGCCGATCGGCATGCAGATCGTGGGCGCACCGTTCGCCGAAACGACCGTGCTCGCGCTGGCTTACGCCTACGAGCAAAAGACCGAGTGGCATCGGCGACGGCCCTTCCTGGCTTAGGTACTGGTTGAAATCCACCAGGCTGGCGAATTTCGGCCGCGGACCCCTGCAGGCAATCCTTCATCTTTCAACTACTTAGGTGTGGAAGCAAACATGCAGCTATCGGCGGTTAGAAGGTGAGCTATGTTTCGAAGTACAGCAATCATATTTTCCGTCCTGGGCGTTGTTCCCGCAGCGTTTGGGCAGGACTCGGGAGGATGGAGGAAATTTGGAAGCTCTTCGGGCGATCAGGCGTATTCGGTCAACCAGGCCCCGCCTGTGCAGAATGCGCAGCCGGCGCCGGCTCCGAGTTACGCACGTTCCGAAGTGATTCTTTCCGCGGGAACCCTGATAGCGGTTCGCGTCAATGAGAAGCTTTCGAGCGATCGCAACCAGCCGGGCGACTTTTTCAGCGCTACGCTCACTCGGCCGCTGGTGGCGAACGGCTTGGTAATCGCGCAACCCGGGCAGAACGTTGCCGGACGAGTTGCGGAGGCGGTGGATGCGGAGCACGGAGGAGGAACATCTCGCCTTCGTCTTGAGCTGACGGAGCTTAGTTTGGCCGACGGGCAGCAGGTGCCCATCCGGACGCAGCTTATGGAATACGAGCGCGGGAAAGCGAACGGCCGCGATGCCGGTGTGGTGCTTGGAACAACCGCCGCCGGGGCGGGTATCGGGGCTATCGCGGGCGGCGGATTTGGAGCGGGCGTCGGCGCGATCGCGGGAGCCGTGGCGGGTGCCATAGGCGTGATGGCGACGCGAGCGCATGCTACCGAGATTCATCAGGAATCGATTCTCACGTTCCGCTTGGTAGATACGGTCGCGATCGCGACCGATCGCTCTGGAGGCGCATTCCAATCGGTCCGGCAGCAGGACTATCGAACGCAGCAGCCGGATTACCGGGGGCAGCAGCCGGATTACCGGGGGCAACAGCCGGGTTATGGCGCACCGCAGCCGGTACAACGGGCTGTCGCGCCGCCGGCGCCTTACGGCTACTATGGCGGTGGCTACGGCTACTACGACCCGTTCTACTCTCCCTATTACTATCCTTACGGCGGATATTATTACGGTTACGGTCCGGCCTTTGGAGCGAGCTTCGTATTCCGTTCGGGCCCGCGTGGCGTGATTGTTCGCGGCGGCGGGCGGCGGCGGTAACCGGCAAGCGCCGAACACCCGTGAGAACACATCGTAAGCAAAACGAAGTAGTGCCCCGCGTTTGATCGGTCAGGGCTTGACAACCCAAGCCCCGAATTGCGTTGGACCGATCAACTGCGCCCCTAGCGCCACTGCTTCTGCTTCCATTCGGGCTGCCAGCGTCTCAATCTGCAGTTCGGCGGCGGTCGACAGGCCGAGCTGCTCGATGCGCGGGATCAGGCTGCGGACGGTGTCAGCGACCCAGCCATAGACATAGGAGCCCGGCTCGCCTCCGACAGGAATTTCAGCTTGGATCGTCGGCCAGGGGAGACCGGCATCCAGAAATGTGCGCGCCAGCCGCCTGCCAAAATCCGGCGGATTGCCGCCGCGCCGGAACGCTTCGCTCATGATCGAGTACACCTCCATCCACAGCGGCGCTTCCGGCCAGGGCGGTACGACTGTGCCGAAATCGAGCTCGTGAAAGATCAAACGCCCGCCCGGCCGCACCATTGACGCCACATGACGCAGCGTAGCGGCGGGATCGGCTTGGTAAAGCAGTACATATCGACCCACGACCGCGTCAAACAGCTCGCCGGGCCGGATTTCTTCCAGATTGTTCTGTTGGAAGCTGATATAACCCGCACAGCCATTCTGCGCAGCGCGTTCGCGGGCTAGACCGAGTGCAGCAGCATCCCGGTCGACGCCCAGGACTTCGCCCGCCGGGCCCACCATATCGGCTGCCAGCAAGGAAACGTCGCCCATGCCGCAGCCCAGATCAAGCACGCGCATTCCCTTGGCGAGTCCGGCCGCGCGGAAGAAGCGTTCCGTCCATCCTCGAAGGATAGACGCCTGCTTCATGAGGCGTTTCTGTTCCTGCTCTGAGTATCCCAGGACATATTCAGGGGCAGCCATCAACGCACCTCCAGCCGTTTTGCAGTCTCGAAGCGTGCCATCAAAATCCCACCCACATATATTACTTCCGAAGCAGTAGAATCGCCCTATGGCTTTATGGCATAGATCACTCCCGTCTGCGGCCCTGTTTGCCGCGATCACTTTGCCACTCGCTGCGCAGCAGCCCTGCGAGCGGCTGGGCTCACTCAGCCTTCCCGGCGTCACGATTACTCTCGCCCAAAGTATTGCGGCGGGATCATTCACGCCGCCGTCGACCCGCGCGGCGGTTAGTGTTCCCGCATTTTGCCGTGTGGCCGGCACCATCACGCCGGAAGTTCATTTCGAGCTCTGGATGCCCGCGACATGGAATCGGAAACTGCTGACGGCAGGCAACGGCGGGCTGGCCGGGACCATCAATTACAGCGCGATGGTCGACCCGCTGCGGCGCGGCTACGCGGCCAGCAGTACCGACACGGGCCACGTCGCCGACAACGACGGACACTGGGCGCAAGGACACATGCAGCGCGTGATCGACTTCGCGCATCGTGCGGTGCACGTGACCACGCAAGCCGACAAGGCCATCATTAGAGCTTTCTATAGCGCCGCTCCCGAGCATTCCTATTTCAGCGGCTGCTCGCAAGGAGGCCTCGAAGCGCTTACGGAAGCGCAGCGTTACCCTCGCGACTACGACGGCATCATCGCCGGCGATCCTGCAAATTATTGGACCCGTCTTTACGCCGGCGGCCATCTGTGGATCGCGCAGGCCACGCTCACCGATCCCGCCAGCTACATTCCCGCCACCAAGACGCAGATCATCGGCGATGCGGTGTACGCAGCCTGCGACGCACTGGACGGCATTAGGGACGGGATTCTGAACGATCCGCGGCGCTGCCATTTCGATCCTTCCGTGCTGCTATGCAAGAGCGGCGACGCCCCGAACTGCCTTACACAGACGCAGGTGGAAGCGGTCAGGAAGATCTACCAGGGCGCGCGAACTTCGGATGGGGACCAGATCTTCCCCGGCATCATGCCGGGCGGCGAGGCGGGCCAGGGAGGGTGGAGCACGTGGATCACGGGAACCGACCCCGGCCGCGGATCGCACATGTCGCTGGGGTTCCCGGCGCTCAAAAATATCGTCTTTGAAAATCCCGATTGGGACTTCCGGACCTTCCGCTTCGATCGCGTCCAGGGCCTCGACAGCGACGTCGATTTCCTGGATAACAAAATGGGTCCGATCATCAACAACATCAATCCGGATCTGCGCGCCTTTCAGGCCAATGGCGGCAAGCTCATCCAATACCACGGCTGGAGCGATCCGGATATTTCGCCGCTCAACAGCATCAACTACTACCAGAGCGTGATCCAGTTCATGGACCGGGGCGGCCGCGGCTTAAGTGAGACCACCAGCTTCTATCGCCTGTTCATGGTGCCCGGGATGTATCACTGCAACGGCGGCCCCGGCCCCAATACGTTCGACGCGCTCAGCGCGCTGGAAAAATGGACTGACAAGAGCACCCCGCCAGATCGCATCGTGGCTTCGCACGCGAGCAACGGCGTTGTAGATCGCACGCGTCCGCTGTGCCCCTATCCGCAGGAGGCCCAGTGGAAGGGCGCGGGCAGCACGGATCAGGCCGATAATTTCGTTTGCGCGCTGCCGAAGGTTCCATAGGGCCACTCGCGACCGCTCGTGGTTCAGTGAAACCGAACCGCGAACGGCAGAGAGCGGCTACGGCAGGCTATTGTACAAGCGCTCGTCGAACGGGCTGCCGAGCCACGGTTGGAGCTGGTCCCGAAAGCTCTTGCTATGGGCAGCCGTCAGATGCGCGTCATAGGCTTGCCGGCTCTGCCAGACTTCAACGATGGCGAAGTGGTTCGCGCGTGAAACGTCGCGCAGGGCGTCGAAACGCACGAACCCGGAGTCTTTACGATTGTCGGCAGCGAACTGCTGCAGCAGTTTGGTCGTATCCGCCGCGAAATTCGGATACACGTCGACGTAGGTGACTACGTGCAGTTGCGGCTCCGCCTTCTGTTGCGCGAAGAGTACGCCGAACAAGAACACAGCCAGTAACAGCGCTATCTGTTTCATGGATCTACTGTAACCCTCCCATCTCTGTCGCGAATAGCATCGCCATGGCGCCGCCGCGCGGATCCGGCCCCAGAATCGCCGCGCGGTGCAGGTAATCCTCCAACGTCTTCTGCTTGTTGGTGGACTCGCACACATCCACAAGCTGGCCTTCTTTTCCCACGCGCGCCAATACCGCGTACCACGCCCGATTGACTCGAGGCTGATACTTTGCGGCGTCCAGCCAGCCGTTGCGGATCCCGCGCAGCATCGCGATTCCGATCATCGACGTAGCCGACGTTTCAGCGTACGATCCGGGTTGGTCGATCACTTCGCGCCACATGCCGTCTTCATCCTGGAATCGCGCCAGTACCAGCATGTGCCGCTGGAACTCGGCCAGCATCCGCGGGTACGCCGGATGATCCTTTGGAAAATCGGAGAGCGCCAGCGCCAGGCCCAACGCCGGAAACGCGTTTCCGCGTCCCCAGGCCGCTTCGGTCAGAGGCGAGTGGCGATATAAGCCATCCTGCCTCAGCACCAGCTTTTGCATGAACGCAAAATGGCGCGCGGCCAGATCGAAGTATTTTCGTTCGCCTGTCAGCTTACCGGCCCGGACCACCAGGGGCGTCGCCATGAACACAGAATCCGACATCTCGTCATGGAAGGGCATTGACTCGCGCATCTCACCCGATTCGGTGAATCCCAGATCGGCGGCCTTGCGGACCAGTTCGGCGTAGCGCTGGGCAGACTCCTGATCGCCGCGTTCCGCCAGTTCGGCGAACACCAGGTGCCCGGCCAGCGTCAGCGAATTCGCCCGGTTCAGAACGTTCCTGGACGGATCCAGATAGGGTGCCGCAAGCTTCTCAACATCCGCCAGGTGTCCCAGCCGCATTTGCGCGATCAACGCGATTCCGGGGATATAGGTGAGCTGATTGAAATCGTGCCCGAAGTATTTCCCCAATTCCTCGGCTAACAGCTGAGGTGAGCGCGCCCGGCGCCGGTTCATCTCAAGATGCGCCTCCGAAGGCGGAATCTGGCGAGGCAACGACAGAAGCGTGGTCGGACGAGCAGTGATGATCACCCGCGCCGGAATGCGGCCGACTCCCGCGACCGCGTTTGTCGAAAGCGCCTGCGCTAGGCCCGCGTCGCCTGCTCCGACGATCAGGACCAGATCCGGAGCCTGCAGCGCGATCCAGCGCCACAGCACGTGCGACTCGGCGTTTTCCCGATAGGCGACGCCGGTGGGCGGAAAGACCAGCGGACTCTTGTCAGGATTCGCCAGAGGAATCGCCAGCAGATTGACCCGGTGGCGACTCCCCTGATCGGATTCAAAACCCCGCACCGCCTCGGAAACCATTTTCCGGGACTCGATGCCGCCCTTGAGCCCCCCGATCAGCATCACGATGGGCGAAGTGGGAGGAGCTCCGGTCACTACCAGGGCTTCGAGTGGCTTTCCGCCGGGGCTCAGGCCTATGATCCTGTGTTCAGCTCCTGCGAGGGGAAAGCCGAGAAGAATTAGCGTGTATAGGACGCGAGCGTTCATCCGGTCGGGGGCAATCCGTAACACACAAGGCCTGAGGTAGATTGTACTGCTGTTCGCAGTTGGTTGAATTCGCGGAAAACCGAATGTATGATGAATTGCGTTGCGACTCCTGTATCCCTTCTTGATGACGCTTATTTTGGCCACGCCGGGCCAAAGCCAAGCTCCCCCTACGCCAGCCAAGGCCAAGCCTGCCGCGGCTGCCGCGAAGTCCTGGACCCCGCCTAAGACACCTTGGGGCGATCCGGACCTGCAAGGGGTCTGGCCCGGGACCGACATGGTCGGCACGCCGCTGCAGCGCGATCCCAGCCTCGGCACACGAGCAGTGCTGACCGATCAGGAGTTCGCGCAAAGGGTGGAGCGTTCGAAGAAGCAAGCGGACGTTGATACTCAGGAGACGGTCAACGAAGTCACCCGCTGCGATCCGACCCGCGGCGGCTTGGGCAACACGCAGACCACGTGCTCGAACGGTGTGAGCATCGGCCCTCCGCTTTATTGGGACGATCGCGGCAAGCCCAACCGGCAAGCTTCGCTCGTGGTGGATCCGCCGGATGGACGGATTCCGCCGTTGACGCCCGAGGCGCAGAAAGCTGCGGCGGATCGCGCAGCGCCGAAACGCGCACGGCCCTGCACCCGCACCGCGGGCGGCTGTCACGATTCCTGGGAAGACGAGAGCTTGTGGGACCGCTGCATCACGCGCGGGCTGCTCGGGTCGATTCTGCCCTCCACCTACAACGACGGCAATCAAATCCTTCAGGCCCCTGGGACGGTCGTGCTTCGTAATGAAATGATCCATGAAACGCGTGTCATTCCGATCGGGCGCCCGCATACCGCGTCCGCTATCCGAAGCTGGATAGGCGATTCGCGCGGGCACTGGGAGGGCAACACCCTGGTGGTGGAGACCACCAACTTCAACGACCAGACCCAGATCAACAACGCGACCGTCAGCGATGCCGCCCGCGTCGTCGAACGCTTCACGCGAACGGATGCGAATACGCTCGAGTACCGCGTCACCATCGAGGATCCGAAAACCTGGACCAAGCCGTGGACCGTCCAGTTCCCCCTGAAGCGCGACGCCGAGTATCGCCTGTATGAGTACGCCTGCCACGAGGGGAACTACTACATGTACAACGCGCTGACTGGAGCGCGCGCGGAAGAAAAGAGGGGGCAATGAGAGTTACAGCATTAATGTGCGCGTTCCTGCTCGCGGTTCCTACTTGGGCACACCACTCCTTCGCCGCGGAGTTCGACATTAAGAAGCCCGTCAAACTTGAGGGAACCGTCACCAAGATGGAATGGATCAACCCGCACGCCTGGATCCACATCGACGTCAAAGGTCCGGATGGCAAGATCACCAGCTGGATGGTGGAGGGCGGCACCCCCAACATTCTGCTGCGCCGGGGCTTCACCAAGCAGTCGCTCGAGAAGGGAACGGTGGTGATCGTCGAAGGGTATCAAGCCAAGAACGGTGAGAATCGGGCCAACGGCTCGAACATCACGTTCGCGGACGGCAAACGATTGTTCCTCGGCGGATCGAACCCCAACGAGCAGCCCCAATAAGCCCTGAATACTGCTGCTGCTATTTTGCATACAATTAGGTTGACGCGCAGACGTCGTAGAAATCACTCCTAGGCCGGTATTTGCCGTCGTGCAGTAATATCCGCCCAAGTAGGCCATTTCGGCCAAATATATTTGGGGAATCCACGCATGCGTTTAGCTGTAGGCTTATTGTGCGTTCTTATTCTGCTCGGAATAGTTTCGGCACAAACCGGCAACGGTACGATCACGGGCGTGGTCACAGATCCAACAAGAGCCGTGGTGGCGAACGCTGCTATTGAAGTCAAGAATACGGAGACCGGAGTGGTGTACCGAGCGGTTTCGACGGATACGGGAAACTTCACGGTCACCCAGGTCCCGATCGGGCGATACGAGCTGACCGCGATAGTGCGGGGCTTCAAAAAATATAGCCGGCGGATCCTTACTCTATCCGCGGCGCAAGTGATGCGAATCGACATTCCGCTCGAAGTGGGTTCGGCCACGGAAGCCGTAACGGTCACCTCCGAGGCGACCCTGCTGAAGACTGAAAACAGCGAGCTCGCTCACAACGTCACCATCAAACAACTCAACAACCTTCCGATTCTGGGCGTCAACGGCGGCGGACTGAACTCGTCGAGCTCCGGATTCCGCGATCCTTTCTCGCTGACGCAGCTCATTCCTGGAACACAGTACACAGCGAGCAACGCCCTGGTCGTCAATGGCGCACCGAACAATACCGAACAGATCCGCGTAGAAGGCCAGACGGCCGGCAATCTGGGCACACTGGTGGCCTCCACGCACCAGACCCAGCCGAGCGTCGACGCCATTCAGGAGGTAGCAGTGCAGACCAGCAACTACGCAGCCGAATTCGGCACGGTCGGCGGCGGCATCTTCAATATCACGATGAAGTCGGGTACCAACCAGTATCACGGCAGCCTGTACAACTACGCCGTCAACGAAATCATGAACGCGTCGCAACCGTACACCGGTCTGAAATCGACGCAGCGAAGGTTCGATTACGGCGGGACACTGGGCGGGCCCGTCCGGATCCCGAAAATCTACGACGGCGAGAACAAAACATTCTTCTTCTTCAACTTTGAGCAGTACAGGGAAAACCTGCACGTTACCAGCACGACCGGGACAGTTCCCACGCCGCAATATCGGAACGGCGACTTTACGGAGGTCATCACTGGATCCGGAACAGCCGCTGGCCCGCGCTTCGTTCAAGTCGGTGGCAAGGATTATATCGATCCGCTCGGAAACAAGGTCGTGTCTGGCGCGATTTACGACCCTGCGAGCACTCAGAGCGTAATTTGCAATTCTGCGCTGAGCTCTTTTTGCACTCCCGGCGCGAGTATCGTTGTTCGTACGCAGTTTCCGGGTAACAAGATCCCGCTCCAGTCAATTGACCCCGTCTCGGCGAAGATCCTGGCGCTGGTCCCCGGCCCTACCGGACCGAACGCAGCATCCGGCCAACTCGGCAACAACTACCAGAACCCGTGGCTGAGTCATCGTACCTCGCAAATCCCATCCCTTAAGATGGACCATCAACTCAGCTCCAAAGGTCACCTGGCTTTCTATTACGGCCGCACGGTTACGGAGTCACAGTTCCCGTTCCCGAACGGCAATTCGGTGGGCTTGCCCCTGCCGATCGATCCGGCACGCGGCACGTTCGTCTACTCGCCGACAATTCGCGGTAATTACGACCACACCCTGACTCCGTCGCTGCTGCTGCACTTCGGCGTGGGTTATTCGGCCAATAACAGCTCTGACGATGCTCCGGTCGTGGACTATAACGCGCTAGCGTCGTTGGGACTACAGGGCGCTACGGTGAATCGCAATTTCCCGAATTTCAGTGCCAGTGCGGAACGGCGCCGTTCTTCGCGTGCGCCCAGGCGACCGGCGGCATGTCCAGTCTCGGGCCAGCGGGCGGCGTCCAGAGCTCAGCCGGGACTGAACATCGGCCCTCCGCGAACTTCAACTTGAGCTGGGTCAAAGGAAGCCATACCCACAAAGCTGGAATGGAGGCTCGCTACGAAGAGTATCCGACGCAAACCTTCACCAACACCGCTGGCTCCTATGTGTTTGGAGCCAACGGAGCGACCTCGCAAATCTCTCTCACCGGTCTGACTACATCGCAAGGCAGCACGGGGTTCCCGTTCGCCGATTACCTGCTGGGAGATGTTACGGGAGTGACCCTAGCCGTCCCCGCCGATATCAGGACCTCCAAGTGGCAATGGGGCGTGTTCACCCAGGACAGCTGGAAAATTACTCGCAAGCTCACCGTGGATTACGGTATCCGGTGGGACTATGGCACCTACGCCAAGGAGCAGTACGGCCGGAACGCGAACTTCAATCCGACCATTCCTAATTCTTCCGCAGCCGGTCACCCGGGAGGATCGATCTTCGAGGCGACCTGCAATTGCGCATTTGCCAAGAGCTATCCTTTCGCCGTCGGACCGAGGCTGGGTGCAGCATTCCAGATCAACTCGAAGACTGTGCTGCGCGGGGGGCTCGGAATCGTATACACGGCGACTCCGGGCGTCGCTGGTTCGGCCAGCAACACGGCCACTGGTGGATCGCCGGCGTTCGGTCAGTGGCTTTTCCAGTTGAAAGATGGCATCCCGACTTACGTGACGCCGCAGTGGCCGCGATTTGACGCGAACGTCGGGCTGCCTCTAAATGCGGTCGCGACTGCACCGGCATATTTGGACCCGAACGCCGGACGACCAGCCAGGCAGGTTCAATTCAGCCTCGGCCTCCAGCGCGAGATTGGGCGCAACCTGATTGTTGAAGCATCCTATGTAGGCAGTAGGGGAGTGTGGTGGTCACCCGGCCTAGGGCAGCAGGCCACGCCGGGCTTTAATGACATCTCCGACGCTTTATTGGCGCGGTACGGATTCACCATCGGAAATTCTACCGACAAACGTCTGCTCACAACTCCCTGGAGAAATCTCAGCGCGGCCGACCTATCGTTGTTGGCCTCGCGTAGGGTCTTCCTGCCCTATCCGAATTACGATCAGGGCCAGACGCCGCGCCAGATTATCCGCGCCTTCCCGCAGTACAACAACGCGATTGCACCAGGTAACTCTCCGTTGGGAAAGACCTGGTACGATGCCCTGCAGCTCGTCGTAACCAAGCGGCTGTCCCACGGGCTATCGCTGAATGCGAATTACACCTTCTCCAAGACGTTGCAGGAGATGAATGAGCCGGACGTCTTTAATTACGGTCTGGGAAAAACTCTGTCGCCGAATGATTACCCGCATCAGTTACGACTCTCCGCCGAATACACTGTTCCCAAGCTCCGCCTCGCAAAAATTATCTCAGCGATCGTTAGTGATTGGGGAATGGGCTGGTACGTTCAATACCAGAGCGCCGCAGCGCTCGCACTTCCTACCTCGGCCGCTGTCGATCCCATCAGCAACTATCTCGGCCGTGGCCCTGGGCCGGCTCAGCTATTATCGGGACAATCGATTTGGTCCACGGACTGGACGGATCTCGGTGGGGTTCATCACAACGACCCTATCGATATCAACTGCCATTGTTTTGACCCGACCAAGACCATCGTCCTGAACAAGAACGCATGGCAGCCCGTGCCAGACGGTCAGTGGGCCGCTAACCAGGCCACCGCCATTCGCTACTTCCGTGGCATTCGCCAGCCGCAGGAGAACGTGAGCTTCAGCCGGAATTTCCGGATGACGGAGACGATTAATCTGCAGATCCGTGCGGAATGGAGCAACGCCTTCAACCGCCTGCGCTATGGAGGGACCGGCCTTGCCCCCGTAACGATCGGAAGCTTCACCGCGGCGCCGACGCAAAATGCTTTGGGCCAGTTTACGGGCGGCTTCGGAACGATCAATCCTCTGAGCGGCACCAGCGGACAGCGCTCCGGCCAAATCGTCGCCCGCCTGCAGTTCTAAGCCGGATCCCGTGGGCATGGAGTTTGTCACTCCGCGCGTATATAATCTATCGACGAACGAGGAGATCCATGAATCGAACATTGTTAGCGTGCTTGCTCTTGGCGGGGTCATCCCTTCTGGCGCAGACGGGAGCGAAAAACGGAGAATGGCCGACCTATGGCGGCGATCTCGGGAATACCCGCTACTCCGCGCTCGACCAGATCAGCGCCGCTAATTTCGACAAGCTGGAAGTCGCGTGGCGCTTCAAGACCGATAATCTCGGCCCCAAGCCGGAAGCCAATCTGGAAGGCACGCCGCTGATGGTCAAAGGCGTACTTTACTCGACTGCCGGAACTCGACGCTCAGTAGTCGCGCTGGATGGGGCCACTGGTGAGCTGCTGTGGGTCCACGGCGAGAACGAAGGCCAGCGCGGAACCGCCGCACCCCGGCAGCTTTCCGGACGCGGCCTGGCGTACTGGACCGATGGCCGCGAGGAGCGCATTATCTACGTCACTCCGGGCTATCAGATGGTGGCGCTCGACGCCAAGACCGGCATCCGCATTCCCGCTTTCGGAAAGAACGGCATGGTGGATCTCAAAGCAGACGACGATCAGGAGATCGATCCGCTCAGCCCAGATATCGGATTGCACTCGGCGCCGCTCGTCGCCGGCAACACGGTGGTCGTGGGAGCCGCTCACAAGCCCGGAGGTGTCCCGGTTAGCAAGACCAACGTGAAGGGTTATGTGCGCGGCTATGACGCCCGCACCGGCAAGCGCCTGTGGATCTTCCACACCATTCCCAAGCCCGGCGAGTTCGGGCTGAACACCTGGGAACAGGATTCCTGGGCTTATACCGGCAACACCGGCGCGTGGGGACAAATGTCGATCGACGAGCAGCTCGGCTTGGCCTACATCGGCGTCGAGATGCCCACCGGCGACTACTACGGCGGCCATCGTCCGGGCGCAGGATTGTTTGGCGAGAGCATCGTAGCGGTGGATCTTAAGACCGGCGCACGCAAGTGGCACTACCAGTACATTCACCACGGCATTTGGGACATGGATAATCCGTGCCCGCCGATCCTGGCCGACATCACCATCAACGGCCGCACCGTGAAAGCCGTGGCCCAGCCCACCAAACAGGCGTTCATGTACGTTCTGAACCGCGAGACGGGCGAGCCCATCTGGCCCATCGTCGAGAAGCCGGTCGAAAAAGGAAATGTTCCGGGCGAATGGTATTCGCCCACGCAACCGTTCCCGACCAAACCGCCGGCCTACGATCTGCAGGGCATCTCGATCAACGATCTGATCGATTTCACGCCGCAGCTTCGCGCAGAGGCCGTCAAACTGGTTTCGCGCTACAAAATCGGGCCGATGTTTACACCGGGAGTCGTCAGCAGTTTTGACGGCCCGCTGGCGACTCTGACAGCGGCGACCGCGGGCGGCGGATCGAACTGGCCGGGAGGGTCGTACGATCCTGAGACGCACGTCGCGTACGTCTCTTCACAAACCACGGTCACCGCGATCGGATTAGTTCCCGGCGGGACGCGATCAGATATGAACTATATCTCGGGTCAGGCGCGCGGTCCAGAGCCGCCTCCGGCGCCCTCGGCTGCCTCGGGTGGTCGCGGCGGCGCGGCAGCTCCCGCCGCAGGGGGTCCGGGCGGTGGACTGACCGTTCAGGGATTGCCGCTGCTCAAACCGCCCTACGGGCGCATCACGGCGATCGACCTCAACAAGGGTGAGATCCTGTGGCAGGTGGCGCACGGTGACACTCCGGACAATATTCGGAATCATCCGGCGCTCCAGGGCATGAACATCCCGCGCACGGGGCGGCCCGGTCAGGCGGGAACGCTGGTCACCAAAACTCTGCTCGTCGCCGGCGAAAAAGGCGTGGTCACGATGGCCGACGGCCGTCGCGGGGCGTATCTGAGGGCTTACGACAAGGCTAGTGGCAAGGATGCCGGCAAGGTGTACATTCCGGCTCCACAGAGCGGATCGCCGATGACCTACATGCTCAACGGCAAGCAGTACATTGTTGTCGCGATCAGCGGCCAGGGATATAACGCCGAACTGGTCGCTTTCGCGCTGCCGGCAAATAATTAGCGCTGCCGAAATTACGCCCAGCTAAATCCGTGCTTCGCTAGCGGCAGTGAGCGGATCCGTTTAGTGGTTGCGACGAAGATGGCGTTCGTCACCGCCGGCAGGATCGCGGGCACGGCGGGCTCGCCCAGTCCCGTAGGAGGGTTGTCCGACTTCAGCCAGTGCACCTCGATCTCAGGCGGCGCTTGTGAAATTCGCACCGGCGGATACTTATCGAAGTTGGCCTGCATCGCCCGGCCGCGCTCGATCGTGATCTCCCACGACATCACGCTGCTCAGCGCCTCAATCACCGACCCCTGCACCTGATTCTCGGCGTTGCTCGGATTGATGATATGGCGGCCGATGTCCGCCGCCACCCAGACTTTGTTGACCTTCACCTTGCTGTTGGCGTCGACGGTCAGGTCGACTACTTCGGCGAAATAACCGCGGTGCGCGAATTGGAATGCCACGCCCAGCGCGCGACCCTTCGAAAGGTTCTTCTTGCCCCAGCCGGATTTCTCGCGAACCAGCTCCAAAACCCCGCGCATTCGCGAGCCATCTAAGTCGGCGTCCGCGGCGGTCCCCACGCGCGTAGCTCCCACCAGGTCGATCCGGAATTGCAAAGGATCTTTCCCGGCGGCGTGCGCCAGTTCGTCGACGAAGGACTGGAAGACGAAGCAAAATCCGTTGCTGCGCGGCGCGCGCATCGCGCCCGTCGGCACGCCTAGCGGCATCAGGCTCGACTGGAAAGAAAAGTTTGGCACGAACGTGGCAGGAAATTCATTCTGGTTGATATTCGCCTGCGGCGCGAACCGCTGGCCTTCACCAAAGCTCACATAGTGATTGCGCCAGGCGACCAGCTTCCCCGAACCATCCACGCCACCCTTCAAATAGTGGAAACCGCCGGGACGATAGAAATCGTGCGCCATGTCGTCTTCGCGAGTCCACAGGAGCTTCACCGGCACTCCGACCTGCTTGGCGATCCAAGCTGCCTCGACCGCGTAGTCGTTGGTCAGCCGTCGACCAAAACCGCCCCCGCCGCGCACCTGGTGGAACACGACGTCGCTGTTCTGCAATCCGAGAGTCTGCGTGACGACCTGAAGCCCCGCTGCCGGGGTTTGGCTGGGCGCCCAGATCTCGAGCTTGCCGTCCTTGAAATGGGCGACGGTGTTCTCCGGCTCCAGCGGCGCGTGCGAAATAAACGGATACGAGTAGGCCGCCTCGACGACTTTCGCAGCGCCCGCAAGCGCGCTGTCGGCATTTCCGTCGTTTCGCAATGCGAATCCTGGAGGCTGTTTCGACAGTTCGTCGGCCTTTTGGGCAAACCCGATCGTGGATTGCGTCGCAGTAGGACCCTCATCCCATACCACCTGAAGCTTCTGGCGAGCCGTGCGCGCCTGCCACCAGGTATCGGCGACAATCGCAACTCCAGAGAGTAAACCCGTGAGCTGCGTCCCGCCTTCCACGATGAACGCGTGGCGGACTCCCGGCATCGCCTTGATGACGTCCAGATTTGCGCTCTTCGCCTTGCCGCCGAATACGGGACACTTTTCGAACACCGCGTAGAGCATTCCGGGAACGGTGAAATCGATGCTGAAGATCGGTTTTCCGGTGACAATCGCGGCTACATCGACACCGACCAAAGGCTGGCCGATAATTTTGTAATCCTTGGCATCCTTGAGCTTCACCGACTTTGGATCGGGCGGGGGCAACGTGGCAGCCTTCGCTGCCAGCGCGCCGTAGCCTGCCGTCCGGTTGCTCGGCCGGTGTGTAACCTTACCCGAAGCCGTCGAACATTCCGATTCCGGCACGTTCCAGGTCTGCGCGGCCGCAGTGAGCATCATCTGCCGTCCGGTCGCGCCCACCAGCCGCAGCGGATCCCAATTAGTCGGCGTCGAATTGCTGCCGCCGGCGGATTGCGGTCCGTACTTGGCCTGATCGAGATCGGCCTGCTGTATTTTGACGTCCTTCCAATCGACGTCCAGTTCATCCGCGATGATCATCGGCAGGTGGGTCTTGACGCCCTGGCCGACTTCGGGATTCTTGGCCATGATCGTGACCGACCCATCGGCCCCGATGCGGATAAACGCGTCAGCCTTTAGCGGCGCGGCTGCTTGGCCTTGCGCCTGGGAGCTGAGAGGCTTCGTGTAGAGACCGAGCAGCATTCCGCCGCCGGCCACCGACGTTACGCGAAGAAATGACCGGCGATCGATACGAGTGGTGGTTTTCATAACGCCTCCAGCTCTACCGACGTTATCACCGCCCACCGGCAGCGTCAAACGTCCGAAAACACGCTCGAAATAAACTCAGAACGTGATACGCGCCACGATCTGGCCCGACCGAGGATTGGTTCCGGCACCGTTAAAGGTATTCGCGAATCCAAACCCGGCGGAAAGCGCCTGGCCCGGATTGTTGTGGGCTACTGGCTGAGCAATGTTCGAGACGTTCGATCCGGCGGCTGGAGGCGCTCCGGGAGCGGATAGAGTTAGCCGGTTGAATATGTTCTGGAACTCCGCCCTGACATTGAGATTGACCTTGCCTTCTTTGGCCAGCCGGAAGTTCCGGCCAACGTTGAACGCCTCCTGCGGCTGGCGCTGCCACCGGTAGTCGTTATAGTAGGGAGCCCCGGCCCCAAATTGGCCTGCCGGTACGTCTTGCCAAGCGGCCGGATTCAGCACGAGTTGCTGGGTCGGATCGATGCAATGGCAGTTGGGGTCCTGGAGGAACGGGCTCACCCCGTTAACCCGGTTTACGAAAGTAGCGCCGCCGCCCCACAAGGCGGGATTATTCGCCGGCCCACGGCCCAACTGGGTAAGCAATTGGTTGTTGGAGGCGGGAATACGAAGGAGCGCTCCACTCTGATAACGAAGTACGCTACCGACAGTCCAGTCGCGGGCAGCCCACGATAACGCTTTCATGGTGGCGCCATCACCTTTCAATCCCGGAGTCGTGTAGTTGAAGGAAATGATCAACTGCAGAGGACGGCTGAAACCCGAGATCTGCTTGGCGGTTGCGTAGTTGAAGACGTCATTGATCAGCGGCGCTTGCGGCGTTAGGTAAGATGTATCGGAGTTGACCCCGCGCGTCAGTTCTTTCTGCCAGGTGAAAGCGCCCTGGACGTCCAATCCATGGGAGTAGCGCTTGGTTACTTTAGCCTGGAGCGAATCGTACCAGGTGTCGCCGAGCGGCGGCCCTAGGAAAGGCGGGATTCCCAGCCACTGCGGGTAAGGCTTGAGCGCCTGGATTAATTGCTGGTTATTCGGGAATCCTGGGTAGACGTTATTGGGATTCGCTAAATACGGGAACCTGGAGATCACCAACGCTGAAGCGATGGGAGCTGTCAGGAGCGCCCGATCGGCGGGATTGGTCAAATCGATACCGATTTTCGCCAGGTCCGCGGGTTGCAGTGCGTTGTAATTCTGCGTCGCGAGCAGCGGAGCCGTCCACCATGCTCCCCGATTCCCTACCCAAGCGGCCTCAACCACTAGGTCGCGCATAACCTCCCGCTGCAGCCCGAAGCTCCATTGGAAAATGCGTGGAGGCCGGCCACCATTGCGATCGATCGAGATGAACACTGATACGGGCGGAACCACGCCAGGCGCGGTCGCGAACGGGAAATGGGGAGTAAAGTCCGGATAGTGGAAAGGTGGGTTGCCGAAGGGGTTACCCACTTGATACGGATTCCCGTCCTTCAATTGGCTCACTACTTGGCCGTAGGCAGGCGTCACAGGATAGAAGTCGTTGACGCTGTAGGAAAGGAAGGCGTTGTTGGGCGAAGTTCCGTAAGCCAGGCCGGCGCCCGCACGGAGCACGGTCTTGGCGTTAATCTGATAGGCGACTCCAAGCCGCGGCCCAATTGCATACGGATAGTTGCTCTGGAACCTACAGTTGCAGCGGCCTCCGCCATCGCCTTCGTAAATCACTGTACCGTTGCGCCCGCCGGCATTTGGGTTCGGCGTATTAAACGCGGCGTTCTGCATGCGGCCGTACTGTTCCTTCTGCTCGGTTTGGTAGTCGTAGCGCAACCCGTAGTCGAGCGTCAGCTTTCGAGTAACCTTCCAAGTGTCCTGGAGATACATCGCGAAGGAATGGTTGCCCATTCGTGTTTCTGCGACAGGAGTTATATTGAACCCGCCAACCGCGCCAAGGAAGAAGCTGGCGTAGCCGAAGCCGGTTGTCAGGTTGTTCAGATTCTTGCCGAGCTCCCAGGGTTCGCCAGTCTGTTGGGGGGCGAAGGTGATCACACCGGAAGCCCGGGACGTGTTCAACGTGGGAATCCCCTCGATCACCATTTCCCCGCCCAGCTTGAACGTGTGGTTGCCTTTTACCCAAGTGAGGCTGGCGTTTCCAGTAGGCTTCAGGTCCTTCACGAAGGTGGCGCCGAAAGCCGAACCAAGGCCAATGCTGGTGCCGCCATTGAAGGCATCGTTCAAGCCCCCGATATTCGGAAACTGGTTGATATAGAACTGCTGGTTCGGAGCCCAGAACTGGCCCTGGTCGAAGGTTGGAGGGATTGCGGGCCGAGTCGTGGCCAGCAGACCAGCGCCCAAGTGCAGCAACATCGTCGGCGAAATGGTCTGATCATAATTGACGCGGGTGGTACGCGACTCGGTATCCGACGGTTCCGCGCTGGTAAACACCTGCGCGAACCCGTTGGCGTTGGGTGATGCCGTGTGCGTATAGGAGTAATACATCGACAACTTGATCGCGGAACTCAGGTTGTGGTCCAGTTTAAAGGATGGAATCGTAGTGTGCCGGAAATTTTGATACCCCGGGATGATGTAGTTGTTTACTTTTGCCGTGGGGTTGGTTGCTAGCGGAAGCATCGCCTGAACTTTCGCAGCCACTGGGTCAATGGAAGTCAAGGGGATCGCATTATTCGTGAACGGAGTGCGAACGAGGGAGCCGTCTGGCGCAGTGGTTTGCGACTTCGGGTCGAAGATTTCATTTTGGAAAACCTGGCGGCCCAGCGGGTCCGTAAGAGGGAGAAGAGCCCCAAGCGCACCGGCGAAGTTGCCTTGCAGGTAGGCGGCAGTCGGTACCGTAGAAGTTCCCGTGCCAACGTTCAGGGCCTCACGATACTGCTCAAAGTTGAAAAAGAAGAAGCTCTTATCGTGACCGTCATAGATCTTGGGGATCCTGATCGGTCCGCCAAAAGTGAATCCGTAGTCGTTCTTGCGCTGCCGATTTCGAATGTGCTGTCCCGCCTTCAGGCTGTTGGTAAGGCTCGCATCGGTGAACGGGGTTCCGGCGTTCAAGGCTTCATTCACAAAGTAATCATATGCGCCGCCGTGATACTGATTGGTGCCGGACTTCATGGTGAAGTTGAAGTATCCGCCGCCGGCCTGACCGTACTCCGCAGCATAGTTGCTGGTTTGAACCGACACTTCCTGAACTGCGTCCAGGCTCGGTTGCGTGTCCTGATTGGTCTGGCGCCAGATACCGTTGGTGGCGTCCTGGCCCTCAATGCGAATGGACTGCGTGCTGGAAGGCATGCCGTTTACTCGCAACGTATTATCGTTGGCAAACGCCGCTCCCGGCATCAGATTGACCACCTGCAAGGGGTTCCGCACGTTGCCGAGCGTCCCAGTGGCGGTCCCCAGACTGATAACCGGGAGACTGTTTAGCCGGTCCGATTCGAAGTTGTGGCTGACTTCCCCGCTCTCAGTTTTCAGCAGAGGCGAGGACTCCGTAACAGTCACCGTATCGGAAGTTGCGCCGACTTGCAGCGCCACGTCCACACGGGTGGTGGTGGCCACTTGAACGGCGATGTTCTGTCGAACGAACTTCTTGAAGCCTGTGACAGTGACAGTCAGTTCGTAGTTTCCGGTCGGCAACTGGGCAAGGGTAAAGTTACCCGTGCTCGTACTGGCCACGTTGTATACCGTACCGGAATCGACGTTCTTCGCTTCCACCTGCGCCCCTGCGACGACGGCTCCAGCCGGATCGGCAATCGTCCCGGTGATCGAACCGCGATCGCTTTGCGCAAATGTAGAAAGAGCAAAAAGTAATAGTGCTGCAGAAAGTAGTAAGGAACGCATGTTACCTCCCCATCAGATAACAACTCGCTTTGGGGCTGAGAACCCCTTCCCAACAAAACCAAAGCTGGGGGTTAGTTTACCCCCGCGAAAAACCGACGTCAAGCCGGGTGCTTCCCTATCCCAACCGCCGGAATCTAGAACGTAATCCTGGCGACGATCTGCCCGCTTCGCGGCTGCGATCCGTTCCCGTTAAACGTGTTCACGAATCCATAGCCGGACGAAAGAGCACCGGTTGCGTTTCGAACGGTTGGAGCAGACGGGCTAGAGGGCGTCGGATTGAAGCCGGAGACATTGACTAGAGCAGGATTCGCCAGATACAAGCGGTTGAAAACGTTCTGGAACTCCGCCCGGATGTTGAAGTTCATCCCTTCGCGGAACAGGCGGAAGTTTCTCCCTAAACTCAGAGATTCTGCGGGCTGGCGCTGCCAGCGATAGTTGTCGTAGTAGGCGGCGGACGTCCCGAACTGGCCCGGCGCAGCGTCCGTCCAGGCTGCTGGATTCAGCACGAGCTGCGTGGTCGGGTCAAAGCACTTGCAGTTGGGATCCACCAGAAACAGATTCTGGCCCTGGACCCGGTTCCAGAAAGTATTCCCTCCGCCAAAGACTCCAAATGCGTTGCGGAGTGTCTGCGCGAAGAAGCCATTGTTGGAAGCGGGGCTTCGAATCAGTTGCCCGCTCTGGTAGCGGAGTAATCCCGCGACGATCCAGTCCCGCGCCATCCACGACATCACCTTCATTCCGGCTCCGTCCGCCGCGATCCTGGGAGTGGTGTAGTTAAACGACACCACCAGCATCAACGGCCGGCTGAAGGCCGAAAGCTGCTTGTTGGTGTTCCGGTTGAACACGTCGCTGATGAGGGCTGGAGCGGGCGTTAAGTACGTCGTGTCGGCGTTTGCGCCCAGAGCCAGCTCTTTCTGCCAGGTGAAGGCCGAATCCACGCTCAGCCCGTGGGAAAAGCGCTTGGTCACCTTGGCCTGCAGCGAATCGTACCAGGTATCTCCCAGAGGAGGTCCCAGGAAGGGCGAGAGCGTGCCCCACTGCGGCTGCGGACGCAGCGCCTGGTTCAGGCTTGAGGTCGCTGGGAATCCCGGATAGACGTTATTCGGATTCGCCAGCCACGGGAACCGCGAGATCACGGCCGGTGAGTTGATGCGGGTCGTAAGCAGTGTGCGGTCGGCCGCAACATTGGTGTTCAGGCCATAGGCGCTCAGGATATCGGGCGTGAGCGCGTTGTAGCTCTCAGTGGAGAGCGCCGGCGCCGTCCACCAGACGCCGCGGTTCCCTACATACGCGGCTTCCACCACCAGGTTGCGTGTGATCTCGCGCTGCAGCCCGATGCTCCACTGAAGGATGCGCGGCGGACGTCCCGAGTTCCGGTCCACGTAAATGAACGGCGATGTCGGCGGCCTCAAGCCCGGAGAAACCTCGATGGGGTAATTGGGACGAAAATCCGGCCAAAAAATAGGGGCGTTGCCAAAACGGTTGCCGGGGGCATATGGATTCCCGTCCCGCAGAAGATCCGCGGCTTCTCCATATCCCGGTGTTGTAACCGTATAGAAGTCCCCGATGCTATACCCCAGGTTTTGCTGGTTGGGAGAGGTTCCGTAAGCCAGACCCGCCCCGACCCGAAGAACAGTCTTGGCGTTGATCTGGTAGGCGGCCCCCAGGCGCGGGCCGATAGCCCACGGGTAGTTGTGATTGTAACTGCAGTTGCACGTGGCTTCGTAGATTACCGTGCCCAGCCGTCCGCCGGCAGCAGGATTCGGCAGATGGAGAGCGGCATTCTGCATGCGGCCATATTCCTCTTTGTAGAGTGTTACGTAGTCGTATCGCAGTCCGTAGTCGAGCGTCAGCTTGCGGGTCACCTTCCAGGTGTCCTGGATGTAGAACCCTGAGGAATGATCGCCCAGCCGGCCGTTCGCGCCCGCGGAATGTTGCAGCGCGCTGTTCCTGCCCAGCAAGAAGCTGGCATAGCCTAATCCGGTGGTGGAGTTCAGACCTCTGGCTTCCTCCCAGGGATTACCCGACTGTTGCGCGGCAAAGGTGAAATTACCGTGCGCGCGCGAATAACTCTGAACGGGAGTTCCCTCAAAGATCACTTCCCCGCCCGTCTTGATGGTGTGGTTCCCCTTGACCCAGGTAAGGCTCGCGTTCGAGGTGGGCTTGATGTCCTTGTAATACGCAAAAAGGAACGCCTGGCCGGTGGCGTTATTCCCCGGGAGAGAGAAACCGCCTCGTGCTGCATCGTTCCCGAAGGATATGTAGGGGAACGCTTGCGAATAGGTAAAGTTGCCTCCCCAGCCGAGCGTGCTTTGATCGAACTGGGGCGTTAGCTGGTTTGTGTTCGTGTAAAGAAGACCCGCGCCCAGATGCAGCAGGACTGTCGGTGTAATGGTCTGGTCGTAGTTGATGCGAGTGGTTTGCGACAGCGTATCCTGCGGATATGCGTTGGTAAACGCCTGCGTGTAGCCATCGGCTTGGGGCGAGTAGGTGCGCGTCGCCGAGTAATACCCGGCCACTTTGATGGTCGAGCTGATGTTGTGGTCGATCTTGATCGACGGAATCTCGGTGTGCCGGAAGTTGGTATACGCCGGGACCGCGTAGTTGTTAATCAGCCCGTTGTTTGTCGGCAGCGGGATCATCGCCTGAATCCTGGCCGCCACCGGATCCATATCGGTTAGGGGGATTTTGTTTCCCGGATACTGAAGCCGGACGATGGAGCCATCGAGCGCGACGCGTTGCGTTTTCGGGTCGTAAACCGCGTTCTGGAAGAGGGGGTTGCCCAGGGCATCGGAAGCCGGCTGGCCGCCGATGGTCAACTGAGCCCCTTGAGCTGCGCTGAAGTCTCCCGCACGGTAGGCCAGGGTCGGGACATTTTGCAACCCGGTGGTCACCGTTTGCGACTCCCGGAACTGCTCAAAGTTAAAGAAGAAGAAACTCTTGTCGTGACCGTTGTAGACTTTCGGTATCCTGATCGGACCGCCGAACGTAAATCCATAATCGTTCCGGCGCTGCGCGCTTCGCAGGTGCTGATTGCTCTTGTCTCCAGTTCCGGCGGTGAAGGGCGTGCCGGCGTTCAGCGCTTCGTTTACAAAATAGTCGTACGCGCTGCCGTGGAACTGGTTGGTGCCCGACTTCATCGTGTAGTTGAAGTACCCGCCCCCCGCCTGCCCAAACTCGGCCGCATAGTTGCTGGTCTGGACCGTCACTTCCTGGATCGCGTCCAGGCCTGCCTGATTTACCTGCGTTGACTGGCGACTAATGCCGTTGGTGGCATCCTGGCCTTCAATGCGGATGGAGTATGTACTGGAAGGCATCCCGTTCACCCGGAGGGTGTTGTCGGTGGCGAACGCAGTGCCTGGCAGTAGCGTAATCGCCTGCAACGGGTTTCGAATGTTGCCAACGGACGTTCCTGAGCCAAGCGTAATAGCGGGGAGATTATCGAGCTTATCGGTACTGACGTTATGGCTCAGCTCGCCGCTTTCAGTCTTCAGTAGCGGCGTCGATTCGGTAACCGTAACGGACTCGGTTGTCGCGCCGACTTCGAGCACCACGTCGACGCGCAGCGTGCCGGCCACCTGAACGGTAATGCCTTGGCGGACATATTTCTTAAAACCTTGGACGGCGACGTTAAGCTCGTAGTCCCCAGCCGGCAACTGCGAGAGAGTGTAATTGCCGGTGTCCGTGCTGGCAGCGCTATATACGGCGGAAGTCGCGATGTTCTTCGCTTCTACCTTGGCGCTTGCAACAACTGCGCCGGCGGGATCGGAAATCGTTCCAGTAATGGTTCCGCGGTCGCTCTGTCCAAGAATTGCCAGAGCGAATACAAATGAACCTGCAAAGAGTAGAAAAGAGCGCATTGTTACCTCCCCTAGGAGTAACCGAACTGCTTCGGAATCTGAGACCCCCCTCTCAGAAAACCAAAACTTAACGAGCATACTCCCGCGCAAGCACAGGGTCAAGGCGGGTTGTCTCGAGAGGTATTACGAATTCTTACGGCTGCCGGCCGGTGCCCGGCGCTTCGAGCGCGCCAAGAATCGCTTCGACTAGCTGCGGCGATCCCGTGAAAACATCGGCGGGCGGTTGCCGAAAGCGGAGCATGTCGCGATAGATCACATCCGCTAGTTGTGAGTTGATTCCCCAGCCAGCCAGATAGGAGAGCCGCAGATTACTGTCGCGGTTTATGTCAGCGCCGGCGGACCATTGCCCGAGATCGGCTTTGCGGCCCGTATACGTGGCGAATAATGCGGTCGTCGACGGCACGCCCACTTCGCGCAACGACTCTGCGACGGGAGCATAATCCGGCCGGTCGAGCCTTTGCTGCACTTCGTCGACATTGATCTTCAGCGGCTCCGCCTGACCCATGAAGACCATGTCGTAACCTTGCCCGTTGCGCGTGTTGGCCCACACGGTGGCGTTCGGAAAGGATTCGAAGAATGTCGCAAGCTCGCTTTTCACTGTGCGCAGGTCGCTTTCATAGAGCGGTACGTACAGCGAAAAATAGCCGCCCGGATTCAGGTGCGCCTTCACCGCATCGAAGTATTCCTTCGAATACAGAGCCGCCGTGCCCTTGGCGAACACGTCCAGAGGATCCGATGCGATGATGTCGTACTTATTTTTCGTGGTCAGAACGTAGTGCCTGGCATCGTCGTACACGATCCGGGTGCGAGGGTTGTTCATGACCTCGTAGTTCTGGCGCGCGAAAAAGCGCGTGGAGGTGGGCGGGATCACCGGCTCGATTTCGCAAATGGTGATGTGCTCGATTCCGGGATAGCGGGTGAATGTTCCAGCCGAAACGCCCGCACCAAATCCGATACCCAGGACCGATTTCGGATTCGGATGCAGCAAACCGGGCAGATGACCCACCATCCGCTGCAGCTTCATGTCGTAGATCTCGGTGGTGGCCTCCACGTGCCCGTTGACGTTGATATAGACTTCGCCGCTGTTCCATCGCGATATCGCAACCGACGAATTCCGTCCCTCCGCAGTGTAGAGAATCGTCGATTGGCCTGTATTGATCGGCATCCGGCGGCCGTAGGCGATCAGCTCGCCCGGAATCGCGCCGATGCCGAATAGCAGAACCATCGAAAGCACCATGGAAGCGGCCAGCAGTCCGGAAATCGCCACCGAACGCTGGTCGCGCACGTACGGCATAAGAGCCGTGAACGCGCTGATGGCGGCGATCGCTAGCAGCACCCGCTGGGACTGCTGCGTGCCGATGGTCGGCACCAGAATCAGGCTGACCAACAGCGCCCCTGCAATCGCACCCAGGGTATTGGCCGCATACACCTTTCCAACCACCTTCCCGGGATCCTGACCGGGGCCGGCAACGGTCGCCAGCGCCAGCGGGAAACTCGCGCCCCAGAAGAGCGCCGGCGGCAGAATCGCCCATAGGCAGCGCGCCATATCGAGCTGGAATGTAAACCAGGGGCTGCTGCTGAGCAGCGGATCGATCGGCCAGTAGGGAAGCGAACCCGCGATCATGTACGCGGTCCACGCGATCCCGACCGTCAGCAGAATCTGGCACCATCCCAGAGCCAGGCGCGGACGCACGGTGCGCGAGATCCAGGCGCCCACCGTGGAACCAATTGCTAATCCGATGAGAAAGACCGCAAGGATGATCGAGAAGACGTAGACGGTTGAGCCCAGCATCATGCCCATCAGGCGTGTCCAGACGACTTCAGCCCCTAAGGCACTCGCTCCTGAAAGCCCGATGGTGAGGTAGATCGAACCGCGGCCGCCTCCGTCTGCCGCCGCTTCGGCGGCGTCAGGAATGTGGTTCCGCGCCGGAGTTCGTGCCGCCAGCACGAAACTGATCGCCGCGACAATCAGGTTGATCGCGACAGCGGCCAAGGTAGCCGCCCCCACTCCATGCATCCTCAACAGGTAGAAACCCGCCAGCAGACACCCGAACACCGCGCCGACGGTATTCGTGCCGTACAGCAGTCCCCACCAGGAAACGCCGCTGCGGGTGGATTCGATCCATCTCGCCGCGGCCGGCAGCGACGCGCCCATCAGCGCGGTCGGCGGCAGCAGGCAGATTCCTGCCACCAGCGCGCGCAGAAACATATTCGGCAGTCCCACGCCGTTGGCGGCGATGTATACGCGATCGATCAGCGGGACGCCGACCCAGACCAGCACGCCGAACACCGCGATCCCCGCCTCGATCAACCCATATACCTTCAACGGATGCATGTTCGTGCGCAGGCGGGGCAGTCCGATGCTGCCCAGACACAGCCCGCCCATGAACGTCGCCAGGAGCACGCCCATCGAGATAGTGGTCGAGCCGATGGCCAGTTGCAGCATCTGGTACCAAACCACCTCGTAAATCAAGGCGGCACAGCCGCTGCCGAAGAACAAGATCAGCAGGACCGGGAGAAACCGTGATGAGGACGATTCAGCGGGCGGATTTTCGGCGAGCGGGGCCGGGAGCGGTTGAGACATAACGGAAGCTCGTGCGGTTTACGAGTATCCCACACATGGTCCCACAATCGTAGAAACTACTTCGGGCCCAGACCGTTTTTAGCCAGGAATTCCCGTATCGTCAGGTAGATATGGTCGCGCTCCTCCGGCGTGAAGCCGCCGTGTTTGCCGCCCTTGATCGTCACCAGTTGATTTGGCACATTCACCTTGGCCAGCGCTTCATGCAACCGGACCGCTTCCGGATACGGCACGGTTGGATCCGCGTCGCCATGGATGGTCAGGATCGGCGGCAGACCCGTGCGCACGTAGGTGAGCGGCGACACACGTTTGGCGACTTCCATCCGGTTGGGCATGCTGCCGAACCAGCGCACCGCCGCAGCGGCACGATGCGGACCGTCGATCACATCCGGGACGTCTGTGATCCCGAACCAGTTGATCACGGCCGCGACCTTTGGCATGGGTGTGACGGCGGCACATTCGCGGTCGAATCCTTCGCTCTCTGGAAGGATGCCGAGAGACAACGCCAGGTGCCCGCCCGCCGATTCGCCGGTGACCACGAGGCGATTGACATCCACGTTGTACATCATGGCCTGCTGGGCGACGTAGCGCAGCGCGCAGAAGCAATCCTCCACCGCGCCGGGAGCAAGCGTATTGGGCCCCAGCCGGTATTCGACGTTGATCACGTTCCAGCCCATCTCCATCCACGGCAGCAAGTTCAGAATCGCGCCTTCCTTGTTGCCCGCGACCCAGAATCCGCCATGCATGTAGATCAGCGTCGGCTGCGGAGTCGCCGCCGTCCGCCGGCGATAAATATCCATCTTGAGCTGCGTGTCGCCCATCGTGAGATACGTTACGTTCGGGTACGTCTGGTATTCGTTTGCGGCGTGCGTGGCCCACGCTGCTGTCGGCGAGAGTTGGGCGAAAACAGTTGCGGCCAGCAACATAAATGGAAAAATCGTGCGCATGGAGACTCCGTTCAGGGCGAGTATACACCAGGGCTCTTATAAATAAGTGCGAGCGCGTTCCTCGAGCGCGTGACGCTCAGCAACTGCGTCGCGATGTTCCTCCTCGCGACCCCGCAGATTAGCATCGATGCACGCCAGAATCGCGCGCAGCGCACCCGCCAGCAGGGCCTGCGCGACTGACCGATCGGCTGCGAGTGAGTCTTTCACCGCGCCGGAAGCCTTCCCGCACAATTCCAATCCGGCGACGGCGGCACGAGCCGCACGCATCGGCGCTTCGATCGCCTGACGCAGAGCACCCGCGTCGCGAGCGCGCATATATTCCATGACGGCTCCGATATCGTCGTCAGCGGCGCCCCGTAGATGGGCTGATTCGCGACGGGCGGCGTCCAGCAACTCGCCTTGACCGCCGGTAATCGCCAACGCCTTGATGAGCAGGCTCATTCCCAGTTCCGCTGCGACGGCAGCCGCAGCCACGCCTGCGGGCGCGGGCCTGGTGGCGGCGACGGAGTCAGAAAAAGAGGCAAGGGATTCCCCCCAAATCGATCGAGGCATTTTTTGTGATCCGGTTTCACATAGAATGTACCAGAGGCAAGGACCGAATGAAACGTTTTCTGCTATTCGCTCTAGCGGTTTTTCTGGTCGTTCCTGCTTTTGCTCAACTGGATCTCTCCGGCATTTGGGGACCTACGTTTCACGAGGACAACGCGGAACGCGGCCCGGGACCGGAGCTGGTCGATTTTCTCGGCCTGCCGATCAATGCCGCCGCGCGCCAGTGGGCGCTTAGCTGGGACCCGG
>JAOAPR010000021.1 GCA_025463005.1 Bryobacterales bacterium | reverse complement strand
TGGTTAGAATCACCGCCCGCTCGATGACATTCTGCAATTCCCGAATGTTCCCGGGCCACGGATAGTGCACCAGAGCCTCCACGGCATCCGCGGGAATTCTATCGATCTGCTTGGCCATAGCTTGCGCATAGCGATGCACGAAATGCGCGACCAGCATCGGAATATCTTCCAGTCGATGACGGAGCGGCGGAAGGGCAATCGGAAACACATCGAGGCGGTAATAAAGATCCATTCGGAACCGCTTTTCGGCGACCAGCCTGGACAGGTCTTGATTGGTTGCGGCCACCACGCGCACGTTGACACGGTGAGTATGGGTGCTCCCCAGCCTTTCGAATTCCTGTTCCTGCAAAACGCGCAGAAGCTTCGCCTGCAATTCGAGCGGAATATCGCCGATTTCATCCAGGAACAGGGTCCCGCCGTTGGCCGCCTCGAAGCGGCCGATCTTCTGAGCCACAGCACCTGTGAAGGCTCCCTTCTCGTGACCGAAGAGCTCGCTTTCGAGGAGTCCCAATGGGATCGCCGCACAGTTCAGCTTGATGAACGGTCGACCCCTGCGCCGGCTGTGCATGTGGATCGCGTGCGCGATGAGCTCTTTGCCGGTACCCGTTTCACCCTCGATGAGCACCGTGGAGTCGGTGGGCGCCACGGTTCGGATTTGGTCGAATACTCTACCGAGAGCAGGGCTCGACCCCACGATACCTTCGAACCCGTTTTCTCCTGGATCAGGATCGGGCTCTGCGTATTGATCGAATGCGATGTAGGATTGTTCCTTCGAAACGACAGTATTAGTCGGATGCATCTTTTGTATCTCCAAGTGAAGTTTTCACTCTCACTTTCCACCCTCATTCTGGATCCGCTGCCATTCATCCACAACCCTAAATGGAAGTTCCGCTAACCAACCAGATCGTGATGCCGGCCGGTACCCCTTTCGGGGCGCATGAGGCTAACCCGCGCGTTCTGGTGTGTGGGTTTACAAATAGATACGGAACAAGGAGACGATGCTGTGGGGACAATCTACCGCAGCGGAATTTGAATGCGCTTCCGTCCAAATAGACGCGCATCCACGGACCAGGCCCCAGGTCCGAGCATCGCCAGGGAAGCGCCTAAAGTTCCGAGCAGGATATGCATCCACGGATCGGCAGGCTGCGAGATGGCAAGACACAACTCGGCGAGCGCCATCAGTACACCTGCCACCGGGGTCCATAAACCAACCAGCAACAATGCTGCGGCGCCCGCCGCCACCACTTGCAGGAGGACGAGTGCCGACACAGTCGTCAGAAGCAGTCCTGCGATGCCTCGGTGGACCAGTGGAATCGCTGTTACCGCCCTCAGGAATACCAGCCCGGCTCCTGGCCAACCTTCCGGGAATGTCGAGAAAAGCCGTTGCACAATTACTTCCGTTTTCAGATTACCTGTGTTCAGACGCCCTCGAAACCCTAAAAAGCAGATCGTGTGACCGCCTCTTTCGAGGGGTCTAGAGATCGATGATTCCGCGTTTGAGGCCGATGGTAACGGCGTGGGTCCGATCGTTTGCACCGAGCTTGGCGAGAATATTCTTGATGTGGCCCTTCACGGTTTCTTCCGTGATGGAGAGTTGCGCGGCGATTTCTTTGTTGGCATTTCCGCCGGAAATCAGCCTCAGAACCTCGATTTCCCGCACGGACAAGGCATCATCAGCGGCATGCTCGGCGAGTTCCGTGGCCACCTCAGGCACCATCCTCTTCTGCCCCGCGTGAACCAAGCGGATGGTCTCGAGGAGTTCTTTCCGCAGAAGACCCTTAAGCAGGTAGCCACGAGCGCCCGCCTTGAGTGCGCGCAACACCTGGACGTCTCCCGCGTAGGTCGTCAGGACGATGATTCGCGCCGCAGGATATTCCCCGCAAATCGCCATCATGGCATCGACGCCGTTCATTTCCGGCATCTGCAAATCCATCAGAGTTATATCAGGACGATGTATGCGGAATTGTTCGACCGCCTCGCGGCCGTTCGAAGCCTCGGCAATCAGTGTCATGTCGGGTTGGCTGGCCAAAAGTGCGGCCACGCCTTCGCGAAGCAGAGGATGGTCGTCGACCGAGAGAATGCGAATACGGGCATGATCAGCGCTCATCCGTTTGCTTCCTGAGGGGCTTCTTTCTTCTTTCGGAACAGCGGAAATCGTCCGCGGCCGGGAGATGTCCCATACGCGACGGGGCCGGGAATGCGCAGCTCCACCTCCGTGCCGGCTCCCACTTCGCTCCACATATCCAGTTGCGCTCCGATCTGTTGAGCGCGCTCGCGCATGCCGGGTAAGCCCCAGTGTCCGTCACGTCCCGCGTCCAGCAGCTTCGGGTCGATACCCTTCCCATCGTCACGGATACGCAGTCGAAGAAGGCGTTCGCCGTAGGTGATATCCGCTTCAATCTTACTTGCCTGTGCGTGGCGAAACGCATTTCGCAGAGCTTCGCGCGCGATGCGGTAGATATCGTCGCGGAGGATCGGATGCAAGTCCCGCGGAATACCTTCTACCGAAACACGGAATGTCGCCGGAGGCCTCTCACCGTCACGGGGACCGGCGAGTTCTTCACCCAACGCGGCTACAGCCTGGGCCAGTTCGTTGGTATTGGTCGTCGAGGAACGTAAGTTTTGAATGGCGTCCCGGCCTTCAACAATGGCCTGATCGGCTCGATTGAGAACATTTTCGAGAGCTTCCTTCGATTTGCCGGGCGGAAGCAGATCATTTACCGCTTGGAAATGGAGCATCAACCCCTGAAAACTCTGCAACAACGTGTCGTGCAGTTCCCGTGCAATCCGGGTTCTCTCGGCCAAGCGCTCTTCGAATCGCAAAATGAGCTGGGCTTCCGTCAACTTGCGTACTCGGGCAACCATCCCGGTAATCACCCAAGCGGTGATTAAGAAAGCAACTGTGGCCACGATGTCCAGCGGGTTCCGCGCCCCTGACGACGAGTACCGCTGAATAAAAAAGTAATTCAAACCGAACACTGCGATCAGAGAGACCGCGATCGAGGACACAAAGCCAGCCCCAAGAGACACGAACACCACGATGATCAGATAAAGAAGCGAGACGGCGCCGGGTTGGAGGTTGAGCCTGAGGGCGGCAAAGGTGATCAACGCTAAGCCGATAATGCCAAAGAAAAAGTGTGCGGCGCCCCGCATGAGTGCGCGGGGTTCAGCTACCGGCATCTGCGGCCCGTCTGACGATGAACGTCGATCGCGCTCATTCGTCCGCTCCTGTCCAATCATGGTCTTTTCGCCCACGGCTGAAATCAATGTGGCTCTATACAAAGTATCTCTCCAAACGGGCAGCAGTCGACTCCCTCTGTCGACCCGATGCCAAGTGCTGTCACCCCGTCAACTCGGGAACGAGAAACCAGGAAAATAACCCCTTTGGGACTTAGAGTTTACGGTTTGGATATCCACCTGCCTGAATCTCGGCTGAACGAGATGGGTGCGGCCACACGAGATCACCCATCCGCTGGAAGGAATTCCGTGAGCGGACGACGAAAAGTCGCTTTCGCCGTCGTGCACATTCATGTGCTGATAGCGCTTGTCTTAGGTGGGGCAGCCGTCCCCGCCTTCGCTGAGCCTGCGCGGGCGCCTTGGAGTCCTACGAATATTTTCGCTCCGGTGTCTACCCCGGCCGAGTGGATCTTTGACCTGTCTCGCTTTGTGCTAACGGTCACCGCAGCGATTTTCGCAGTCGTTTTCAGCTTGTTGGTTTACGCGGTCGTGAAGTTCAGGCAGAGGAGGGGCAGCAATGGACGCGAGCCCGCACAAGTGTACGGAAGCACTCAGGTGGAACTGGCCTGGACGGTCATCCCGATCCTCATCGTTCTTGTCCTGTTCCTGGCGGCAGCGCGCGTAATCGCCAGTATCCAGAACGCGGCCCGTCCGAGCAACGCCATTGAAGTCACTGTCATCGGGCACCAGTTCTGGTGGGAGTATCGATACCCGTCGTTAAAAGTGGTGACCGCGAATGAATTGCACATCCCCGTAAGCGATCCGGCACATCCAACCCCAACCTTCCTAACGCTGCTCTCCGCCGACACGGATCATAGCTTCTGGGTGCCCCGCCTTGCGGGTAAGACGGACCTGATACCGAACCACCCGAATAGCACATGGATGGACCCGCGCGAGACCGGGCTCTATCTGGGGCAGTGCGCCCAATACTGCGGAACGCAGCATGCAAAGATGCTTCTGCGTGTCTATGTACAGATGCCCGATGAGTTCGACCGCTGGATTCAAGAGCAGAGTCGACCAGCGCAGATCAGTGACACAATCTCGGAAGGTCAGAAGATCTTCGAGCGGACTGCCTGCATCAATTGCCACGCAGTCCGCGGTACGGCAGCAAATGGGCGATTCGGTCCCGATCTGACGCACTTGATGAGCCGCGACACAATCGCATCCGGAGCGGCGCTAAACACTCCGGACAATCTGCGGCGCTGGGTTAAGGACCCCAGCGTCATTAAGCCCGGATCAAAAATGCCAGCGATGGGGTTAAGCGACCCGGACCTAAACGCAGTAACGACATATTTGGAGAGTCTTCGCTGATGTCGACCGAATCAATCGCCTGGTCCACACCACAGGTGGCGGCGCAGCGCCCGGTGGTCGAGCGGCTGCACGATTGGGTGACCACAGTCGATCACAAACGGCTCGGCATCCTCTACATCCTTTATGCGCTGGTATTTCTTGTGATCGGAGGAGTGGAAGCGACCGTCTTGCGCATCCAACTCATTCGACCGCACAACGATTTCGTCTCGCCCCAGGTGTTCAATCGGATGTTCACGATGCACGGCACGACCATGATTTTCTTCGCGGTCATGCCGATCCTGTTTGGATTCGCGAACTACCTGATTCCGCTAATGATTGGAGCGCGCGATATGGCGTTCCCGCGCCTTAACGCTTTTAGCTTCTGGCTAACAGCCTTCGGCGGCCTGCTGCTCTATTTCAGTTTCGTGGGCGGCGACGGACTCTATGGAGCCGGCAACGCTCCGGACGTGGGATGGTTCGCCTACGCTCCGCTGACCTCGAAAACGTTCTCGGTCGGACACAGCACAGACTTCTGGACCCTGTCGCTGCTGGTTTCCGGCTTTGGCAGCATCGGGACCGCGATCAACATCATTACGACGGTCCTATGTATGCGCTGCCCGGGAATGACCCTCGGGAGGATGCCACTGTTGGCCTGGCTGAATCTCACCATGGCGGGGCTGGTTGTTCTCGCGATTAGTCCGCTGACTGCTGCGCAATTGATGTTGCTGGTCGACCGCTACCTGGGGGGACATTTCTTCGATACCCAGGCCGGAGGATCAGCGGTGATGTGGATGCACTTCTTCTGGGTGTTCGGCCATCCGGAAGTGTATGTGCTCGTCATTCCAGCTTTCGCATTCGCCTCCGAAATTATCCCCGTTTTCTCGCGCAAAGCGATCTTCGGCTACCCGGTGATGGTGGCGGCAACCATCTGCATCGCATTCATCGGTATGAGCGTGTGGGCCCATCACATGTTCACCGTCGGCATGAGTGCGGCCGGAAACACCTTTTTTGTGCTATCGACGATGGCCATTGCTGTCCCGACCGGAATTAAGATTTTCAACTGGCTCGCCACCATATGGGGAGGACAGATTGACTTCAAGACTCCGATGCTGTTTTGCGTCGCCTTTCTGTTTCAGTTTTTGATCGCAGGCCTGACCGGGATCATGCTGGGTGCCGCGCCATTTAATTGGCAGCTTGGAAATTCGTACTTCGTCATCGCGCACTTTCACTACGTCATCGTGGGCGCGATTTTATTCACTCTGTTTGGGGCTTTCTACTATTGGTTTCCGAAGATGTCCGGAAGAATGTACAACGAGGCGCTCGGCAAACTGCACTTCTGGCTCTTTGTCATAGGATTCCATTTGACCTTCGATTTCATGCATATTCCGGGCATCCTCGGGATGCCTCGCCGTATCTATACCTACGAGCCGGGCCGCGGCTGGGATACTTGGAATCTCATCATAACGATAGGTGTTTTCTTTCAGGCGGCGGGCCTGCTGGTGTTCATTGGCAACCTGCTTTGGTCATACCGGAGGGGAAAGGTAGCCGGCAGCGATCCCTGGGATGCGTGGACGCTCGAATGGTCCACTACCTCGCCGCCGCCGACGTATAACTTCGCAACCATTCCCGCTATCAAGAGTCGTCGCCCGCTGTGGGATCTCAAGCATCCGGAAGATCCCGATTGGCAGTACGAGTAAGCTCATGAGTACATCGTCCATAGCTATTCCGGAAAGCAATATCCGATGGGATCTCCCCTCGCGTGGTCGAGTGGGAATGTATAGCCTGATTGTCGCGGAAGCTGCGATTTTCACGATCTTCGTTGTGGCCTACATCTTCTACATCGGCAAGAGCGCTACCGGACCCCAGCCACAAGATGTTCTCAGTGCTCCAATCTTCTTCACGATTTGTTTGCTTTCGAGCAGCCTGACGATTCACGTTGCCCTAAGGTTTCTAAAGAACGGGAAAGTGAACTCCTTCGCCCTCTGGTGGCTTCTGACAATCGTTCTTGGGGCGCTCTTTCTGGCGGGCACGGCTCGCGAATGGCGCCGCCTGATCTATCAGGAAGGATTGACTATCCAAACCAACTTGTTCGGGACCACTTATTACTCGCTGGTCGGGCTGCATGCGTTTCACGTAACGGTCGGCCTGCTTGCTTTAGCGACGGTGGCGCTTTTCACGCTTCTTAGGCATGTAAGACAGGAGCACGCCGAACGCGTCGAGGTTTTGTCAATGTATTGGCACTTCGTAGATGCGGTGTGGGTAGTGGTCTTCGTCGTCGTATATATTGTCGGCCGCTGAGGAACGGCAGATCATGGCTGTCGAATTAACGAACCAGACCGGCGAGAGCGCAACAGACACCATAGAAATGCCGGCGTCGACGCCGTGGCCTATTGTGCTTGCGTTCGGAATCGCGTTGCTCTTTGCGGGATTGGTTACCAGCGAAACCGTCAGCCTGCTCGGAGCAGTGGTCTCCGTTGTCGGCGCGGTTGGGTGGTTTCGTGACGTTTTGCCGCACGAGGCGCATGAAACGGTGCGGGTGACGCGTCAGGTGCCGGCCATAATGACGACACGGCACGAAGTAGCCCGAATAGAGATCGCGCCCGAGTTGCGGCGCGCGTGGCTGCCGGTGGAGATCTATCCCATTTCCGCGGGAATCAAGGGCGGTCTGGCTGGAAGCGTCGCGATGGCGGTCATCGCGATGCTGTATGGTCTCCTGAGCCAGAAGAGCATTTGGTATCCGATCAACCTCTTGGCTGCGGGGTTTTTCCCTGCTGTCGCGAGCGACACCACGGCTGAAATCGCCGCATTTCATTTGCGCGCGTTTCTGATCGCCGTTCCTATTCACCTGATCACCTCGCTGCTCGTCGGTTTGCTCTATGGCGCGATGTTGCCGATGCTTCCGCGACGGCCGATTCTGCTGGGAGGTTTCATCGCGCCTGTTGTGTGGTCTGGTCTGATTTACAGCATTCTCGGGATCGTCAATCCGGTTCTCAACCGGCGCATCGACTGGCTCTGGTTTGTGGCGTCACAGGTGGGATTTGGGATTGTCGCGGGCCTCGTCGTTTCCCGGCAGGGACGAATACGCACACGACAGCAAATGCCGCTCGCCTTCCGCGCGGGCTTGGAAGTGTCCGGAATGTTGGACGAGCACCGGGGAGAGGACGAAAGACGATGACGCGTCGAGTAGTTGTTCTCGCGGCGTGGATGCTGGCGTCGCTGCTGGTCACAACGGCTTGCAGCATTCGTGACAGGCTGCCCGGGCGCCCGACGGCAGATTCGCAGGTGATCCCGCCCACCAAGATTGTGGACTTCAATGGCCTCTACGCAAGCAACTGCGCCGGATGCCATGGGCCGGATGGAAAGGGCGGCGCTGCGATCGGACTTGGCGATCCGGTTTACCTCGCTATCGCCGACGATGCCACCATTCGTCGAGTAACCTCCGACGGAGTTCCCGGAACCGCTATGCCGGCGTTCGCGCAACACTCCGGCGGAACGTTGACCGACGACCAAATCAACGTTATCGTCGGCGGAATTCGAGCCCGCTGGGCCAAACCGGATACTCTCCGAGGCGCCACCGCTCCGCCCTATTCAGCGCAGGGTCCCGGCGATCCGAAACACGGAGCGACGGTATATAGTGTTTACTGCTCGTCGTGTCACGGCTCAGACGGCCGGGGAAGCAAGCGGGCTAGCTCCATCGTGGATGGCTCGTTTCTCGCGCTGGTAAGCGACCAAAGCCTTCGCACGACAGTGATTGTCGGACGACCCGACATGGGCGCTCCAGATTGGCGGGGCGGCCTGCCCGGTAAGCCGATGTCGCCAGACGATGTCACCGACGTCGTAGCCTGGCTTGCGGCACAGCGGCCACAGTTCCCGGGCCAGCCCTATTCAAGTGCGCAGCAAAACTCCGTTGCAAGGAGTGAACAGTGACCGTCCTGGAACTTACGGCTGCAGTGTTCGGCGGATCGCTGCTGGCTGGACTGATCGGATCGCTAACGGGGCTCGGCGGAGGCATCATCATTACTCCGCTCCTGGCGTTGGTGCTTGGAGTAGACATTCACTACGCAATCGGCGCTTCGCTTGTTTCTGTGATCGCTACGTCGTCCGGCGCCGCCGCTGCATACGTTAAGGAAGGGCTTTCCAACATTCGAATCGGAATGTTCATGGAAATTGCGACTACGATTGGAGCGGTCTTAGGAGCATCATTAGCGCTCCATATCGCTACCAGTGCGATTGCAGTGATTTTCGGGCTGGTCCTGCTCTACTCAGCGTATCTTTCGAGCCGGTCGCACGACATCCAAACAGCCGGAGATCAGCCTGATCGGACGGCTCGGTTTTTGGAGTTCGATTCCAACTATCCGACGGCGAGGGGCCTCGAAAGTTACCATGTGCGGCATATCGCGGCCGGCTCCAGCGTGATGTTTGGCGCAGGTGTGCTCTCGGGCTTGCTCGGAATCGGATCCGGCGCTCTCAAGGTAATTGGCATGGACGAAGTCATGAGGATTCCATTCCGGGTATCGACAACCACCAGTAACTTCATGATCGGGGTGACAGCCGCGGCCAGTGTAGGTCTATACCTGAAACGCGGTTACATTGATCCCGGCCTCGGAATGCCGGTCGTTCTGGGCGTGCTCGCGGGATCTTTCGCGGGTGCGCGTATTTTTGAACGCATGAAAACGGGCGTTTTGCGCACCGTCTTCGGCCTCGTAATCGCAGTGCTCGCCGTCGAAATGATCTATCACGGGCTGACGGGAAGAATCTGAAATGACGAACCGACCTGACAGATGGAGCGATCATCACATCGAATCCGTCATGGGAGACCTTCTTCGAGCGGGGGTTCTGCTCTCTGCGGCCATCGTTATGCTCGGCGGGGTCATCTACCTGATTCACCAAGGCAACACTGCGCCAGATTATGGAGTGTTCCGAGGCGAACCCCCCAATTTGCAGACAGTGACGGGAATCGTGGCTGATGCCCTCCGTTTGAGCGGTCGCGGGATTATCCAACTGGGTCTCCTGGTCCTCATCGCAACACCTGTGGCGCGGGTTGTGTTTGCGGTCTTCGCATTTTCGGCTCAACGAGACTGGCTGTACGTGCTTGTGAGTGCGATAGTGCTCGGCGTGCTCACTTTCAGTCTGAGAGGAGGAATCGGATGACTCCGTCTGATGGACTTACGAGACGCGGGATGCTGATGAAGCTCGGAATCCTCTTTAATGCGGCTGTCGCCGCGATCCTGGCCGTACCGATCGTGCGCTACCTCCTTTCTCCCGTGATTCGCGAGCGGAGGCCGGGTTATGAATCCTGGCTTTCCCTTGGCTCGCTCGGTCAGTTTCCGGCGGGCCAGACGCGCCTGGCGACCTATCGGAACCCAGTCGCGGGTCCAGCCGACGGGGAGACCGCGAACATTCCCTGCTGGGTCCGTAACGTTGACGGTCAGAAGTTCCAGGTTTTTGCAATCAATTGCGCGCATCTCGGTTGCCCGGTCCGTTGGTTCCCGCAGTCCGGGCTATTCATGTGTCCGTGCCACGGCGGCGCTTACTATTCGGATGGTTCGCGTGCCTCGGGACCTCCGGAGCGCGGCCTGTTCGAATACCGCTACAAGGTCGACCAGGGCAATCTGCTGATCGACGCGGGCGAGATGCCCACTACGGGAGCCCCCACGGCGCGCCTCATCAACGTCTCTGGCGGGAGGCCGCCGTGCGCCTGATCAAGAACGTGGGGGACTGGCTCGAGCAGCGCCTCCAACTCGCAGCGCCGATCCGCGAGACGATGGAACACCCCGTTCCGCGCCGAACCGCAAGCTGGGCTTACGTCTTTGGCAGCGCCGCGCTTACCGTATTCATTCTCCAGCTCGTCACTGGCATTCTCCTCGCACTCCTCTATGTGCCCTCCGCGGGAGAGGCGTGGAATAGCCTGCAACTTCTCAATCACCAGGTCTCACTTGGCTGGTTCATTCGAGCTCTGCACGGCTGGGGTTCGAATTTCATGATCGCGATCGTCCTCATCCACATGGTCCAGGTCTTCCTGTTCGGGGCGTACAAATTTCCTAGAGAGCTGACCTGGATTGTGGGTGTTCTTCTGCTGCTCTTGACGCTCGGGATGGCCTTTACCGGCCAAGTGCTTCGATTCGATCAGGACGCTTATTGGGGATTGGGCATCGGAGCCTCCATCGCAAGCCGCGTACCTGTCCTGGGACCGTGGATTGTGAAGCTACTGTTGGGAGGCCCGATCATTGCCGGCGCGACGCTTTCACGCTTCTTCGCCTTCCACGTATTTGTGATCCCGGGATCACTGATTGCATTCGTTGCTCTGCATCTGCTCCTGGTTCTGAAGCTCGGTATCAACGAATGGCCAATGCCGGGAAGGCTCGTTCGCCGCGCGACGTATATGAAGGAATATCATGAGCTGACGCACGCAGATGGCCTTCCCTTTGTGCCTGGCGCCGTTGCAAAGGACTTGTTTTTCTCCGGCTTTATCCTTCTGGCGATCGCCGCGTGCGCCGCGTATTTCGGGCCGTTCGGGCCGAGCGGGCAGCCGGATCCCACAATTATCCAGACAGTCCCGCGGCCGGATTACTTTTTCCTGTGGCTCTATGCCGTGCTGTCTCTTCTTCCGCCATCGATGGAAACTCCGGCGTTACTAATCGGACCGGTGATCGCGCTCATTGTGCTTCTCGCGCTTCCGTTCTTTTCAGGTGAGGGCGAGAAGAGCTGGAAGCGCCGCCCCATCGCGGTTCTTACGATTCTGCTGGTAGCGGTCGCAATGGGCACTTTCACGCATCTGGCCGGTTATGCGCCGTGGAGTCCGGTGATGGACGCGTGGAGCGGCGAGCCGATTCCAACGCGATATCTGAAGGGGCGTACGGCTCTGGAACGACAAGGAGCGCTTGTTTTTCAAGCGAAGCAGTGTCATAACTGCCACGCGCTAGGCGGCGCGGGCGGAGAGCGTGGCCCGGAACTGGATGGGGTGGCCGTACATCTCACGCAGGATCAACTCATCCGCCAGGTGATCCAGGGCGGCGGCAACATGCCAGCCTACGGGAACAACTTGAATCCCGCGCAGACGACTGCACTCGTGGCGTTTCTCGAGACGCTCTACCCGGCCGGTCAGGAGCCCGCGCGTGACGCATCACGTCCCTAACGTCGGATTGTCTGAGGCGCCGATGGTCATCACGCTGGCGCTGATCGCGGTCGTCTACGTTCGGGGCTGGTATCAGCTTCGGAGTGCTCTTCCAACTGTGCTGTCTGAGTGGCGGCTTGCGGCGTTCATGAGTGGAGTGTTTTCACTGTGGGCCGCCGTTGGTTCTCCTCTCGGAGTTTTGGACCATCAACTCCTCCTTGCGCATATGGTCCAGCACCTTCTCCTGATGACGGTAGCCGCTCCGCTGATTTTACTGGGAGCGCCAGCCATGGCGTTGCTGTACGGTCTTCCGCGGCGCTTCGTTCCCGGCGTGCTTGATCCGGTTCTGCGATTCCCTCCCCTGAGTTCCGTTGGACGCATCGTTACTCATCCCGTGTTCTGCTGGCTCGCATCGACGGCCGTCGTGATCGGATGGCATATTCCGGCGCTGTTCCAATTGGGAATGAAGTCGGAAGGGTGGCATGAATTTCAACACGCAAGCTTTTTCGCAGCCGGCCTTCTATTCTGGTGGCCCGTCGTCCAGCCTTGGCCGAGCCTCGAACGGTGGCCTGGGTGGTCGATTCCCTTGTATCTGTTTCTGGCTACGCTACCCTGCGACGCGCTCTCGGCGTTTCTTACTTTTTGTGACCGTGTGGTCTACCCGCATTATTTGACGCCGCATCGGCTGTTCGATATTTCCCCTCTCGGAGACCAAGAAGCTGCGGGTGCGCTGATGTGGGTTTGCGTGACTTTTGCTTATCTGGTCCCGGCAGCCGTCGTCACAATCCAGATGCTTTCGCCTCGGGCTACAACTCTAGAATTGGAAGCGCGCGACCAGCGTTCCCTGGCGCGGCGATGAAAAGACGGTAGCCGTATTGATCCAGCCGAATCCGGCGGTGGCTTGTCCGGTTGAGTTGCGCGTTTGCGTGGCGAGTGCGTTCCCCGACACCGGGTTAACGGGCTGACTCCGATTAAACACATTCGTGAATTCGCCGCGGATCTGGAGGTTCATCCGGCCTTCGTGTCCGAAGCGGAACACGCGGGCAATGCTCATGCTCTCGGATGGCCGGCGTTGGTAGCGGTAATCGCCGTAGTATGCCGCGGACGTGCCGAACTCACCGGCGGGCGGATTGACCCAGGCTTTGGGATTCAGGGTGAAAGTTGTGTTGGGGTCAAAACAGTGGCAATTCAAGTCCTGCAAGAAAAGCGGCTCGCCAGGCACTCGATTCATAAAGGTGCCGCCGGTGGCTCCTTGAACTCCTGTGACGCGGAACAGCATTTCGCGGAGTCCGTTGCTGGCGATGGGGGACATTATCGGCAAGCCGCTGGCGTAGCGCATCACCGCACCGAAAGACCAATCGCGAGCTGCTGCCGAAAGGACCTTGGTGGCCATGCTACGCGATTGCATCTTCGGTGTGGTGTAGTTTCCGGCAATCACAAATTGGAAAGGCTGATCGTAACCGGAAAGGTACTTGTTCTGACTCCGATTAAACAGGTCATTGGTGGCCGGGAAAACGGGTCCGCCGTTTGAGATCGATGCTTCCGAGCCGATGGACTGCTGCTTCTGCCATGTAAAGGCGGCGTTGAAATCCAAGCCGTGCGAAAAGCGCTTGGTAGCCTTCGCCTGGAGCGAATCGTACCAAGTGTCGCCCAGCGGCGACCAGTGGAAATTTCCGAAATGGCCGAATTGAGGATAAGGCCGCAGCGCCTGTGAGACGGTGGACCCCGCTGGAAATCCGGGATACGGCAAGTTGCCGAATCCGCGCGCTATCGCAATTTGCGAATTCACGGGGGAGTTGAGCAGCGTGCGATCTGCCGCAGAGTAGCGGTCCAGCTTGTTCGCATCGAGAATGCCCTGAGAGATCATGTTCAAGTTAATCAGCCAATATGCGTTCCACCAGACGCCACGATTGCCGACGTACGCCGCTTCCACCACGAAGTCGCGCGCGATTTCGCGCTGCAAGCCGACGCTCCACTGGAGGATCCGCGCGGGGCGGCCGGCGTTTTGATCCAGCTGCTGCGGCGGGGAGCTAGTGGTGCCGGGTAACGGGAACTGGCCGGGATTGAAATCGGGCCAAGTGACTTTGTAGGGAAGTCCATCGCCCATCGTGTACGGAGGATCGCCATAAGAAGCGGAGTTGTAGATTTTCTGCGAGCCGGAAGAATTCGAAACCAGGCCATTGTCCGTGGTCTTGTAATACGAGACTCCCGCGCCGACTCGAAGTACCGTCTTCGGCGTGATCTGATACGCCAGGCCGATGCGTGGACCGAACGCCCAGGGATAGTTGTGGGCGAGCTGGCAGTTGCAGCGTCCACCACCGTAACCTTCGCCCGCGACTGCGCCAAGTCGTCCGCCTGCACTCGGATTGGGAATGTTGGGAGCAAAGACTACGTACCGTCCATATTGTTCCTTCAGGTAGGTCTGAAAATCGTACCGGAGCCCGTAATCAAGCGTGAGCTTGCGGGTGACTTTCCAGCTATCCTGCGCGAAGCCCGACAAGGAATGGCTTCCGAGCCGCGACGTCGAGGGAACTCCGATGAAGCCATTGTTCGGCGCGCCTAACAGGAAGCTCGCGTAGGGGAAACCCGGAGTCCCGCCGCTCAGCGTCTGCCCGTTGGTCGAAGGTAGTCCGGATTCGATGGGGCCGAAGACGATCCAGGCATTCGCGAAGGATCGATTCTGCGTCGGATAGCCCTCAATGATCATCTCTCCGCCGAATTTGTAGGTGTGGTTGTTCTTCACCCAAGTGACGCTGGTGTTGGCAGTAGGTTTCAGATTATGAATGGTTGTCTGACTACCGGGACCCATGTTCGCCATTCCGCCCTGGGCGCTGGTAATGCTCTGAAATGAGGGGAACAACGCAATGTATGTGCCGCGCAGACCGATGCCGGCCACAGGATCGAAGGTTTGGGTGAACTGGTCGTTCAAGGTGTCGATCAGTCCAACTCCCAGGTGGAAAAGCAACGTCGGGGTAACGCTTTCGTCGTAATTCAGACGAACGGTGTGAGAGACAATCTTGCTTCCCACGCTGGTCGTGATTGGGTAGTCCAATGCGACGTTATTGGGGGTGCTGGTCTGCGTTCGCGACCAGTAGCCGGAGACTTTACGTTTGGCGCTGAGCATGTAGTCGGCCTTGACAGACGGGATGAAGGTGTTGCGCGGATTGCCGTATACAGTTAAGAAGTTGTTCACCAGCGCGGAACTCGTGGGCTGAGGGATGAAACCTTGCACTTTGGCGGCAACGGGATCAATCTGCGCCAGCGGAATCGTATTGTTGGCGAACGGATCGCGAATCACCTGTCCGTTGGGCGCGATGCGCTGCGTCTTCGGATCATAGACCGCGTTCTCGAAAATCGGCCGGCCAAGGGGATCGCAATTCGGCGTAGCCGTCGGGCACACATTGCGATTCGTCAAAGCCTGGCGGAAATCGCCATTGCGATAGGCGGCGGTGGGCACAGTTATAGGTGAGTTGTTATTCACCACTGTTTCGCGGAATTGCTCGAAGCTGAAAAAGAAGAAGGCCTTGTCGTGGCCGTCGTATACCTTGGGGATCCACACGGGTCCGCCGGCCGTGAAGCCGTAATCGTTGCGGCGAACTCGATTGCGGCGCAGGCTGCCACTCCCGTCATTCGTATACGGCTGGCCGCCATTCAGGGCTTCATTGGCGAAATATTCATAACCACTGCCGTGAAATTGGTTGGTGCCGGATTTCATGGTGACGTTGAAGACGCCGCCTCCGGCCTGACCGAACTCCGCTGCGTAGTTGCTGGTCTGGATGGCAAACTCCTGGATCGCGTCGACACTGGGCTGGGTCATGGATTGCGGGGAGTTAATGCCGTTGGTGGCATCCTGGCCTTCGATGCGCATCGACTGCGTATTGCTCACCATTCCATTGAGGCGGACGCTGGAATCGGGCCTCCAATCGGCGCCAGGCAGCAGTTGCATCACCGCGTAGGGATTTCGAATTCCGGCTCCGCTAGCGTTCGCGCCAATTCCCAGCACCGGGAGGTTGTTTAACCGGTCGGTGGCGACGTTGTGGCTTAGCTCGCCGCTTTCGGTCTTGAGGAGCGTGACTTGTTCCGTGACCGTGACGGATTCGGTGTTGTTACCGACTTCAAGGATCACATCCAGACGCAGAGTCTGCGCCACCTGAAGCGTGATGTTCTGCCGAACGAACTTCTTAAACCCGGGCACGGTCACGGTCATCTCGTAGGAGCCGGTCGGGATCTGCGCGACCGTGTAGTTTCCGGTTGCGGTGCTGGCGGCTTGATAGATCGCGCCGGTTTCACGGTTTCGGATCTCGAGTGCCGCTCCGGGCACGACTGCGCCGAGAGGGTCGGAGACAGCGCCGGTGATGGTGCCGCGGTCACTTTGCGCGAAGGCGGACACGGCCAAAAGCGTCAGGGCTAGAGCTAAAAGTTTCATTAGATTCCCTTGGTGATTTATTTGGCTGATTTTCTACCAGTCCGGCCACGACGGCTCGCAAGCAAAGAACTCGAAGGCCAGGATTTCAGCTTCATAGAGGACCAACTTTCCTGCGAGACCCAGGTTAGGATACGTCATCAGTGAAATCCTCGCAAGGGGTCAATGCGGTGAAGAAAGGAACTCTCGGACGATATTGAAACGGAGCCGGCGTTCAGCGCGAAGGGCCCCGAAACGTCCCAACCGCAAGCACGACAAAACCGATGGCGATCACGAATCGAAAGACAACCGACCAAGCCGCATCACCTCGAATGGCGCTTCTGACTCCGAGGAGCGTGAATGCTCCGCCGATACAGACATACCACCAGGCGAGCATTCGCGCTCGGCGATGCCTCTTCTCCGTTGCTGAATCGTTCTGTCGCACAATTTCGATATGTTCAATCCCTTAGAGCTGTCACCGCTCCCAGAGCTCTGGTCGCCCTCTGGTGATCTTCTTCCTTCAAGTAGATAACGTATCCATAGCGCCCGCTGCCGTCGGTGACGCCGCTTGATGCGTAAATGCTGACTCCGGCATCGAGAAGCATCCGCTGAATCTCGGCCAAGGTCCCCAGTTGATCGTCGCCCTGCACCAGCAGCGCATGCAATGGACCGGTCGTCTCCCAGCCGAGCTTCTCGGCAAGCTCACTGAACGTCTTGCTCCGGTCGGGGAAGATCGTTAACTCGACGTGGTTGGGACCGAACGGCACGGCACTAAACGCCAGCAGGTTGACCTCTTCCGACGCCAACTGAGCGAGAAGCGCGTATGCCTTGTCGGGGCCATCATGGATTCTGACGTAGAAGTATTCGACGTTTCGCACGCTCAGTGACATCTCTGTCCTCGCTTGGCAAACCTCGTCTGCGACCTGCCGTCTCTTGACGTGAGCGTACCACGCAAGTGCGACGTGCTTAATTGGGTTCCGGCCGGACAATGGACCTGACCCCTCGCGGGCCTCAGTGATCTGCTAGAAATGGTTGGTCAACAGGAGCAAACCAGAATGACCCAGACTAAGACACAGAACTTCACCAACCACGCCTATACCCCAAGAATGACTCAGGTGGCCGGACTGCCGGCGATCGTTGCCCTCATCCTGCTCGGAGTTGAGATGTTCCGCCACCCATCGATGCAGAATCTCGCGCTCATCTGTCTGGCATTCTCGGTGATGGTGCTGGTTGCGATCAGCCGCGCCTATACTGTTCGTCTCCAGGACCGGATCATCCGCCTGGAAATGCTGTTGCGGCTCGAACGCCTTGGACATGGGTCGGATTTCCCACGCCTGTCCACGCGCCAACTGGTGGCGCTGCGATTCGCGTCCGACGCGGAATTGCCAGACTTAGTCGGTCAGACACTGACGAAGAACTTCACGGCTGATCAGATTAAGCGCGCCGTGAGCGACTGGCAGGCAGACCTGCACCGCACCTAGTTCAGGATTTTGAACTGGCCAGCTTCACGGCGTTAATTTTCCGAGGGCTTTTCAACGCGGTCGATGGCAATCACGTCGACGGGAGCCTTGGTGTTTTCCAATTTCAATCCCAATTGCTGCTGGAACGCGGTGAAGATATCCGGGGGAGGGTCGGCGCCCTCAGCCGCGGGCGGGGCGACGGGCGCGGGGCCGCCAATCTGAGACTGAGACGGATCGGGCGTCCACTTCAGGATGAAGTCGTACCGGGTGGACCCAAGTCCCGTTTGATCCACAACCGGCTGCTCCAGGATGTTGGACTGCAAAATACTGGCGAATTCCGCTATGGTCGAGTTCCTGACATTAAAGGCCCGCGGTCCTCCACCATAGCCCGGAAGATTGCCGCCGCTTTCGTTTTTTGTAAGCTTTGCTCCCGTCCTGGAAACTGTAATCGCGTACACGGATAGCTCTTTCTTCTCGCTATGGAAGGTGAGCTGGAAACGCTCCTTCAGCAGCTTTTGGACCATCATCTTTAACTGCTTGGGGTTTGGTATCCCGGCCGTGTCGGGCTTCGCCGTTACATCGAACTTCTCCGATTCGAGCCAGGACGGTCCGCGAGTGATCTGCCGCGGATGAAGGTCGTAGGCAAACTTGATCAGATCGCTCACTGTAGTACCGGTCGTGGTAAGAAGGCCGCTTCGGTTCACCAGAAGTGAAAATCGCCCGTCCGGTCTGGCCGGCTTGATGGTGGCCACTTCGAACCCCGGATTAGCATCGGCAGCCATCGGCTTCGGCGGTGGTGGAGGATCCGGAATGGTCCAGGCGGTCTCAGGGGTGGCACGCGCCAGGTTGAGGGGCGCCGGCGGACCCCCCTGGGTCCAGGTTCCTGCGATGGAGTTTCCGTCCCCGCTCACCCTTCCCTCATAGTTCCCGTTTAACGGGGTAACTGTCATCTTTACGATCGAACCGTCTCGTGTGATCTTGGCGGGTATTGCCGGCGATTGTTGGTCGATGCTGTACATGACAGCCGCCAAGCTATCCGCGTCCGTGGTCGAGATCTTAATCACGATCCGCAGCTCTTGAGGACCCGCCTTTAACGACCCCTGCCAAGTGCCGGTGATGTTCTGGGCGAGTAACGCGCCGCCCGACCACGCGGCAATCACGATAATCCGCAGCGCCAAGTTTTTCATGAAGTATCTCCTAGAGAACGGATCGATTAAATAAACGATATCGCTTGGGCATTATCTTACGTCGTTCAGGCCGTCAGAACAAGCGCCATGCGACAACTCGGCCGGGCATTTCACAAGATCGCTAAATCGCGGGTGGTTATAATGAGGGCGGTGTCCAGAGGCTCCTCTTTGATCCGTTTACTGCTCGGGCTAGTAGCCGGGCTATCTGGACTCGCTCAAAGTCCCAATCCAACAAAGGGCGCAATTGACATGGAGTTCGTCAAGATCGCCCCCGGTGAATTCGTCATGGGCTGTTCCACGGACGACAAGGACTGCAATGCGGATGAAACGCCTGCGCATCGCGTTCAGATTACGAAGGCTTTTGAGATCGGAAAATATGAAGTGACCCAGGCTCAATGGCAGGCCATCATGGGATCAAATCCGAGCACGATCAAAGGAGACGATCATCCGGTCGAAACCGTGTCGAAGGACGATGCGCATGATTTTCTCGCCCGTCTCAATGCACGGAATGACGGTTACAGGTACCGTCTGCCTACTGAGGCGGAGTGGGAGTATGCGGCGAGGGCCGGGACAACTGACACGCAGACCGCATCATTGGATGAGGTTGCGTGGTACGAAGCCAATTCGGGGGATGAAACGCATCCGGTCGGTAAGAAGAAGCCCAACGCATGGGGTCTGTATGACACGTTAGGCAATGTGCGGGAATGGATTGAAGACCTTTTTGCGAGGGACTTCTTTAGCACCAGTCCACTGGCCGATCCCACTGGGCCACAAGCGGGACAGGGCGGCAACCCGCTGCCAGGAGGTGGTCGTGGTCGTGGCGGGCCGAATAACCAAGGCGGACCGCGAGGGCGGGGCGGCCGGGGTCGACAACTTCCGATCATGCGCGGTGGCGCATGGGATAACTCGGCCAACTTCGTGCGCGTCTCCGCACGATACCATTACTACGGCCCCACTCTGAGAGTTAGCGATATCGGTTTTCGTGTCGTCCGCGAGCCTATGTGATTCATTGGAGGTCGTAAAAGATGAAAAAACTATGGATGCTGGCTCTCACCATCAGTTTGTTGGGGCCTTCGTTTCCGGCCTCCGCTCATCACTCGTTTCAGGCCGAATATGATCAGTCGAAGCCACTGATATTGGTCGGAAAGATCACAAGGGTCCTGACCGATAACCCTCACGGGTGGATCTACCTCGATGCCAAGAACGCGCAAGGCAGGACCGTAAATTGGGCCTTGGAAATACCCGCACCCAATGTCCTTCGGCGAAACGGTTATGACCGGAGCGTCTTCGAGACCCTGGTGACATCAGGCGAAGACGTCACAGTTACGGCCTATGCCTCTAAGGACGGATCCAAGCACGCCTGGGCGGGAGGACTGACGAGAGCGGACGGCCGAACCGTTATTACGCTGAGCGGGATTCCCCCACAGGGTGGCGGCCGTGGAGGACCGCGCGGTCCGCAATAGACCACCCAACCCCTGGTTACAGCGGAAGTTGCCCCGGTGTGTAAGGCAACTGGATCGGCAAGGGTTGGTATCTCCCTGACCAACCGCGTAAGCCTCGATCCCTAGCGTTCACTGGAATCCAGCCTGGACAGATTCACAGCCACCAGTGGACAGTCGCCAGCAGCGA
>JAOAPR010000011.1 GCA_025463005.1 Bryobacterales bacterium | reverse complement strand
TTTACGCTTGAGCTAACGGCTGGCCTTGCGCCATTCATTCCATCTCGCGCACTCGTTCTTCCTTTCGTTCCTTCCGCGACTTTTGAGCCCGTTGAGGTCGTAGAGGAATGCGGGCATGATCCGCCCTCGTTTGGTAAAAATATTCATCCGGCGCGCTGGTAATACTTAAGTAGGCCACCGAGTCGATGACGACAGACGGTGTTGCGGTTGGACCGATAGGCCTTCCCCGGCTCGCCCGGGAAGAGGAGTCGGTTGCCTTTGCCCTGATGATTTCTTTCGTGGTGATAGTGACGGCTGTACTCGGTCAGGACTCGCAACAGCGGACCTTCGCCGAAGAGGATAACTCTGGATAAGCACTCTTGCTTGACTGAGCGAACCCAGCGTTCGGCGAAGGCGTTCAGGTTCGGGCGCTTGGCCGGCAGCAGAATCGTTTTTACCCACCGCTTGCCAGCTCTGACCGAAATGATTGGCAGAACTTGGAGTCACGGTCGTGCAGGACATAGCGGCAGGGATGAAGGTAACCCCAACTGTCCTGCGTCGCGCTGCGGGCGATCTGCTCCATCCACTCTTGGTCGGGGTGTCGGGTGATCCCGGCTATAGTGACGCGCCGGCTTTCCAGGTGGAGGAAGAACAGCACATAATAGGTAACCAGCCCGCGCCAGCTAAGGACCGCCACCGTGAAGAAGTCGCACCCAGCCAGTACGTTCATATGAGTTGCGAGGAAGTCCTTCCAGGACGTGATTTGGCTTCTCTTGGGAGCCGGGGCAATGCCGTGCCGACGGAGTACGTTTTTTACCGTCTGATCCGACAGCCGATGGCCCAGATTCGCGAGCGCACCGACGATTCGGTCATAGCCCCAGCCCGAGTTCTCTCGCGCCATCCGAACGATCAAGGCTTCTACTTCCGAAGAAACCGGCGGGCGGCCGGGATACTGTCGATATTTGGACCCATCGAACTTCTGGGCGACCAGCTTACGATACCAGGCCAGAATAGTGTCCGGCTTGGCAACACAAGCGACTTCAGCAAGTGCTTTGCACGCGATGCGTCGCTGACCAGCACTCTGTTCTTCGGCCTTCGCCTGGAGAGAAACACGGTGCTGTACTTCGATCCGGAAATCGCCGGTGGACGAGGATTCAGTGGCGTAGACGGGCTCGCTAACTCATCGAATGGCGAGCTGCCACGCGTCGCATCGGCAACGCCAAAGCCATACGTGGCGCGGTTCTACGTCTCTCACGATTTTGCTTTCGGCGATGAAATGGAGTCATTCGAAAGCGAGGAAAATCAGGTTGGCGGTCAACGGCCAATGAACCGGTACACGGTGACAGTGGGACGCTTCACGTTGACAGACTTCTTCGACAACAACCGGTATTCGCATGATCCGCGAACACAATTCATGGGCTGGGCGGTTATGTACAACGGAGCCTGGGACCATCCAGCCGACGTCCGCGGCTATAGCTGGGGCTAGGTACACGAATTCCACAGCCGCAATTGGTCTTTCCGCTATGCGAGCGCCGCCATGCCTAGAATTGCGAACGGACTTCGATTCGACCGCAGGCTATTTCGGAATCGCGGAGATGTCTTCGAAGCAGAATACCGATACAACATAAGAAAGCACGCCGGTGCAATCCGTTTGCTGAACTACGAGAACCACGCCAACGCAGGCAACTATGCCGAGGCGATCCGCCAGGCGGAGCTGAGCGGCGGCACTCCCGACGTCACTTTGACTCAACGCAATAGGACCCTCAAATATGGTTTCGGACTCATTGTTCGCCTTCGGTTGAGAGGCGTCGCCGCAGGGCAATTTGCTGAGGAAGTTGCGTGACAGCATAGATCTAACCGCACTTCACTGGTTTCGTGCTCGGGCAGAGCGCGTCTCGAATCGATCCGATAATCGCGCATGGAAGTGGGATAGGTAGCCCGAGCTTCTTTCGGAGGGCAGTAGATCTTCCGCGCAGAAAATTTACCTTTAACTGCTGCAGACTTCGGCAGGAAGCCCCTTTCCGGCAACGAAATCTTCCAGCAGTTGGCGGTAGGAACCAACCGGCTATGGTCGATTCATCGATGCCGAGCTTCGCTACTGCCTGGCAATCGGAGGGCGTCACGACGGCTTGCGAGGCATCAGCGGGATCTGAGCACTTTATCACCATTGGTGAGAGAATTGGCTCCGCAGCATTGAGTTGGCGACGTCTGAACCAAGGATGCCCTCCAGGCGCAACAGTTGTCCGCGAGAAGCGGCGGGCCACCAGCAGACGTTGTTCAAGTCCATCGCGCACACACTATGCGCAGATGGAAGCGGACTCTTTTGCCACGCTAGTCAGACTCGCCGCCAAGTTCACATATCGCGCGGCGGAGAAGCTCTGATAGCTTGCGACAAACTTGCGACGTGACTCACGACAATCCTGGGACAACCGTTTGGCCGCGTGAATTCCCGATTGCCGATTGCTCGGAATCCGGAGTAGCCGTCAACCGTGGCAAAATGCCGAATAGCCTGGTGCCCGCCGGGCGATACTCGGCCCGAGGAGATGCTGATAACGTGGAAACACAAGGCTGAGGCAGTGGCGATTTCGACTAATGACGGGTCGGGCAGTCTGTGGCGGCCTCTAAGATCGTCAACTTTCCGCAATTTGCTTGTCGCCGACGTGGTCTCAGATGTAGGTACGTTTATGCAAAGCGTGGGGGCCGCTTGGCTGATGGTGTCCCTGAATGCCGGCCCGATGTATGTGGCCCTCACGCAAACCGCATCAGCCCTACCGTTCTTTATTCTGGCTCTGCCTGCCGGGGCCATCGGCGACATCGTCGATCGCCGCAAAGTGATCCTGTTTACGGAAATATGGATGGTGGTCGTCGCGGTCGTGCTTGCGGTGATGACGATTGCGGGCAAGATGTCTCCGGTGTTGCTACTCATTCTGACCTTTGCTCTATCGGCGGGAGATGCATTCGAAACCCCTACCTGGCGCGCCGTCTTGCCCGAACTGGTCGAAAAGGAAGACCTCCCAGCGGCGTCAGCGCTCAACGGCATCGAATTCAACTTTGCCCGGGCAGTGGGACCTGCGCTGGCTGGTTTCGTTATCGCATTTGCGGGTATTGGTGCCGCATTCCTGTTGAACACCTTGTCCTTCTTCGGGGTTATTCTCGTCGTGGCTCGCTGGAAGAGGCCCGCTGTTAAACGAACTACGCCGCCTGAGACAGTAACCGGTGCAACCGTCGCCGCGATCCGATACGTCCGCTACTCACCGGCCGTTCGCATTGTGCTGTTGCGTGCAGGAACCGCGATGTTTTTCGCGAGCGGCCTGCTGGCTTTGCTGCCTTCCATCGCCCATCGCATCAACGGTAGTCCGGTTGGATACGGAATGCTGCTCGGTGGCTTTGGCTGTGGTGCGGTGCTCGGTGCGCTAGTGATGCAGCGCGCTCGATCCCGGTGGTCGGCCGACATGATCGTATCGGCTGGTATTGCAATCTTCGGTCTGACGACAATCGCGGCCGGAACGCTACGCGAGTTGGCGCCGCTAGCTGCGGTCATGCTCGTCGGAGGTGCGGCTTGGACATCCTTCATCTCGCTCTTCAATGTTCAGGTTCTAAACCAGACACCGGACTGGGTGCGGGCCCGTGTGCTCGCGGTTTCGATGCTGGTGTTTCAAGGAGCTGTTGCCGCCGGAAGTGCCACTTGGGGCGCGGTGGCGGCGCGGGCCGGCCTCGGCAAGGCGCTACTATGGGCCGGTGCTGGAACAATCCTGTCAACGGTCTTGGGATTCGTTCTGCGACTGCCGGACCAGAGCATTGATTTGACGCCTTGGAATCATTGGCGCCTGCCTCTTGTTGTCGGTGCGGATGCCGATGGGGGGCCGGTCCTGGTCACCGTTGAATACCATGTGAAACCCGAGCGGGTATCGGAGTTCATCGAGACCATTCGCGAATACGGACGCGTCCGGCGCCGCGACGGCGCGTCGCGATGGGGAATTTGTCGAGACCTTGAGATCCACGACCGTTATCTCGAAACATTCGTTGTGAGTTCCTGGGCGGAACACCTTCGTCAGCATGACCGCTTAACCCGTGCGGATAGCCAACTTGAAGAGCGGTTGCGCATTTGCACAGTCAGTGAGCCCAACGTCCGACATCTCCTGTACTTGTAAACATCTGACGGCCGCTTCGCGACTGTTGTGGGGGCTGCCAACGCGCGGCAATCGCAGTTCTGAAGTCCTAAGCCAAATATTTGGTGCGGTCGCCGCTCTGATCCTTGGACCTTATCGGGCCTCCTGGACGATGTGCGGCGACTTCAAGCCGCCATTGAACATCTGGAGAAGACTTTCGCGCTCTGTTTCCCAGTTCTATCGGCCTGGCTACTAAACTGTTTCGGCTAAGCTGCTCGGTCGTCAGTTCCCAGTCCTTCTGACCACCCAACCCTAAGAAATTCCTGTGTTCGCAGATGTATCCCACTTCATGCGCGACTTTCGCGAGCCAGGTGTGCAGACACTTATCGATCAAGAACCTCATTCAACTGGAAAGGCGATGTTTGGTCACGCGATGCGGTTGGTGCTTCGCCCATGGGCTCAGGATGGGACGACCTCTACGCGGAAATGCCTTAGCGTACATTACCGCCAACTCGATCTTTTGACGACTGAGGGCCGGATAGCGTTTTCCGATTTCGGCCAGGGTGACGCGCTGGATCAGACACGACCATCCGCTCCGCCTCGGGTCAAGAAACTCGAACCGACGGGAAAAGGCTATTCGGGAAATCGCTTGAATCGCCAAACCCGACACGATCCTGGCTTGGTACCGGAAGCTGATCGCGCAGAAGTTCGATGGCTCCAAGCACCGCCAATATCCCGGGCGGCCGAGGATCGATGCAAAGCT
>JAOAPR010000001.1 GCA_025463005.1 Bryobacterales bacterium | reverse complement strand
TTAGCGCCGCCCTCGCCCGATGAGCTGACGTAGGCAACCGCGAAGCGCTGATCGTAGGCCATGGCGACCACCGTCGCCTTGCCCCATCGCGAGTGGCCTTCGATGCCCACTTGCTTCGCGTCGACGGATTTGTCGGTCTCGAAATAATCCAGAGCGCGGCTGGCGCCCCACGCCCAGGCGCGCAGCGCGCCCCAATCGTCAGGCTTGCGGGGCTGACCCTTGTTAACCAGGCCGATGATCCCTTCTGTCAGGCCCGCGCCGTTATCGGCCTGAATGCTGTTGGTCGAGATCTGCGCGTAGCCCCAGCCCTTCGCCAGGACCTGCTGCTGCCACGTTGGACCGGTTGGAGCCTGCTTGGGGGGAGCCTTCGCTGCACCCCCGGGACCGCGTCCCCCGCCGATGGGTCCGCCGCCGCCGAATTCCATGATTACCGGGACAGCGCCCTTGGCACCGGCCGGAGTACTCAGCGACACACGAATGTCTACCGTGATATCGGGGTATGAAGAATTGTCGACATGGCCTAACAGTTGTTTGGTGATCACCGGCACGTCGCCGTTCATTTCATTCGTGGTGCTGGCAACTTCCCACTTCACCTTCGGCACATTTTTTGGAACACGGCCATAGATTTCGCGGTCGAACTCCTCCATGATTTCCGGCCGGCGCTGATTCCACCACATCTTGGACGAAGTGACCTTCTTGCCGTTGTTCAACACCAGCGGATCCGGCAGGTCGGGATAGGGATTGGCCTTCGATTCGTCATAATTCGCGTAATTCGGCGCCTGAGGATTGCTGCCGTTCGCGCCTTGCCGCAGCGATGCGATATGCAGAAGATCCATCATTTTCTGGCGATCGGCCTGCGCCGCCAATTGTGCGGGTGAAGGCGAAGGGGTCGCTTGTTGATAAGCCCACATTGCGCACGGTGCAATCGCTGCCAATAACCATCGACTTGAGCGCGTCATGGCGAATTTCCTCTAGTTGATTATAGGGAAAAGCGCGCAGAGGCGGCGGCCATGAGAATACGCCGTCGCGCCGGCACTAATTACTACGATGTTCTGGGCGAAGTGTCTGGCCGTGCTCGCGCTTGGGTCCCTGCTCGCCGGAGGCGCCGATTCGGGCACGCCAGAGTACACAGCCGATTCCGTAGTGAACCCGATTGCGGCCGTGGCCGGGATGTACGCCCCTAACAGCTTCATTACGATTTACGGAAACCGGCTGTCCTACGTCACGCGGGCGATGGGACCGGACGATCTTCGTGCCGGCACGCTCCCCACGGTGCTGATCGGGACCGGCGTGCGCGTGCTGATCAATCACCTGCCGGCCAACATTTACTATGTGTCGCCCACGCAGGTGAACGTGCTCGCGCCGGTATCGCTGGTGGCGGGCCCGGCAACCATCCAGTTGATCAATGACGGGCTTGCCGGCCCGGCCATCGATATCGTGCTGGATCCCGTCGCGCCAGCGATGTTCGAGCTCAGCGGAACGGTTGTCTTGGCCGCTCACCTGGATGGAACCGTCATCACTTCAGACGCCCCCGCGCGCCGCGGTGAGGTGGTGGTCGTCTATGCCACCGGCTTGGGCCCGACGGTACCCCCGGCCATCGCCAACCGGCTGCCGGATGGGGCGGCTTCCATCACGCGGCTGGCCGATTTTAGGGTATGGCTGAACGGTGTGCCGGTCCCTGCGGCCCGGATTCTCTACGCGGGGATTAGCCCGCCCTACGCCGGCTTGTTTCAGATCAATTTGCGCATTCCTGACGATGCGCCCGCAGACCCGGAAATCCGATGCGGCTTTCCGGAACAGATGAGCCGGTCCGGCGGAATCCTGCCGATCCGGTAACCTGTTGCGAGCGGCTGCGTCTGACGATTTGTAGGTTACACTCGGGGGGAGGAGCCATTGTTTATGCACGTTGGCCCGTTCTTGGCGATAGCGGCCGTGGCCGGGGTTCTGGCCGCGCAGGAGGTGACTCCTGATTCACTTCAGGCGACCCCTCCGGCTGAGCCGGATCACAAGACGTTCCTGGTCGAAACCGGCACCCGCATTCCGCTGAGCATGGTGAACAGCGTCAGCACGAAGACCACGGGTGAAGGCGACCGCGTGTACCTCGAAACAACGTTCCCCATCGCAGTTAACGGGAAGATCGTGATTCCGGCAGGCAGTTACGTGCTGGGCACTGTCACGTCGTCCAAACGTCCGGGCAAGGTTAAGGGTCGTGGCGAGTTTCGCCTGCGGTTCGATTCGTTGATGCTGCCCAACGGCGTGACGCGCGACTTCCGCGCGCAGGTAGCGGGTCTGGACGGTCGCGCGACCGAGGATTTGGACAAGAAAGAAGGCACCATCCGCAGCGAAGGCAACAAGTCCGGCGATGCCAGGGTAATCGCCGATACGGCGGCCACTGGCGCGGCGGTGGGAGGCTTGGCGGGCATCGGACGAGCGCCCGGCCTGGGGGCGGGCATCGGCGCAGCAGCAGGAGCAACGGCCGGACTCATCGCCGTCTTGGTTACCCGGGGGCCCGACGCCGTGCTGGCTAAAGGCACCACAGTCGAAATGGTCCTCGATCGCCAGCTTATGTACGACGAGGGCGAGCTGAACTTCAGCAGCCTCCCTCCTCGATATAACTCCTCTGATGGCGGCGGCCCCCTGCCCAGCCGCAAGGCCCAGGGCACTACCCGCCGTTTTCCGTAGCAAGTCAATACTTTCGACGTACGCTTCTAGGTAGTTTCACGGGGCGCCTCACGCGGCGTTTTGCTGAGCGTAATAGCCGCGAGCCTCTGTTATCGTGGACCTGTGAAGAGCCTGTCTGTCCCCGTCGATCGCGGCGCCACGGCCGGAACCGTAAGGGCTTTCCAGTTGCTGGGCGTACCTGTCAGGCTGCACTTTACCTTCATTCTTCTCCTGTTATTCCTGGTAGTTACCGCCCTGGGCTACGAATCCACCGCGGTCTTTGCGATGTTCATTCTGGGCTTGTTTGCCAGCGTTTTGCTGCACGAAGTGGCTCACGCGGCAGTGGGAAAGCATTTCAAGATCCGCACCCTGGAAATTGTCATGTTCCCCATTGGAGGCCTGTCGCGCATGGAGCGCCGGCTGCGCCCGCGGGAAGAACTGTGGATTTCGCTGGCAGGACCGCTGGCGAACCTGCTGGTGGCGGTGGGCATCTTCTGGTATGTGGTTTCTACCAAGCAGGCTATCAGCGTGCAGCCGTCGGATCTGCTGCATCCGTCAGGCGGGAAACTGCTCGCACTGCTCGGTTTCGCGAATTTCCTGCTGGCTGGATTCAACCTGGTCCCCGCCTTTCCGATGGACGGAGGACGTCTGCTGCGCGCGCTGCTGAGCTTCGTGCGCCCGGAGGACGAGGCCACTCGCATCGCCGCCTGGATGGGCCGCGTAGTTGCATTCGGCCTGGGACTCTACGGCCTGGTGCAGGGCGAATTCATGCTGGTCTTCTTCGCCTTCTTTATCTGGTTGGGCGCCGCACAGGAAAGCGCGGCTGCCACCGGCCGGACGCTCACCAATGGGATTCCTGTGCGCGCCGCGATGATCACCGAATTCCACCATCTGGAACACGGCGACACCGTGCGCGATGCCGCCAATCTGCTGCTCTCGACTTCGCAGCAGGATTTTCCGGTGATGCACGGTGACGACGTCATCGGTTTGCTCGATCGTAACCGCCTCCTGAGGGCGTTGGCCTCGGAAGGCCCCGATGCTTACGTGGCAGGTGTCATGGATCGTGACTATCTGGCGCTGGAGCCTGCTGCCGACCTGGCCGAGACCCTGCCCTTGATGGCTCGCGCCGGCCGTTGCGCGCTGGTACAAGAAGGCACCCACCTGGTGGGCCTGCTGACCACGGACAATCTTTCGGAGTTCCTCTTGCTGCGCCGGTTCGGAATGGAACCGGTAATTTAACGCATTTGTGCGCTCTTAACGGGGTCGCTCTTTAGTTCCGCCGCAATCTCTTTCGCCGCCTCCCGGGCCTGCTCTATCGCACCGATCTCGAAGCTAATGGCGCCCACGCGCGGGTGTCCGCCGCCTCCGTACCTTTCGCAGATGCTCGCCAGGTTGTGGTCGACTGGAACTTCTGCCCAGGGGTTCGATCCTACCGAAACCTTGGTGCGGAAACTGGAGGTGCTCACCGAGACGGTGTACACCGAATGCGGGAACAGGTAGTAGGGAATGAACTTGTTGTAGCCTCCCAGGTCATGATCCACCAGGTCGAAGTACACCACGCCATTCTCGCAGCGAGCCTGCTTGCGGATGATGTCCAGGGACCGTAAATGCCGCTCGTAGAGGGGTTGGTAGACCGCCTGAATCTCGGGATCGGCGGCGATTGCAGCCAGCGGCTCATGCCGCATCATGCGGATGATGCGCTGCACGGTTTCGGAACCTTTGCTGCCCTCGATGACCAGGGTGAGGCGCATGGCAGGCTCGGCCATCTCCACGGCTTCCTGCGCGCTGGCGTACTGCGCGCCGTCGATAATGTCGGCCCAGGAGACCAGGTCCGCCAGGTCGGGCGCCTCGAAGCCGAAGCGCTCCCGCGCCACGGTGGCGATGTACATCGTACAGGACCGGAAGCTGGGATCGTACATCTTGCGGCCGCTGGTGTCGCGCCGGAAATGCTCGGCGTCCTCGGGCGTAAGGAAGGCGCTCTGATGATGATCGAACCACCACGTCAGCCGTGGATCCGTGGAGTACTTAAAATCCACGATGGCGTTCACATCGCCGTCAAACAGGCTTGGCTCGAATAGCTGCGAGGCTTTGTGCGCCATGCCTGTGAACTCGAACTGCGCGTCGGGATGGAACTTGGCTTCCAGGAACCTGCTGAAGAAGGCCGCGGACGCCGCGCCGTCGAAACAATGGTCGTGATAAAGAATCCGCGTGCGCATTTAGCGATATGGTCCGGGAAAACTTGCTAGTGTCTCGCAAACCGGGAGCATAACGCAAGTGGGGCTGCCCAAGTCCGCGCCCAGGAGAGTCTCGGGGCAGTCATAATTTAATTGAACGTGCATTCTGAACTCCTGCTGGAGCATTTCCGAAATCCGCGCAACATCGGCCAGCTTCCGGCACCGGCCATCACCGTGGACGTGACCAATCCGGCCTGCGGCGACCTGCTGCGTTTATCGGCGCGCTTTGACGACGGGCGCGTGGCGGAGGCGCGTTATCAGGTGCGCGGCTGCACGGCGTCCATCGCCGCCGGATCCGTGCTCTCCGAATGGATGCTGGGCAAAACGCGCGTGCAATTGAAAGAGCTGACAGCGGATATCATCGACCAGGCGCTGGGCGGGCTGGAGCCGGCCTCGAAGCACGCAGCGGTCCTGTGCGTAGATGGCGCCAAAGCCATCGCCCGTAGTGAAGTATCCTGAACCTCAGTGACTTCCTTCGATTTTCGGCCCCGTACCCGTGTGGTGTTCGGCGCAGGCGAGTTCGCGCGGCTGGGCGAAGTTGCGCGGGAGCTGGGCGGCACACGCTGCCTGCTGGTGGCCGATCCTGGAATTGTCGAGGCAGGCTACGCCGCGGAAGCGATGCGTTCGCTCAAGGCGCGGCGCATGACCGTGCACGGGTTCCACGAATTCCAGGCGAATCCCACTTCGGCCATGGCGGAAGCCGGCGGCGCCTTTGCCGGGCAACTGGGGATCGATCTTATTGTCGCCGTAGGCGGCGGAAGCTCGCTCGATTGCGCCAAGGCCATCAACTTTCTGCTGAGCAACGGCGGCCGCATGCGGGATTACTGGGGTTACGGAAAAGCCGCCCGTCCGATGCTGCCGATGATCGCAGTTCCAACTACGGCGGGCACCGGAAGCGAAGCGCAAAGTTCCGCCACGCTGGTCGATTCGGAAACGGGCGCGCGGATGGCGTGCGGTGACGGAAAAGGGTCGTTCCGCGTGGCTATTCTGGACCCGAAGCTGACCATGTCACAGCCTGCGAAGCTGGCGGCTGCGACTGGATACGATGCGCTGTCGCACGCGCTCGAGACACTGGTGACTTCGCGGCAAACGGCGCTCTCGGAATGCTTCTCGCGTTCGGCCTGGCGCCTGATTTTGTCCGGTTTCGAGCGCATGCACCGGAATCCCGAGGATCTTGAAGCGCGCGGAGCGATGCTGTTGGGCGCGCACTTCGGCGGCCTGGCCATCGAAAACTCGAATCTGGGTGCGGCGCACGCCTGCGCGTATCCGCTCAGCGACCATTTCGGGCTGGCCCATGGAGCTGCGGTGGCGGCGGTGCTGGCTCAGGTGGTCGATTGGAATAGCGGCGTGGCAGGCGCGCGTTACCGTGATCTCTACCACGGCGACCTGCCGGCTGCGTTGCGCGAGCTGGCAGAAATGGCCGGGCTGGCGGCAAATCTGCGCGACGCGGGGATTCCGGAAGAAGCGCTTCCGCGCCTGGCAGAAGAGGCCGCTACGCAATGGACCGGGAAGTTTAACCCTCGGCCATTCAGCGCCGCGGCGGCGCTCGAAATCTACCGCGCAGCGTATTAGAGCCGCTCCCTGGCGGTCGCGGTTCGGTGCACCGAACCACAAGCGGTAGCGCGTGGCCGTTCTACAGAATTCCCGCGAGACCTGCGATTATATGGGGAACGTGAGTTTCCTCGACCGTTTTGAGCTGCTCGATCTACTCCGTGAAGACGAGGTCCAGACGTTCCGCGCGCGCGAGCGTGCCACCGGCCGGGACGTCGAAGCGCATCTGGTTGTGTCTTCGCCCCAACTGGTCGCCAACCTGGATAATCTGAGCGAAGCGCAGCGACGCTCGGTACTCGATCGCGGGCGCCATGAAGGAAAACTCTACGTGGTTACCACGCCGCTGGCCGGAGGGTTCCGGGAATGGCTCGCTGCTGATCATGCGCCGTTAGATTCGGCCGGCGCATGGCGCATCCGGCCACAGGAAGCACCCGCGCCATCAGAACCCGGCGACTTCACCCGGATGTTCAAGTTGCGGCAGGCGCCCGAGCCGGTAGCCGCGCCCGCATCCCAATCAACGCAGCCAGCCCAGTCGATGTCCCAGCCAGGGGAATTCACCCGTGCGTTCCAGAGACCTGGGACGGCTGCTTCGATGGCCCCTGCCGACTCTCCCGCGCCCGGGCAGCCGGGTGACTTTACCAGGATGTTCCAGAAACCGGCCCCGCCGGACGTTCCCGAGCCTCTGACGCCGGCGTCCCAACCAAGGGGACGGTCTATCTTGATCGCGGTGATACTACTTTCCGCAATTGCGGTGTTTTTATTGATGAGAAGGCTATACTGAGACTTGGATGCGATTCTCAGTTGACGCGCACGCGATCGGCTGTCACCTCACGGGAAACGAAGTTTACATCCGCAATCTCCTCCACGAGTTCGCCCGTCTGGACGAAGACAACGACCTGATCGCCTACATCTCGAAAGAAGGCGTGGAGGCGGATCTGCCCGACCGCATCCAGACGCGTCGCGTTTCTCAAAGCCCATATAAACGCCTGGGCTTGGATCTGCCGAGGCACGTCCGCACCGATCGTCCGGATCTGCTGCACGTGCAGTACACCGGTCCGCTCTTCACCGCGGCTCCGTTGGTGGTGAGCGTGCACGATGTCAGCTATCTGGAGTATCCGCAATACTTCACCCGGTTTCGTTCGGTGCAACTGCGGCTTACGGTGAAGCGGACGTTGCAGCGCGCGGCTCGCGTGCTGACGCCGAGCGAGTTTTCGCGGCGCGCGATCCTGAAGCACTACCGCATTGACGAAGAGAAGGTGGTCGTGGTGCCCAACGCCGCCGCGGCCCAGTTCCGCCCGATCGAGCGCGAGGCGGCACGAGCTGCCATCCAGCGCAAATTCGGTTTGCGGCGGCCGTTCGTGCTCACCGTAGGCGACCTGCAGCCCCGCAAAAATCATTTGGGATTGTTGCAGGCGTTCGAGGACGTGCTACAAGCCGAACCCCAGTTGCAGCATGATCTGGTGTTCGTCGGCAAGGAAACCTGGTATTCCCGCGAATTGCATCGGGCGGTCAACCGGTCGGCCCTTCGGGACCGCGTGCATTTTACGGGATTCGTGGAAGACGCCGATCTGGTGCAGTTCTACGGCGCATCCGATCTATTTGTGTTTCCTTCGTTTTACGAGGGATTTGGTCTTCCAATCCTTGAAGCCATGGCGTGCGGGCGCGCGGTGGCCTGTTCGCAGTTGACAGCGATGCCGGAAGTGGCTAACGCCGCTGGCATTCTGTTTGACCCTGGTTCGAAGGCGGAAATGGCGCGGGCCATGCTGGACGTGCTGCTGGATCCGGAACTGCGCATGCGTTTGGAGCGGCTCGGGCTACAGCGTGCGGCGGCATTTAGCTGGGAGAAGTCGGCGGCCCAGACCCTCCGGGTGTATTACGACGTAGCGGGGCATCGTCGCCGGCGCGATACGGCCGTAACGGCGCGTGCATCATGAAGTACATCTTGTTCCTGTTGGCTCCTTTTCTGGCATCCGCCTACGGAGAAGTTCTGCATTACAGCATTAACTGGCCCAGCGGCCTGAGCATGGGAGAAGCCAGCCTTCGATCGGATCGAACTGGCGACGGCACCGCCTCCATGCCCGGTTGGGAATTTGAGCTGAACCTGGATGCCAGCGTTCCTGGTTTTGCCATCCGCGATCACTATCGTTCCACGGCGAATCCCGACTTTTGTTCCTGGCAATTGGACAAGAAAACCTCGCGTGGCACACGCAAGAGCGAAGAGCGGGTGACCTTCGATCCGAACAAGAACACCGCCACGCGCGAGGCCGTCCGCGGCGACAAAACCGGCGGAAAGACCGAGCTGAGCGTGCCCATCTGTGCGCGCGATGCCCTGACGCTGCTCCAGTTCGTGCGAAAGGAACTGGCTCAGGGACGGCTTCCTTCGCAGCAACCGGCGATCCTCGGTGCGGCCTATCAAGTGCGGCTGGAGTACTTGGGAAGCACGACGGTTCGCCTGGGGAACCAACAAATGGATGCAGACCGGTTCCGGACTTCGATCAAGGGTCCGGCGTCCGATCTCACCCTGGAGTTGTTCTTCGCGCGCGACGCGGTCCGCACGCCAGTGATGATGAAGATCCCCGTATCGCTCGCGACCTTCACCGTGGAATTGATTCCCTGAAACATGCGGGTGGCCTTCTTTTCCCCTCTGCCGCCAGCCAAGAGCGGCATCGCCGACTACTCCGCGGCGGTGCTGGAGCACCTGAATAAGTCGATCGAGGTGGAGACGTTCGCCTCGAAGCCCGCGGCGTTCGACCCGTCTCGTTACGACGTCTGCGTCTATCAACTGGGCAATAACCCGTATCACGATTTCGTCTACGAAGCCGCCATGGAACACCCCGGCGTGGTGGTGATGCATGAGGCGAACCTTCATCACCTGGTTGCCGATCTCACCATCAACCGCAACGATTGGGACGGCTACGTTCGGGAGGTCGGACGCAATCACGGGCCTGAGGCGGAAGAGTACGCCGAGCGCTACGTGCGGACCCGCCAGCGCGCGCCGGATTACAGCCTGGCGATGATGCGGACGGTTCTGGCCCGCTCGCGCGGGGCGATCGTTCACAGCGACGTGGTCGCCGCGGAATTACGTGCCCAGGGATTCGAAGGTCCCATCGCCCGCATTCTTCACGGCGCCTGGACCGCGCCGGTGGATCGCATGAGCTACCGGGCGCGTCTCGGTTTGCAGGAGCGTACTCCGCTGATTGGGGTGTTCGGATTCCTGAAGCCGTACAAGCGCATCGCCGAATCGCTGCGAGCGTTCCGCAGGCTGGTGCGTGCCGTACCGGATGCCCGGATGATTCTGGTGGGCGAGGCTCATCCGGAATTGCCGCTCCAATCGCTGATCGCGTCGATGAACCTGCAACTGAACGTCCGCCACCTGGATTTTGTTCCGCTGGAGGATTTCAGCGGCTACCTGGGCGCTTCAGACATCGTGCTGAACCTGCGGTATCCGACGGTAGGCGAAAGCTCGGGCACGTTGCAAAGGGCGTTGGGGATGGGCAAGGCCGTGATCGTGTCCGACGTAGGATCGTTCCGCGAACTTCCCGACGACGTTTGTCTCAAGGCTCCCGTAGGTCCCACGGAAGAAGAACACCTGTTCGAATATCTGAACCTCCTGGCCACTCGCCCGTCGGTCCGTAGCGCGCTGGGCGATCGGGCTCGGGCGTGGGCCGAACAGGAGTGTAGCTGGAATGTAGCGGCCCAGCGATACACCGAATTTTTGGAAGCCGTGGTGGAAGGACGAGAACCCGCCAAGGCGGTTGCCGCGGCCGCGCAAGCCGGCAGCTCGCCCGTCGCGTCGCCTGTTGGGGGGGATTACATCGCTTCCTGGGCCTCGGCCGAGGACGGCTCGCGATCTTACGTCGAGACCCATCGGACGCGTCTGGAGCGGACACTGGCCTTGACGCCTCCGGGAGGTCCGGAGGACCGTATCCTCGAGATGGGCGCGTATCTCCAGATCACCCCTGCGCTCAAGACCAGGCTTGGGTATGGCGAAGTCCGAGGATGTTACTACGGCCCGCCCGGTCAGACCAATCATCGCCGCGTCACTTCTGAAAACGGCGAAGATTTTCAGTGCGATGTGGATCTGTTCGATGCCGAGAAAGATCGATTCCCCTACGAAGACGGATATTTTTCGACGGTGCTGTGTTGCGAGCTGATCGAGCACTTGCCATCCGATCCGATGCACATGATGGGTGAGATCAACCGCGTTTTGAAGCCCGGTGGAGCGCTGGTCCTGACCACTCCAAACATTGCTTCCGCCCGCGCCGTCTCAGCGATCCTGCAAGGGTTTCATCCCATGCTGTTTCCGGCCTACATCCGCCCGAATCAGGAGGGTGAGACCGAGGCTCGCCACAACCGCGAATACTCGCCGCGCGAGATCAAGGATCTCCTTGAGAATTCCGGGTTCGAAGTCGCCGCACTTGAGACCGGACCGTTCCGCGAAGAGCTCAAGCCCGAGCACGCCTGGGTGGAACACCTGCTCGACCGCTACATCCTGCCGAAAGAGCATCGCGGCGACGGGATCTATGCTGTCGGCCGCAAGCGGCGCGGGGTGCGCGATCGCTATCCGTCATGGTTGTATAGCTAAATGCAGGTACTCGAGGCAGTGGCCGACGGCGCTGCCATCCGGCTGCGCTTCAGCCTGGACCAGCCCGGTGTGATCGGCTGGCAGCTCTACGATCCATCCACCGGAGCTTTTCTGCAGGAAGGCGAATGGTCGGAGGTGAACGGCCGCGAGGCGGACCTGCGCATCCCGCTGCCGGTCGAGGAAGGCGACTATACGGTGCAAGTGGCGCCGGTAAAGGACCGCGCGCGATTTATCGCGATCGAGGCCCGTGTAGGGGTAGGGAAACTCGAGATTGGGACGCCGCGCGTGGTGACCGCCGCTTCAGTGCGTCGTGCGCGCCTTCTGCGAGCCATCCCCAAGGCTTTTCTCTTGCCCGTACGAAGTGTCTGGCGCAATCGCAAGCTGATGGGATCGATGGTTCGCCGCGATATTCTGGCTCGCTCGCGCGGCAGTTTCGGCGGCACTGTATGGGCGTTTCTGAATCCGCTGCTGCTGATGGCGACCTACTTCTTCGTCTTCGGCGT
>JAOAPR010000293.1 GCA_025463005.1 Bryobacterales bacterium | reverse complement strand
CGCGTTTTGCGAAAAATGAAATTGTTGCAGTAGTCCTTGCTCTTCCAGAACCATTCTCTGTCCTGGCGCTGATGAACTGCGGCATCGAACCTGGAGATCGGCAGAACCTTATTGTCGCAAACGAAGCTTCCCTCGTACCCGAGGCTCTCAAGATAAGAAAATACGTCCTGCACATTGCCAGGCGCGAGATGCCGGTTTTCGCACTCGAAAACGAGCAATGGCGCGTGCTGCCGCAAAGTCCGTGCAGCGCCCTTGAAAACCCCGAACTCAGCTCCCTCCACATCGATCTTGAGAAGCGTGACCTTGTCGCTCACGTCGAAATAATCGTCCAGCCCGATCGTCGGCACAGACAGAGTTGTGAAGCTTCCCCCTTCCATGGCCCGGTGATGGAGGGACGCGCCGGGTTGATGGCCTTTTGGCAGAAACAGGTCCTGATCGCCGGAATGCGAATAGACGGCTATAGCTTCTACCTTCACGTTACCAAGCCCCAGCACGCGACAAATATTCGTTAGATAACGGGCCAAGTCCGGCTGTGGCTCGAATGCTACCACCCGGCCATCGTGGACCCACCACGACAGCCAATAGATGAAGCTGCCTTTGTAGGCGCCGTCGAGACGAGCACGCCGACGCCGCTCGCCGCCAGATGCAGCTGGTAGCGGCGCACGTCCTCGAAGGTCGCCGTATCGGGTGATCGTCCGAGAAACGCAGCGAAGTTCTTGACCCTTTGCACGTAGTCATGTTGGGTCTTCCAAGACAATCAGCGAGGTCATGAGCCCGCTGGAGCATATCGCGCTCAAGCTCCGCGAGGTCCGGCCGCCCGGCTAACGCGGCGCGCGTGCCGCGCCCGGCCCTGGAGGTTGCGGATATCTTCCGCAGCCACGGTCCGGCATGGCGTCAGGCCCATGCCGGCCATGTCAGCCCTCGACCAGCTGAAGGTGATGTCGGCAATCGAGAACTGCCGCACGGCAGCGCTCGGTGGCCATGTCGCGCGCTGTGAGGACTGCGCTTATACGACGATCGCCTACAACTCCTGCCGCAACCGCCATTGCCCGAAGTGCCAGGGCGCCGCCGCGAAGCAATGGCTCGCCGCGCGCGAGGCCGACCTGCTGCCGGTGCCGTACTATCACGTGGTGTTCACGCTCCCAGGAGCGATCGCCGACATCGCCTACCAGAACAAGGCGGTGATCTACGATCTTTTGTTCAAGGTCTCGGCCGAGACCATGCTGACGATCGCCGCCGATCCCAAGCATCTGGGCGGGCGGATCGGCATCACCTCGGTTCTGCACACCTGGGGCTCAGCACTGACGCATCACCCCCACGTGCACATGATCGTGCCGGGCGGTGGCATCTCGCTCGATGGCCAGCGCTGGGTGTCCCGCCGGCCCGGCTTCTTCCTCCCCGTGCGCGTGCTCTCGCGGCTGTTCCGCCGCCTGTTCCTGGAGAAGCTCGTCGCCGCCCACCAAGCCGGCCGCCTCAGCTTCTTCGGCCAGCACATACATCTGGCCGATGCGCAATCCTTCGCGGCTTATCTCGCCCCGCTGCGCAAGGCTGCGTGGGTCGTCTACGCAAAGCCGCCATTCGGCGCACCCGAGGCCGTGCTGGCCTATCTTTCGCGTTACACCCACCGCGTGGCCATCGCCAACAGCCGCTTGATCGCCTTCGATGAGCACGGCGTCACCTTCAAGTGGAAGGACTACCGCATCGAGGGCCGCGATCGATACAAAAGCATGACGCTCGGCACAGACGAGTTCATCCGCCGCTTCCTCATCCACGTGCTGCCAAAAGGCTTGCACCGCATCCGCCGCTACGGCCTGTTCGCCAAAGGCTCTTGCGCCGACAACATCGCACGCGCGCGTGAGCTGCTCGCCGCTGCAAAACCTGACGGCCAACCTACCGCTGCCGCTGTCGATCCCAGCAAGCCGAATTGTCCATGCTGCGGCGGTCGCATGATCATCATCGAGGTCTTCGCGCGCGGTGCAGCGCCGCGGCATCGGCCGACAGCTCCAACGACCGTCATCAGGCTCGACACCTCATGACCGCGTCACAACCCCGCAAATCTGCTCGTCGCGCTCGCCGGCTCTCGATCGGCCACGGCAGAGCACACTCAGATATCCGGCTGGCATCTCAAATCGTCCGACAGTTCATCATGTGCGACGCGATCCGCCGCCCATCCACCAGCCGCTTTACCGTCGCACAACCCCGCTGGATCGGCTCGATCTCAATCACACACCTCACCCGCGGCTCTGAATACCCATAGCGCCTGCTGCACGGCCTTACGTTCCCTAAGCGCGGTTTCCTCCCTTGGAGGCTTTCGGACGCCGGCCGCCGAACTCGCCGCGCCGTCCCTCATGCGGCCGGCATCCGAAACCCTTCACAATAACGGTCATCGGGGTCTTGCTCATGAACCTCTCGGCTGGCACCGAAAAGTCGCCCTGCACTGGGGCAAATTGGGAACGCGCTGGGGCATACGCCGCACCGTGGCGCAAATCCACGCCCTGCTGTACTCTCGCAGCGCGCGCCGAACGCCGAGGAGATCGCCGACACCCTGATCGTGACGCGTTCCAACCTCAGCACTGGCCTGGGCTT
>JAOAPR010000253.1 GCA_025463005.1 Bryobacterales bacterium | reverse complement strand
GAGGTCGAAGCGACGGATCTGCGAGGGCGAGACGTAGACGTCGTCGGGGCCGGGCAGATAGTTGTACTCGGGCGCACGCAGGAATCCGAAGCCGTCCGGCAGGCATTCGAGTACGCCTTCGGAGAAGATCAGTCCGCTCTTTTCGGCCTGCACCTGCAGGATCTTGAAGATCAATTCCTGTTTGCGCAGTCCCGCGAAGCCCTGGACGCCCAGATCTTTGGCGATCTGATTGAGCTTCTGGATGCTCATGTCCTTGAGTTCCACCAGGTCGAGCGCGCTGCCGTTCTTGCCCTGGTTGCCCTGGGCGCGGCGCCGGTTATCGAACAGCCGCCCGCCGGGCTGGGGACCAGCAGGCTCCGCCTCTTTAGTCTCCATGGCGGTGGGCGCCACCGAGGCTGCCTCCGGAGCCGCATCTGCCGGCGGCTTGGGTTCGGAGACCGGTTTAGCCTCGACTGGTGGCTTAGATTCAGGCGCCGGTCTGGACTCTGCGGCGGGCTTGGGATCGGCGGCTGCCTTGTCGGCTGCCTTCGCCCTGCCTCTGCCGGATTCCGGCTTGCCCTCCGGCTTGGCGGCTTCCTGCAGCGGACCAGCGGCGTCTTGAGCAGCAGTGGTTACTGCGTCATCTTTGTTTTCGAGATCGCTTGCCAAATTTCCCTCACTCCCCGGCCGGTGACGGCCGAGCATTCGAGCATCTCTCCGGAGTAGTTTTTCCGGAGGGTGCTCAGGCTTTGATGCCTTTCTTTCTGAGACTTGAGCTTGTCAATTTTGGTAATAACTACCAGATAGGGGCGATTGTGGAACTCCAGCCAGTCCCGCAACTCCACATCCTTCTCCATCCACCCGCGCCTGGCATCCAGCAGAATCACCGCCAGCTTCAAGGCGTTCCGCCCGAGCATATATTGCTCGATCAGCCCTTTCCATTGCTCCCGATTTTCCTTGGGGACTTTGGCGAATCCATATCCTGGCAGATCGACGAAGCGAAAACCGCCGTCAACCTGGTAGAAATTGATCAACTGCGTACGGCCCGGCCAGGAACTCGTAAATGCCAGTCCGTCGGCCCCCACCAGCGCATTCAGCAGGCTGGATTTGCCGACATTACTGCGGCCCAGAAAAGCGATTTCCGGGTCCGCTTCCGGCGGAAACTGCTCCGGTCTGGCTGCACTTATTATAAACCGGGCGGCCATACTAAGGGCCAGGGGCCAGCGGCCAGGGACAGCCCCTAGTGGGTTACCTTGTCTTCCCGGGACCGTGCCACGATCTCGGCCGCGGTTAACATCCCCGCCAGCGGGGCCATCTCGATTTCTTTTTCAAGGGCCAGCTTCAACACCTCGTCCATCGACGATACGAAGTGCAGTTTCATCTCCTTGCGGATGTTATCGGGAATGTCCGGCAGATCTTTTTCGTTGTCCGCCGGAAGCACTACTTCGCGGATACCGTGCCGGTGCGCGGCCAGAAGCTTCTCTTTCAGACCGCCAATGGGCAGCACGCGGCCGCGAACCGTGATTTCGCCGGTCATGGCGATATCGGCCCGCACCGGAATGCTGGTCAGCGCGCTGGTGATACTGGTCGCGATGGTAATTCCGGCCGAAGGGCCATCTTTGGGAATCGCCCCCTCGGGAACATGCAGGTGAATGTCGAGATGCCGGTAGAAATCGCGCGGCAGCCCGAAATGATGGGCGCGGGAGCGCACATAGCTCATAGCCGCCTGGGCCGATTCCTGCATCACATCGCCCAGCTTGCCGGTTGTCGTCAGTTTTCCGCGGCCTTCCATGATCGCGGCTTCCGTGCCGAGGATCGACCCGCCCACCTCGGTCCAGGCCAGACCCAGTGTCGCGCCGACTTCGTTCTTCTTCTCGGCTTCCTGTTCGCGAAACTTCTGAGGACCAAGCAGTTCGTTCACCTTCACCGCGGTGACCAGGGTCTTGGGATGATCCTTCTTCTTGGGATCGGATTGGGCGTTTACCACCGAGCGCGCCACCTTGCGGCAGACGTTGCCGATTTCCCGCTCCAGGTTGCGGACGCCGGCTTCGCGCGTGTAGTGCTGGACCAGTTCCTGAAGGCCTTCCTCGGTGAACTCGACCTGCTCGTCGTTGGCGACGCCGGTTTCCTTGCGCTGCTTGGGAACCAGGAACCGCTTGGCGATTTCCATCTTTTCGACTTCGGTGTAGCCGTGAAGCCGGATCACTTCCATGCGATCCTGGAGCGCCGGCGGGATGGTGTGCAGCACGTTGGCCGTGGCGATGAAGAATACCTGGCTCAGATCGTACTCCACGTCCAGGTAGTGATCCATGAACATGTAGTTCTGCTCGGGATCGAGCACTTCGAGGAGCGCCGCGGATGGATCGCCGCGGAAGTCGGTCGACATCTTGTCGATTTCGTCCAGCATGAACACCGGATTGCGAACGCCGGCTTTCTTCATCATCTGAAGAATCTGCCCGGGCAGGGCGCCGATATAAGTGCGCCGGTGGCCTCGGACTTCCGCCTCATCGCGCACGCCGCCGAGCGACAGGCGCACGAACTTGCGTCCCGTAGCCTTGGCGATCGACATTCCCAGCGAAGTCTTACCCACGCCGGGAGGCCCGACAAAGCACAGGATGGATCCCTTGGGATCTTTGACCAGGCGGCGCACCGCCAGGAATTCGAGGATGCGCTCTTTGATCTTCTCCAGGCCGTAGTGGTCGCTTTCGAGAACTTTTTGAGCGAACGGCAGCTCCCGGATTTCTTTCGACTTCTTCTTCCATGGCACCGCCAGGAGCCAATCGAGATAATTACGCGAAACCGTCGATTCGGCCGACATGGGCGGCATCTGCTCCAGCCGCTTCAGCTCGGCCGTGGCCTTTTCCAGCGCATCCTTGGTCATGCCCGCGGATTCGATCTTCTTCTTCAGCTCGTCGAATTCGCTCTTCTCGCCGCGGCCTAGTTCCTTCTGGATGGCCTTGATCTTCTCGTTGAGGTAGTATTCCTTCTGCGCCTTTTCCATCTGGCGCTTCACGCGGCCCTGGATGGTGCGGTCGACATTGAGCTTCTCGATCTCGATGTCGAGCATTTCCGCAACGCGGGTCAGCCGGTCGATGGGATCGAAGATTTCGAGCAATTCCTGCTTTTCCTCGATCGAAAGCTGGAGGTTTGCGCCGACGGTATCGCCGAGCTTGCCCGGATCGTCGGTGCGAACCGCCGCTACCATGTTGTCGTAATTGACGTTCTGGCTGATCTTGACGTACTGCTCGAACAAGTTGGTCACTCGCGAGATAAGCGCATCCAGTTGCGGGCCGGATTCAATGCGATAGCTGAATGTCCGCACGGTGGCGCGGAAGTATCCATCTTCTTCGCTGACGCTGACTACTTTCCCGCGTTCGACGCCTTCCACCAGCACCTTGATGTTGCCATCGGACTGGCGCAAGCTCTGTACGATGTTGGCGACGGTCCCCACGGAGAAAATCTCGTCCGGGCGCGGTTCGTCCACGCTCGCATCGTGCTGCGTTGCCAGGAAAATCTTGCGGTCCCCCGCCAGCGCCTCTTCGAGCGCGCGCACGCTCGATTCGCGGCCAACCACGAACGGCGTCATCATATGCGGAAAAATAACGACATCCCGGATAGGCATCATCGGGAGCCGCCGCGAATCAGATTTTTCTTTGGAAGTGATCATCCTGCCTTTTCTAACAACGCCAAACTAATCTTTTGGGTCATGACCATCTCTTTGGTCACCAGAAACTCGCGAACTTTCTTATAGGAGGGTAAGTAGTACATCAGGTCGAGCATCAGATCCTCCAGGATCATCCGCAACCCGCGCGCTCCGACCTTGCGTTCCATCGCAAGCTGCGCGATGGCTTCCAGGGCGTCGTCACTAAACTTCAGCCGCACGTTTTCGAACTCGAACAGTTTCTGATACTGCCGAATGATCGCGTTCTTGGGCTTGCTCAGAATCTGTACCAGGGCATCCTTGCTCAGGTCCTCGAGCACCGCCACCACAGGCAGCCGCCCGATGAACTCGGGGATAAATCCGCCCTTAATGAGATCGACCGGTTGGACCTGTTCCAACATAGACACATCGCGCCGGCCCGAACTGCCGGTGCGCCGGGCTGAGGATGCGGCGTTCTCCTCATTACTGTTCGAAAAACCGATGGTCCGCGTACCCACGCGCCGGGCGATGGTCTTTTCGAGGCCAATGAAGGCGCCACCGCAGATGAACAGAATGTTGGTGGTGTCCACCGGCGTGAATTCCTGGTGCGGATGCTTGCGCCCGCCCTGCGGCGGGACATTCGCGACCGTTCCTTCCAGGATCTTGAGGAGCGCTTGCTGGACTCCCTCACCGGAGACGTCGCGCGTAATCGAGGGATTTTCGTCCTTGCGCCCGATCTTGTCGATTTCGTCAATATAGATGATGCCTTGCTGGCAACGCTGGACGTCCCAATCGGCGTTCTGAAGAAGCCGGAGGATAATATTCTCGACGTCTTCGCCCACATACCCGGCTTCGGTCAACGTGGTGGCGTCGACAATCGCGAACGGGACATCCAGAATCCGGGCGAGGGTCTGGGCCAGCAGGGTCTTTCCCGTGCCGGTGGGTCCAATCAAGAGGATGTTGGACTTGGACAGCTCCACTTCACCCGAGCGCTGCTTGTTCATCTGGATGCGCTTGTAATGGTTGTAGACGGCTACCGCGAGCTTCTTCTTGGTAGCGTCCTGGCCGATCACGTATTGATCCAGGTATTCCTTTAATTCCAATGGTTTGGGCAGTTTATGGGGCGCGCCATACTGCTGCTCATTGCGATCGTCCTCGAGGATCGAGTTACAGACGGCAATGCACTCATCGCAGATATAGGCGCGTGGGTAATCAGAGGGGGAGGAGATCAGTTTACCAACAACATCCTGGCTTTTATGGCAAAAAGAACAACGTAGGGAATCGTCGGAGCCGGCACGCTTCACAAGGTCTCCTGCACAATGACTGGATCTCGGACATTCCCAGTATAGCGGACTTCCTGGCCGGGGTGGCAAAGATGGTGCAAATGGGGCTTGAAACCGGGTAACCTAAGGTGGTTAATACCGGCGAGGCCCGCCGCACCCCCGGTAGATTCCCTTACAATCAGATCCATATGGCCAATCGGAGCCGGAGGGCCAGGATTGCCCTGGTGCGAACCTGGTGCGCCGCAATCCTGTGTACGTGGAGTGTCTCCGCACAGTCTCCCTCCCCTATCACGACCCCTAAGGAAGCGCTGGGCTTCAACATAGGTGACGACTACCAGGTCGCAACCTACACCCAGCTCGAAGCCTATTGGAAGAAGCTGGCGACGGAATCGGACCGGATGAAATTGGTGGACATGGGCGCCACCGCCGAGGGTCGCCGCCAATACATGGCGATTGTAAGCTCGCCTGAGAACCTTCGGAGCCTCGACAAGTACAAGGACATCGCGCGAAGGCTCGCGCTGGCCGAGGGACTTACGGACGACGAGGCGCACGCACTGGCGCGCCAGGGCAAAGTGGTGGTCTGGATAGACGGCGGCCTGCACGCGAGTGAGACCGTCGGCTCACAGCAGTTGATGGAGATGGTCTACCAGATGGTCAGCCGCAACGATCCGGAAACCACGCGGCTGCTGGATGATGTCATCCAGCTTTATGTGCAGGCGAATCCGGACGGGCAGGAACTGGTGGCCAACTGGTACATGCGCGAGGCGGATTCGGCCAAGCGCAGCCTGAACGGTCTTCCGCGCCTGTATCACAAGTACATCGGTCACGACGATAACCGCGATTTCTTCCTGTCGGCGATGCCCGAGACGACCAACATGAACCGGCAGATGTTCCTGGAGTGGTTTCCGCAGATCGTTTACAACCATCACCAGACCGGTCCCGCGGGCGCGGTGGTGTTCATCCCGCCCTTCCGCGATCCTTTCAACTACAATCTGGATCCGTTAATCCCACTCAGCGTTGAAATGCTGGGGTCGGCCATGCACAGCCGACTGATCGCCGAAGGCAAGGCCGGATCGGCCATGCGCAGCGGCTCGAATTATTCCACGTGGTGGAACGGCGGGCTGCGCACGATTTCGTACTTTCACAATATGATCGGAATCCTGACGGAAATCATCGGCAACCCCACACCGGTGGATATTCCCCTGGTTCCCGACAAGCAGTTGCCCCAGGGCGACTGGCCGTTGCCGATCGCGCCGCAGCGCTGGCATTATCGCCAGTCGATTGATTACGACATCAGCCAGAACCGGGCCGTTCTCGACTATGCGTCGCGTTACCGCGAGACGCTGCTGTTCAACATTTACCGCATGGGCAGGAACTCCATCGAGAAGGGCAGCCAGGATAGCTGGACCATCACGCCTAAACGGATCGAGGCGCTGCGCGCCGCCGCGGCACAGCAGTCCAGAACTTCCGGAGGGCCTCTCGCTGCGACGCTGTACGATACCGTGCTGCACGACTCTCAATATCGCGATCCGCGCGGTTACGTGATTCCCTCCAATCAGGACGATTTCCCGACTGCGGTCGAATTCGTGAACGCGCTGCTGAAGACCGGGATTACGGTGCTGCGCTCAACCGCGGAGTTTCAGGCGGCGGGCAAGAGTTATCCGGCCGGTTCGTTTGTGGTGAAGACCGCCCAGGCCTTCCGCCCGCACGTGCTCGATATGTTCGAGCCGCAGGATCATCCGAACGATATGCGCTACCCCGGAGGTCCGCCGGTTGCTCCGTACGACATCGCGGGCTGGACGCTGGCGCTGCAAATGGGGATTAAATACGATCGGATTCTTGACGCCTTCGATGGCCCGTTCGCCAAGGTCAACGGTCTGGTCAGCCCGCCTGTCAAATCAATTCAGGGACCGGAGAATCCTGCCGGGTACCTGATCAGCCACCGCATCAACAATTCGTTCACGTTGGTGAACCGGCTCCTGAAAGCAGGCAGCGAGGTGTATTGGCTGAAACGCGATGGAACGATCTGGGTCCCGGCCAGCTCCGCCGCGCGCGCGGTTCTGGAGAAAGGCGCGGCTGAGCTCGGTGTGCCGGTCGAGGCGTCGACAGCCGGACCCGGAGCCGATATTCTCAAGCTCAAGCCGGTGCGCATCGGCCTGTACGATCAGTACGGCGGCCTGGCTCCCTCGGGGTGGACCCGCTGGCTGTTTGAACAGTTCGAGTTTCCGTTCGAGGTGGTGTATCCGCAGACGCTCGACAAAGGCGATCTCAACCGCAAATATGATGTGCTGGTGCTCACCGACGGCGCGTTCCGGAAAGGCGGCGGCGGATCGCAGCCGTCGGCAGCGACCATTCCGGCCGAATACCGCGGCTGGCTGGGCCAGATCACTGAAGACAAGACCGTTCCCCAGCTCAAGCAATTTGTACAGGCGGGAGGGACTTTGATTACGATCGGCAGCTCCACCGGCTTGGCGCGGCTCCTTGGCCTACCTGTGAGCGATCCATTGGCGGGGCTTTCACGCGACACATTTTACGTGCCGGGATCGCTGATGCGCGCGACCGTGGACACGACGAATCCGCTGGCCTTCGGAATGGGGCCGGAAGCGATCGTGTTCTTCGACAACAGCCCGGTGTTCCGGCTGGACGGTGAGGGTCGCAAGGTCGCATGGTTCGCTGGAAAGGAAACGCTCGCCAGTGGATGGGCCTGGGGACAGGAGCATCTGGACGGATCGACGGCGGTTGCCGAGGCGAAAGTCGGGGCAGGGAAAGTGGTGCTGTTCGGTCCCGAGATCGCGTTCCGCGGGCAGCCGCACGGGACGTTTAAGCTGCTGTTTAATGCCCTGTATTAGTAAGGGTCGTTTGTGGTCGGGACACTGGTGACTGTCCCCCATTTTGCTGTGGCGTTAATGGGTCAGCATCTTGAACGCGTGGCGCCAATCGTTGCGCTGGAAGCCAGGCAGGCACCACAGCATACATAGCGGCTCCAGCGCACGCGATGCCGCGATCCCGCCGCAGTCAAAAGGTTCCCACCCGAACTGCACGCAAATCTCGGATACCAGGCGTCGCGCTTCCGGGTAATTGCCGCAAAGGAACATGGTCGGCGTGCCCTGCTCGAATTTCGGATTCACCATGAGCGGGCTACCCACGCTGTTGAAGGCCTTCACCACATGCGCGTTGGGGAGCAAACTCTGCACCTTCTCGCCTAGCGAATCGTTCGGTCCGGTGGTGAACTCCATGATTCCATCCACCGGCGCGCTTTCCGCCAGCGGGTTAGTAGTATCGATTACGACCTTGTCGGTCAGATGATCCGGTCCGGCTTGTTCGATCACTTCTTCAATCACGCGGCCCAGAACGGACAGGACGACGATATCTCCGAAAACCGCAGTCTCGCGGAAGGTCCCCGCCTTCGCGCCAGGGTGCGCGGATACCCACGCCGGCACGTCGCCTTTGGCCGGATCGCGGGTACCCAGCATGACTTCGTATCCATGTTTGAGAAACCCCTCGGCGAGCGTTCTCCCCACCACGCCCGATCCGAGCACTCCGACTTTTTTCGCCATCGTCGCCTCCAGACTCAGTATGCCAGCCTGTTACGCTGAATCTTGCCCACACGGCTTGTGCAGATCATCCACCCGGAGTATGGGCGCCGCACGGCGTTAGTTAACGGCGACGAGCTACATCTTCTGGCGACCTACCGGTCCGCCTATGCCTTCGCCATGGCTGCGATCGACACCGGCCAGAAGCTGCGCGACCTTCTGAGCACGGATTTATCGGGAATTGTCCTGGATTATCGCGAGGTTCACACGCTGAGGAGTGCGTGGCGGTTTCTGCCGAGCTTCGACCATCCCGAGCATCCGTCGTGCTGCCTTGTTTCGGGATGCGCGAACGCTCATGATGCCGGCAAATCCCCGGCAGCGCCCCCTTGGTTTACAAAAGGGAACGGTGTGAACTTGCGCGCTCACGGCGAGGCGCTCACGATCCCCGGTTTTGCGAGCGGCGGCGCCGAGGAAGCGGAGCTGGCTGCCGTGTATGTGATCGGGCCGGACGGTCTGCCGCGGCGCGTCGGGCTCACTCCCGGGAATGAATTTGCGGATCCGGCTATGGTGGGACAGGACGCGCGCTTGCTCTCGCGCGCCAAGCTGCGGTCTTGCGCGATCGGGCCGGAGCTGGCGCTCGATGCCGAATTCCAGGACGTGGCGGGATCGGTCGCCGTGGAGCGGGGCGGAGCGCCGATATGGTCCAAGGAAATCCGGACGGGCGAGAAGCATACAGCGTTCCGCCTCGAGGAGATCGAGCGGCATCATTTCCAATTCGAGGCTCATCGGATTCCGGGTGACGCGCATGTCCATTTTTTGGGCGGCAGCATTTCCAGTTTCGGAGACGAGGTGGTTCTGGAGGAAGGCGATCAGGTCGTGATCCAGTGGGAAGGCTTCGGGCGCCTGCTGCGGAATCCGATCGAGCGCGAGCGGGCTGGGACTCCGATGGCGGCGGTGCTGCCGTTGTAGACCGGGGTTACTGCCGCGTGAAATTCACCCCGTCCTTCAGGAGTTTTTCGTAATGTCCCGGATCCAGGTTGTTCTCGGCGCATACATATTCCTGAAGGCGGGTGCCTTCGCGCAGCATCATAGTCGAATGAAGGGTCCACGGCTTGGTTAGTACTTTCGGATCCTCCATGGTTACGTCGTAATTGATTTGGTCCTTGTCGACGCGCGTATAGCGCTCGGTGATATGAAGCTCGTCGGAATGAAATGTGCCGGCGCCTGACAGCCAGGTCTTATCGTTGAAGCCGGTCACATCCACCACCAGAGTGTCCCCCTCCCAGTGCCCCACCGAATTGCCCATGTAGGCGGGGATCAAATCGTCGGGATGCTTCGCGTTCAGCGGAATTACGCGGTAGACGCTCATGTACTCGTAGAGAATCACGATCTGCTGCGGGGTCTGGATGATCTGCTGCGGGAAGAGCCCCAGCATGGCTGTTCGCGGCAATCCAGGTGGCAGGCACAATGCTGTCGGATCGTCGATGCCCCTTCTGTTGAAGGCCTCCACTACCTTTTGGGCGGCCCAAGACTGGTAGGGAGCGCCTTCGCGGCCCGCAGGCCGGTCGTTCGAGGAAGGCACGACGGCCGCAGAGGGATCGCGGCCTGTTCCGCCGACTCCGAGACCGGTATTTGCTTCCTCCCAGGTTCCGCGGCGATCGGTGCCGCCTTGCCAGACCCCGGTCAAATCCGGTTTCCCGTCGGCAGCCCGCGGGACGCCGGTTTTCGTCTGCGCTGGAGCAGAAGCGGGCAGCGCGATCATCGCGACAACAGTCGCCGCAAGCCAGGGGCGCATCACTTTGAAACCTCCACCGCGGGAAGATTTCCGCCATCGCCCGTGCCTGCCGGGGGTCCGAAGAACAACTTCTTGCCATCGGCGAACGTGACCTCCCGCGAATGGGCCCAGTTCGTTCCGTCGCGAGCGTGCCAGCCGAAGACCGTCACCGTGTCGCCAACTTTCATGGTGACATCCTTCTTCCAGCCCGTCCTCGACAGCACGCTGGGAGGATAGCCTTCGAGCTTCCAGTTGGCCACCTTGCCCTTGTCGTCCTTCACGTCGACAAAGAAGTAGCTGTGCGGATTGGTCCACTCAATTTTTGTGATCACGCCGGTCAACGTGACGGGCTTGGTCGCGTCATACTCCGCGCCAAAGGAATGATGCGCTAGTAGAGCAGTGGCGAGGAACGACAGTGCAATAGCTAGTCGCCAGGCTCCTGATATCGGTTTCGCCATAGTTCACCCCAGCATTTAAGTTTATTGGAATTGTCGTGCGATCACACGCGGTGGAGCCGCATGGTTCCTGGAGGCGCCCTGCCATGTCTCCGATGTTGACTATTCGACCTACTACACAAAACCGATTTTACGAATTGTTTACGTTTTATTTACGAACGGCTTCCAACGGGGCGGATCTACCCTTCCGAGGAGACAACGTTGTATGCCGAACTTATTAAAAAGCTCAAAGCGCCGGCCTACCCGCCGCGCGTTCATGAGGAAAGGAGTGGCGGCAGGCGCAGCAACCGCGGGTACCGGACTATTGGCCCAGGGCGGCGGGCTAACGGCGGGAGACGCGGCAATCCTGCGGTTTCTTGCAGCTGCCGAGATCATCGAAACCGATCTGTGGATACAGTACAACGAACTTGGTGGAATCCAAGATAGCGAGGTTCCAGGGGGTAGCGGGAGCCCCAAATATATCAAAGCCCTTGAGGTTCTCGACGCGGATATGCCTCAGTACATTCACGACAATACCGAGGATGAGATCAGCCACTTCCAGTTCATCAATGCATATCTGGTTTCGCACGGCGCGGCGCCGGCCAATCTCGAACAGTTTCGCACTTTGCCGAGCAGCCGAGCTACGGGAGCGCAACAGATCGGGCGGCTCACAAATCTCATGCAGCTCGCGGTAGATACGAGTTGGTGGACACGATACCGTAGTCGCGCCAACAATCCCGATCTCGATCCGGGTTTTGCGTTTCCCCAGGCGGTCCCGAGTCTGAGTGTGGGGCAGCATCCGGCAATTCCGAGATCTGATGACGACCTGACTCCAAAAGACCATATCCAGGCCATCGCTAACACTGCGGGATTTCATTTTGCAACCATCGAACAAGGAGGTACCAGCCTTTATCCATCACTTGCCCAAAGGGTCACCAATGTGGAGGTTTTGCGAATCTTACTAAGTATCGGCCCAACCGAGATGGCCCATTTTCAAACCTGGCACGATAAGGCCGGGAACGCACCTCCGCTGACGGACCCGCGGGATCGCAGTTTAGTATTTCCCGATCTTAATAAAGCCCCATTTGACGGCGAAGACTTCCAAACCAACCTGATCATGCCTGAGCCCTGCCCATTCCTGAGCCGGACGTTTCCGGTGTGCTCCATCATTCGTCCGACGCAGACTACGGGAGCCGCAATGGGAGCGGTGACATTCCTTGCCGCGAGTGGTCTGTTCCTGGGCCAACCCTCGACGTTCTTTCAGCTCCTCCAGGATTTGGCGGCAGCGGCGGATGCTGCCACACGCGGCGTGTAATCGACGCGCGATTATCAGTTTCACAAGCGCCTACGCCCTCGCGAGCTTATTCAGTCCGTTGAACGCGGCCGCCTTGTAGCACTCGGCCAACGTCGGGTAGTTGAAGACCGTGTCGACGAAATAATCCACGGTTCCCTTGAGGATCATCACGGCCTGCCCGATGTGCAGCAGCTCGCTGGCGCCGTCGCCGATGATGTGGACCCCCAGGATCTCGTGGGTTTCGCGGTGGAAGATCAGCTTCAGCCGCCCGGTGGTGTCGCCGCGGATCTGGCCGCGTGCAATCTCGCGGTAATAGGCCACGCCAACCTCGTAAGGAACGTCTTCGTCGGTGAGTTGCTCCTCGGTCTTTCCGATGAAGGAGATTTCGGGGATGGTGTAGATTCCGTACGGATACGTTGCCGGATTGGATTGCACCGGCAGACCGTAGGCGCTCGCGGCCGCGATCCGGCCCTGCTCCATCGACACCGAGGCGAGACTCGGGAAGCCGATGACGTCGCCGACGGCGTAAATGTGCGGGACCGTGGTGCGGAAATTGGCGTCCACTTTGATTCGCCCGCGATCGTCCGCTTCGAGGCCCGCGGCCGGAAGATTGAGTTCGTCGACGTTTCCCTGCCGGCCCACTGCATAGAGCAGTGCGGAGCCGGTGATCTTCTTGTTGCTCTCCAAAGTCGCCACTACGCTGCCATCGGGCATTTCCTCGACGCTCGAGACTTCTTCGTTGAGCCGCATCGTCACACGGTTGTCACGCAAGTGGTAGGAGAGAGCCTCCACGATTTCCGCGTCGGCGAATTCCAGCAGCCGGGGGCGCTTTTCCACCAGGATCATGCGCACGCCCAGCGTGGCGAACATGCAGGCGAACTCGACGCCGATCACGCCGCCGCCGACCACGATGAAGGTCTTAGGAATCTCCGGCATGTTCAGGATCTGGTCGCTGTTGATGATGTTGCGATTGTTGTAGGGAACTTTGGGAGATACCGCGGGCTTGGTGCCGCTGGCGATGATGATGTTTTCGGCCTGATAGTCCGCGGGGCCCTGCGAGCCGAGGACGCGGATGGTGTGCGGGCCGGTAAACGTTGCGCAGCCGAACAGCATCTCCACGCCGTTGCGCGAAAGCTGCGACACGGTGACGTCGATTTCGATCTTGATGACGTGCTGGACCCGAAAAGCCAGATCCGCCATCGAGATCTTCTCTTTGACGCGGTAGTTGACGCCGTAGATGCCCTGGTAGGCATAGCCGGAAAGATGCAGCACCGCCTCGCGCAGTGTCTTGGAAGGGATGGTTCCGGTGTTGATACAGGCGCCGCCGATGCTCTCGCGCCGCTCTACTACGGCAACGCGCTTTCCGATTTTGGCGGCCTGGATGGCAGCCCGCTGACCGGCTGGCCCCGAGCCGATCACAATCATGTCATACGTCTGCATTTTCACTCATCATCGCGCACAACGCAGCGTGGCGCGATTATTTCCTTTACTGGTGCGCACCACGCGCTGTGCGCTTTGACTGGATCTTGGAGTATTAGATGACAGTATAGTGGTGATCGGACCATTTGAAGCAACGCATTAACATTCTGGGTGGAGGTCCCGCGGGTGCATCGGCGGCGCTGGCGGCCTTGCGCGAGGGTGCGCGGGTTGGGGTGATCGAGAAATCCAGGCTGCCGCGCCACAAGGTTTGCGGCGAGTTTTTTTCGCCGGAAATCGGGCCGGAGCTGGAACGATTGGGCGCGTGGGACGCATTTCTGGCGGCCCGGCCCGCACGCGTCCAACGCCTCGAACTGCATTTCGGTTCGCGGAAGAAAAGCTCGCGTCTCCCGGAGCCGGCGTTCGGCTTGAGTAGATATGCATTCGACCTGATGCTGCTCGACCAGGCTCGCGCGGGCGGTGCGGATCTGGCGAGCGAAACCGCAGACGAACGGCCCCTGATCGTCGCGACCGGCCGGCATGCGACGGCAACCCAGCGCGGTCAGCGTCTGTTCGGGTTCAAGGCTCACTTTGATGGTCCCGTGGATGATGGTGTGGAGCTGTTCTTTTTCGAGCGCTGCTATGTGGGCGTCAGCGCCGTCGAAGCGGGCCGGACCAACATCTGCGGGCTCGCACCGGAGAGTTTTCTCTCACGCTTTGGTTTCGAATACGACGACATCGTGATGCAGTGCCCGGCTTTGTCCGACCGGCTCAAACCTTTGCGGCGAGTTACTTCGTGGTTTTCCACAGGCCCGCTGCAGTATGGGCAGGCGTTTGAAGATGCCGGGCATGCGTATCCTGCCGGCGATGCGTTGTCGTTTGTCGATCCATTCACAGGGTCGGGATTGCTGGCGGCAGTGCGATCGGGGGCCATGGCGGGTCGGGCGGCAGCGGTGGGACAGCCCGTATCGGAATACTTGCGCGAATGCCGCGCAAGTCTGCGACAGCCGTTTCAGGTGGCAGGGGTGTTGCGTCGAGCGCTGGAAGGCGGATGGGCGGAAAAACTCGCCCCGTTTGCGCCCGGCCGGCTGTTGTTTGCGCTCACGCGACCGCGCTGAACACGCTGAACAACCACCCTGAATTAAAATTCGGCAATAAAAAAGCCGGTGAGTACTCGGAGGAGGATACTCACCGGCCGGCTCACCACTGACGCTAGGTCGCGTAGCTCGCCAAGCTTTCGGGAAGTTCACCGGGCAGTCGGCGATTCTTCCCTCGAGAAAGAGACGCGATGAAACCTTTAAAAAAAGGTTCCACAACTGGACAACTTAATCCTACCACCGTGAAAAGTCCGTGTACAGATGTAAGGCGGTACCTCAGGATCCCGGGGCATAAGTATTTGTAAACAGGGATCTTGTCATTCGCCCGCAGCAGGCCGAAGCCTTCCACGCAGCCAGTAAAAAGCTGCTGCTGCAGCGAGTTGCATCGTCAACCCGAACACCACCACGGCCATCACCGATCTGTCATACAGTACACCCATGACAGCGCTTCCTACGAACCACATGACGCCGAAGACTCCGTTGAACGCGCCGAACGCGCTGCCGCGTTTGTTCATGGAGACTACTTGCGCGATGCCGGACCGCAAAACTGCATCCTGAGCTCCCATGCCAGTCGCCCAGCAAGCCACACCGGCCATCACTGCTGTCGGACCGCCCAGAAAGCCCAGCGGCAGCGACAGCATCGAGATCAGAGTTCCGATGCTTAGCACCACCACGCCAAAGCGATCGAATAGCCGGCCGAATAGCGGAGCAGTGATGGCGTTCACAGCCATTGCGCCGGAGTAGACCAAGGGGATCATGGCCGGTCCCATGACCGCCGTTTTCTGCAGGTGGTAGGAGAGCAGGGCGAAGTCGACAAATCCACAGGCGAGAATTCCCGCCGAAGCGACGTAGATCCAAAAGATTCTGGGGAAGTGGGTCTGTTCCACTTGGTGCGGCGCGGCGGCGCCCTGGGCCGGGAATAACGCTCGCGCGATGAGCAATGAAACGAGCGCGGCCGCAGCCGGGAGGGCGAGCCCGATGAACGCGGGTCCGAAGGAGTGCGATTTCGCAACGGTATAAGCGACGATGAGGGGGCCAATCACCGCGCCGGTCTGGTCGAGTGCCGCGTGGAGGCCGAATCCCCAACCGTGGCCGACGGTCGCCGTGGCTTCAGACAACAGGACATCTCGTGCCGGGCCTCGGATGCTCTTCCCGGTTCGTTCGAGCGCGACCAGGATCGCGGCAGTCCACCAGTTTCCGGCGAACGCCAGTGCCGGTACGGCGATCAGATTTACGCCGTAACCGCAGATGGTGATGGTCCAGTAGGCGCGTGTCCGATCGGCAATGCGCCCGGAGAACAGACGCAGGCTGGCGGCCGCCATCTCGCCAATGCCGGCGATAAGCCCCACTTGTGTGGCACTCGCGCCGAGAGTGTTCAGAAAGGGACCAATGACGCTGCGCGCACCTTCGTAGGTGATATCGGCGAACATGCTGACGATGCCTAGGCAGACGATGAAGCGGATCGCGCGCGAGCGTTTGTCTGTAGCGGTCACGGAAATTACTTGGCCGCCATCTTCAGGAGTTGCTCGGCGTGGCGCAGGGCTTCCTGGGTGATGCGCTCACCGGAAAGCATGCGGCCGATTTCGCGGGTGCGCGCGTCGGGCGTCAGTTCTTCGATCGAGGCGAGGGTGCGGCCGCCTTCCGAGTGCTTTTCGACGAAATAGTGGTGATCGGCGAACCCTGCGATCTGGGGCAGATGCGTTACGCAGATCACCTGATTCGCGCCGGAGAGCTTTTTGAGACGCCGGCCAACCGATTCTGCGGCGCTGCCGCCCACGCCCGCGTCGACTTCGTCGAACACCAGCGTGCGCGGGAGAGCATTCTTCTTTGGCGCACCCGACGTGCACGTCTTGAGAGCCAGAGCCACACGCGATAGCTCACCTCCCGAGGCGATCTTGTCCAGCGGCTTCAGTTCCTCGCCGACGTTGGGCGCGATCAGGAACGCGACCGTGTCGGCGCCGCGTTCGGACCATTCAGCGGGCTCGACGCGGATCCCGACGCGGGTCTTTTCCATGGCTAACGCCGAAAGCTCCTGCTCGACACGCTTACTGAGTTCCTTCGCGGCCTCATGACGGCGGGCGGAGAGCTTTTTCGCCGCCGTTTCGTAGCCTTTAGCGAATCCGGCGACTTCCTTTTGCAAAGCATTGCGGCGCTCATCCGCGTTTTCCACAGCCGAGAGGTTGGTGCTGACTTCTTCAAGGAAGGCGAGGACTTGCTCAACCGACGGCCCATACTTACGCTTCAGCTTTTCGAGAGCGGCAAGCCGGTCTTCTACTTCATCTAGACGTGCGGGATCGGCTTCCAGGTTCCCCAAGTAGTGGTGGAGCGAATGTGCGGTCTCCGCAAGCGCGATCGACGCGGGCTGGAGCTGCGCGAGCATCTCTCGCGCGCTGTCGTCGATACGGGCCAATTCTTCCAGGCGCTTGGCGATCGAGCCTACCTGCGCGGAGGCGCTTGAGGGGTCTTCATAGAGTGCTGCGTATGCGCCGCCGGCCAGCTCCTGAAGCCGGACGACGTTACGCAACACCCGGCGCTCATTTTCGAGATCGGCATCCTCGCCGGGCTTGGGTCCGACCGCCTCGATTTCTTTGCGCTGGAACGCCCACAAGTCGGCCAGTCGAAGCTTTTCCTGGGCGCTGCGGTCGAGCTCCTCGCGTTCCACCGCTGCCCGCTTCCAAGCCTGGAACGCTTCAGACACTTGGCCGGCCAAGTCGACGGCCCCGGCGAACGCGTCCAGCATGTCGCACTGGACGGCGGGCGAGAAGAGCTGCTGCTGATCGTGCTGGCCGTGGATATCGGCCAAGTGGGCTGCCAGATCCTTGAGCAGCGCAGCGGTAGCGGGACGGTTGCATACAAAAGCTCGCGACTTGCGGCCGGCCTGGATTTCGCGCTCGACGAGAAGCTCGCGGTCCTCGATTTCGATCCCGGCGTCTTCGAGCAGCTTCGCCAGAGCAGGCGAATCGGCGACCTCGAAAATTCCCGACACGCGGGCGCGGGTGGCCCCGGTGCGGACCATTTCCGGGGAGGCGCGGCCGCCCAGCAGCAGACCCAGGGCGTCGACCACGATGGATTTGCCGCTTCCGGTTTCGCCGGTGAGCAGGTTCAAGCCGGGGTGAAACCGCACGCGGACCTTTTCGATGACCGCGTAGTTTTCGACCGCGAGCTCGACCAGCACTGGAACCGATTATAAAGTAGTGCGGCTGGCCACTTGCTGGCACTCGTGGTTCGGTGCGCCGAACCGCGACCTGCACCGAACCGCGACTGGCAAGGAGCCGCCAAAGCGAGGTAAAAAACATTTTTTAACTTGCATGTTTCAGGGGCGTCTCGTTTACAATTGGAAATAGGTGCGCGCCGCGGAGCGCGGCGGGGCCGGCAGAGAGAAGGGAATTTACCGGGTTGACGCTGCCACACTGGAACGGCTTACTGCTACAGGTGAACTTTTGGGAGTTAGTGGGCGCCTCGCAGCCGGTTCCATTGGCAGTGATGATTATTCTCTTGGGATTTTCACTGCTTTCGTTCACGATCATTTTCTCGAAGCTGGGCGGATTCCGGCGGGGACGACGGGCTAACCAGCGATTTCTGAAGGCCTTTCGCAAGTCCAGCCGTCTGGATGCAGTGGCCGCCGCGGTGGAGCAATTCCGGGCGGCTCCGCTGGTGACGGTCTTCGACTTCGGATATAGCGAACTCAGCCGCCAGATGGCGTCGCGCTCCAAGCTGACCAACCTGGTGGCCCTCGAGCGGAGCCTGCAAATGGGCATCAGCGAGGAAATCACGCGGCTGGAGCGGAACATGAACTGGCTGGCCACGGCGGCTGCGGTGTGCCCGTTCATCGGCCTGTTCGGCACCGTGCTGGGGATCATTGATGCGTTCACCGGCCTAGGGTTGGCTGGTTCGACCAGCATGCGGGCAGTGGCGCCGGGCATCGCCAGCGCCCTGGTGGCCACAGCGCTGGGCTTGGGAGCGGCTATTCCAGCCGCGATTGCCTACAACTATTTCAACAACGCGATCAAGGAGTTCGGCCAGCGACTGGAAGATTTCTCGCTGGAGTTCCTGAACGTTGCTGAGCGAACCGTCGAAGGTCCGTAAGTAGGAGCTACAGATGGCGTTTTCCGGGATGGGATCGAACGGCAGCCGGCTAGGACGCGGCCGGTGGCGTTCGCAGATCGGAGTCCTTTCCGAGATGAACGTGGTCCCGCTGGTGGACGTAGTTCTTGTACTGCTCATCATCTTTATGGTCACGGCCAGCGTCATGGAGTTTGGGCTCAATATCGATGTTCCTCAGGTAAAACAGGTGCGGGACACCACGGAAGATCATCCGGTGGTGAGTATGGCGCGCGATGGGACACTGTATCTCAATGAATCAAAGGTCAATATCAATAACCTCGGCAAGGAAGTCAGACGCCGCTTCAAAGATCAAGATACGGTTTATGTGAAGGGCGACAAGGAACTGACCTGGGGCGACTTCGCTCAAGTGATCAGCGCCCTGGATGAAGCTAAGCTGAAGCAGAAGGTAGTCACCAAGCCTGAGGATCGAAGGAAGTGAATCCAAGAAAGTGACAGGGCACGCCGACATCCTGGATCAGCGCGAGTCCCTCCGTGGACCTTTTACGGGGGCGTTGGTGCTGCATCTCTCGGTGCTGGGCGGCTTGATCACCTACGCGTGGATTGCCGGGCATCGCGAATCATTCGGCGATCCTAATGCGGGAGGCGCGTCGGTTGGTATCGAGACGGTGAAATCGATTCCTCTGGCGCACAGCGGCCCGGAGAATCCGGTGGCTCACGACACGAAATCGGAAGTGCCGCAGCCCCCGCCCAAACCGGAGCAGGTGAAGAGGGAGCCTCCACCGCCCAAGGACGCGATCGCGCTCAAGAGCAAGACCGCCAAGCAACTACGCGCGAAAGTGGAAACCCAGCCGCAGCCTCGCCGCTTCAAATCCTTCGACGAGCTGGATCCTAACAAGATCAAGTCGCAGCAAGCGCCGGCGGTTTCGAATCCGCTGTATGCCGAGAAATCCGGCGCGGGGCTGATCGGCATGGGCGCGAATACCACACTAGGTACGCGCTTCGGCGAATATTCGCAGCGGATCCAGCAACTGGTGACGCAGCACTGGCGCACAGGCGATGTGGACGCCAGTATCCGCACGGCGCCGCAGGTGATCGTGGATTTCGAAATCCGGCGCGACGGCACCATCGGTGCGCTGCGCGTACTGCAGAGCAGCGGGATTTCAACCTTGGATTTCTCCGCGCGACGAGCGATCCTGGAATCAAGCCCGTTTCCGCCTCTACCGCAAGCGTTCGAGCGGAATTCGGCCACATTCGAGATTGTGTTTGAGCTGAAACGATGAAAACAAGACATATCGCCGTTTTCTCCGCGCTGGCCGCAGTGCTGGTCGGCGCGATCGTGCTCGGCGCGCAGGACGCTCGGATCGAAATCATCAAGGGGGATCGCCCCGTGATCGCGGTCGCTGATATGCACGGCTCGGGCGCTGCGCAGCAGTACATGGACCAGTTCAACAAGACCTTATGGGACGAGCTGGACAACACCGGCCAGCTTCGGTTGGCGCCGAAAACTTCGTACCCGCTGGAGGTCCCGCAGCAGCCCAGCGATTTCAAACCGCCAGCCTTGTTCTCGATCTGGACACGGCCTCCGGTCGGCGCAAACTACCTGGCGTTTGGATATACCGCGGTTCAGGACAATCAAATCCTGCTGTACGGCTTTTTCTTCAACCTGGGGCAACCGAGCGTGCAGAGCGCCCAGGTGTTTGGAAACCGCTATTACGGGGCCTTGAGCAATGACGGCGCGAAAAAGGTCGCGCGAGAATTCGCAGCGGATATTCTCCGCCAACTGGGCATCGCGACACTGTCCGGCACCAAGATCTATTTCGCTTCCGATCGCACGGGCGGCAGCCCGATCAAGGAAATCTGGTCCATGGACTACGACGGGTCCAACCAGAAGCAATTAACCCGCTATGGTTCAAGCACCAGTCAACCCGCCGTATCCGCGGATGGGAAGCTGTTTGCTTTTATGACCTATGCAGGCGGCAATCCGCAGATCCGGATCCACACTGCCGATACCAGCCGCCGCCAGACCTTCGTGAATCCGGTTTCTTCCGCGGTTGCGACGCCGGAGTTCACGCCTGACGGGAAGAACATCTTATTTGCCGCGACCGTAGACGGATGGCTGCAGCTCATGATGGCCGGGATCGATGGCGGTGGCATGCGGCGGATCTCTAACGTGCGTGCGATCGAGGTCTCGCCGCGGGTCAATCCGAAAACCGGCAGCGACCTGCTATTCATCTCGGGGCGATCCGGGCATCAGCAGCTCTGGCGCATGAATCTGGACGGGACCGACCGCGAAATGCTCACGACCGGTGAAGGCGACGTCGCCAATCCTTCGTGGAGCCCGGATGGACACCATATCGCGTTCTGCTGGACGCGCGGTTATGAGCCCGGCAATTTCAACATTTTCGTAATGGATATCGCCGATCGTAAGTATGTGCAGTTGACGAGCAACAGCGGAAGGAACGAGAATCCGTGGTGGGCGCCGGACGGAGTTCACCTGGTGTTCTCGTCCATGCGCGGACGCGTCACGCAGCTTTATACGATGCTGGCGGACGGAACCAACGTCAAACAGCTCACCACGCAAGGGAACAACATCCAGCCCGTATGGGCGAAGGGAATTGAATGAAATCAGCAGTCAGTTGTGATCGAAATTTTCAGGGAGGCCATGAGAACATAGGATGCGAATGAACATCAGAACACTGAGTGCAGCGGTGTTCGCCGCCACGCTTTTGCTGGCAGCCGCCGGATGTAAGAAGAAGGTAGCGGCGTCGGCTCCGCCCCCGCCGCCGCCGAAGGTCGAGGAGCCGCCACCACCTCCGCCCAAGCCGCAGCCTCCTCGCATCGACACCTTCGCAGCCGAACCAGCAACCCTCGAGCGCGGCCAGTCGTCGACCTTGCGATGGACTGTCGCGAATGCGACCAATATGTCGATCGATCAGGGCGTGGGAGCCATTCAGGCCAACGGGACCCGGCAAGTGTCCCCGGGTAATTCGACCACGTACACGCTCACAGCGAGCGGATCCGGAGGGATGGATACGCGTTCGGTCACGGTGACGGTGAATGCTCCGCCTCCGCCACCGCCGCCCAAGCCCAAGCCGACGGTCACCATCTCGAGCGCGGACATGCTGAGTCGCGAGGCGCAGGATATCTATTTCGATTACGACATGAGCGATTTGCGCGCCGACGCGGTGCGCTCCGCCATGGCAAATGCCGAGCTGCTCAAGCGCATCTTCGCCCAGGATCCCAACTTCAGTGTGCTGATCGAGGGACATTGCGACGAGCGCGGGTCGGCTGAGTACAACCTGGGTCTGGGCGATCGCCGGGCCACCAGCCTCAAGGATTATTACGTCCAGCAGGGCTTGCCTGCGAACCGGATCCGGACCATCAGTTACGGCAAGGAACGCCCGCAGTGCACGGACGCAAACGAAGCGTGCTATCAGCGCAACCGCCGCGACCACATGTCAGCGGGCCAATAGCGCGCGAGAGAAACCGAAGGACGGCTGCGAGCCGTCCTTCTGAATGCATTTGGCAAAGGAGAAAACGTGATGAAGTTTTCACGCTTGCTGGTATCCGGGTTCATGCTGGGTGGGCTGCTCCAGGCCCAGTCGGAAAAGGATCTGATTCGGGAAGTGCAGCGGGATGTCGCGCAGCTCCAGAACCAGATCCGGCAGTCTAAAGACGCGCAGGACCAGAAAAACGCCGAACTGGAAGCGCTGTTGAAACAGACGTTGGATGCAAACTCGAAGCTGGTGGCGAGCCTGGGCGCGCTGCAGCAAACGATGACGTCCGCGGTGGCCGCGCAACAGGACAAACTGGTGCAACCGATCACCTCGATGAGCACCAGGGTGGACCAGATGTCCCAGTCGTTCGGCGCGCTGCAAACCACCATGGATGAGCTGACCCGCCGGCTGGCCAGAAACGACGAGAAGCTGACTGAAATCCTGAATAACGTGAAAACGTTGAGCGCTCCGCCCGCCGCTCCGCCGCCGTCGGCCGCCGGACCAGGTGCTGGAACCACCGCGGGCGCCTCCGCAGATGTGGCTTTCCAAGCCGCCGAGCGCGATTTCAGGAGCGGCCAGAACCAGCTCGCCATGGATGAGTTTCGTGCGTTCATCGCGCAGTTTCCGACGTCGGCGGAAAATGCGCCCAAGGCGCAATACTACATGGGCGTGATCTATGACCGCGGCCAGCAGTACGAGGACTCCGTCAAGGCCTACGACGCTGTGCTGGAGCGTTATCAGGAGAATCCCATCACGCGCGACGCGTTGTACGGCAAGGCCGTCGCCCTGATGAAGCTTGACCGCAATGTCGAGGCGAAGAAGGAATTCACTGCGTTCATCGCGAAGTATCCCACCGACGACAAGGTCGCTCAGGCGAGGCAGTACTTGAGGGAGCTGAGTAGCCCGGCGCGCCCTCCCTTGAACAATGGCAAGAAGCGCACCAAATGAGAACCGCTCCATTCCTGTAGCGGCTCTGAAGGTCTTCCGAGCGGTAGCCTGGCCGGATCTGATATATTCCTTTCCATGAAACGGACATTGGTGGTACGGCTATTCGCCGGATTTCTGGCGCTGGCTGGAGCGTGGGTGGCCTATACGCAGAATCCGCAGGGCAAGCAGGCTCCCGCGCAAGCGAAAGCTCCCGCACCATTTACCCTCATCAAGATTACGGACGATCTTTACGTCATCGACGGCGGTGGGGCGGGGAACGTGGCCGTCTACATCACTAATGAAGGCGTGATCATGGTCGACGACAAGTTCGAACAGAACTATGACGAGATCATGGCCAACGTCAAGAAGGTGACCTCGCAGCCCGTGAAATACATCCTGAGCACGCATTATCACGCCGACCACAGCGGCGGGAACACTCGCTTTTCTTCGTTGGCCGAGATCATCTCGACGCGCAATGCGCATGACGGGATCGTGCAGAAGAAGCAGTCGAATGCGCCCCCCAACATGGTTCCCGCACGCGTGACGTTCACCGATGAAACCGATCTGTTCCTGGGCGGCAAAGAGGTTCGGGCGAAATACTACGGCCGCGGGCACACCAATGGCGACGCGTTCGTGTACTTTCCCGCGCTGCGCGTGCTCCACACCGGCGATATGTTCACCGCCGCGACGCCTTTGATCGATTATCCGGGAGGCGGCAGCCTGGTCGAATGGACCAAGACTCTCGACACCGTGATGGGACAGCTCGATTTCGATACGGTGATTCCCGGGCACGGTCCAGTATCGAAGAAGGCCGATCTTCTGACCTATCGCAACAAGGCAGAGGCTATGCGAACGCGCGTCCAGACCTTGATCCGCCAGGGCAAGAGCCAGGACGAAGTCGCCAAGGTGATGACTGCGGAATATAACTGGCAGCCCGGAAGCCTCAACATGCAGTGGAGCCTGCCGGGGATGATGACCGAGCTGAAGTAAGAGCGGCCGATCGCAGCTTCTGATATATTAGCCCGCATGAGCCGGACACTGGTGGTGCGTGTTTCTGCAATATTCATCGCGTTGGGCTGCGCGTGGATCGCCTATACCCAGGCTCCCCAACCCCAGGGAAAACAGCAGGCCAAGCAGGCGAACAACAAACTCAACAAGATCACGGACGATCTGTACGAGATCGAAGGCGACGGCGGCAATGTGGCCTTTTACGTCACCAACGAAGGCGTGATCGTCGTCGATGACAAGTTCGAGTACGACTTCAACGACATCATGGCGAAGATCAAGAGCGTTACGCCTCAGCCGGTGAAGTACGTGCTGAACACCCACCACCACGGCGACCACACCGGCAGCAATGCGCAGTTTCCGCCGGCGACCGAGATCATCTCAACCGCGAACGCCCGAAAGAACATGATTGAGGGCAAACAGAGCGGCGCGCCGCGCGTCGTTTTCACCGAGGAGACCGATGTCTTTCTAGGCGGCAAACAAGTCCAGATGCGCTACTTCGGCCGTGGCCACACGAACGGGGATGCCATGGTGTATTTTCCGGCCTTGCGAATCCTTCACACCGGCGATCTAATGGCGGGTACCAGCCCGCTGATCGACTACAGCGGGGGCGGCAGCTTGAAGGAATGGCCGGCAACCCTGGACGGAGCCATGAAGCTCGACTTCGACACCGTGATTCCGGGCCATGGCCCGGTGGCGAAGAAAGCCGACATGCTCACCTATCGCAACAATATCGAAAAGCTGCGCATGGAGGTGAGCGACATGCTTCGCCAGAACAAGAGCCGGGACGAGATCGCCAAGGTCGTGCAGGACAAGTACGGATGGGCTCCCACGGGTCTGCAATTCCAGCGCGGCTTCGACGGGATGCTGGCCGAGCTGAAGCGCTAACCACCGCAGGTCGAATTTTGATATAGTCTCCGGCATGAGCCGGACACTAGTCGTACGCCTTTCCGCCGGGGCGGTCGCACTGGGATGCACGTGGATCGCCTATACACAGGCTCCCCAGCCCCAGGGAAAACAGCAGCCCAAGCAAGCCAATAACGCGATCAGCAAAGTCGCCGAGGACCTGTACGCGATCATCGGAGACGGCGGAAATTCCACCGTCCTAGTGACCAACGAAGGGGTGATCCTGGTGGACGATAAGTTCGAGTACGATTTCCAGGACATCGTTGACAAGGTAAAGAGCGTCACCAACCAGCCAATCAAGTACGTGCTCAATACGCACTTGCACGGCGACCATACCGGCAGCAATGAGAAGTTCCTTCCCACGGCGGAGATCATCGCGCACAAGAATGCTCGCGACACCATGGTGAAAAACAAGGCTCCGGGCGTGATGCGCGTGGTGTTCACCGACGAAACCGATCTGTTTCTGGGCGGCAAGGAAGTCCGCATGAAATACTTCGGCCGCGGACATACTAATGGCGATGCGGTGGTTTATTTCCCGGCGCTGCGCGTCCTGGCGAGCGGCGATATCGGCGCCAACAACGGCCCCAATGTTGACTACGCGAACGGCGGAAGCATGAAGGAGTGGGGCAAGACTCTCGATGGGGTACTCCAGCTCGATTTCGACACCGTGATCCCGGGCCACGGCCCGGTTTCCAAGCGCCAGTACCTGATGGATTATCGCGACGTCACCGTGAAGCTTCCGGCGACCGTGATCTCTATGGTCCGCGAGGGCAAGAGCAAGGATGATATCGCCAAGGTGTTTATGACGAATGGGGGCTTGTGGGTTAACCCGAATGTCGTGAACAAGCTGGATCAGATCATGGCGGAGCTGAAGAATTAGATTCCCGCCGTGGAAAACCGGACTGAACCGAAGACCATCGGGCAATGGATCCGGTACATCGTTGTAGCGGTGATCGCCCTGTGGCTGGTGGTCTGGATGTTGAGGATATCGGGCATCAACATCCTGTGAGCTAAAGCCCTAGATCGCGGCCCGCGCCTGCATAGCGCGAATGCAGAACTCGATATGATCGTCGAGTTCGATTCCGAGCTCAGTGGCGCCATTGATAATGTCTTCGCGGCTTACTGATCGTGCGAAGGCCTTGTCTTTGAGCTTCTTCCGGACGCTCTTTACGTCCACTTCCTGGATACTGCGCCCGGGCTTAACGTAGCTGACGGCGGTGAGAAAGCCGGCCAGCTCGTCGCAGGCGAAGAGCGTTTTCTCGAGCAGCGAAACGCGCGGCACGCCGCTATAGTTGGCGTGGGAAAGGATCGCCCGGCGGATCTCCTCGTCCACGCCGCGCCCCGCAAGGATGGGCTCGCCTTTCATGGGATGATCCGGCGCATCGGGATGCATTTCGTAATCGAAATCGTGCAGCAGCGCGGTGACGGACCACTTGTCTTCGTCCTGGCCGAGCTTCCGGGCGTAGGCGGTGACGCAGGTCTCTACCGCCAGCGCGTGCCTTCGCAGGCTGTCCGACTTCGTGAATTCGCACAAAAGTTCCCACGCCTGATTCCGGTCTGTCACGGAGTCTATGTTATCGTAGGAAAAGATCCTTCGAAGTACCCACACGTGGGCCTGTGGCGCAGTTGGGAGCGCGCTTCCATGGCATGGAAGAGGTCGACGGTTCGAACCCGTCCAGGTCCACCAAATTTTTCTCCCGACGAATGGACCGCTGAGTGCTCTGGAAGGTTCCGTCTTGATCCGGACTCTCTTTGGCTGGTTCCTGCATCTCGGCGCTCTGGGCCTCGTGCTGCTGGGCGTTTTGGATTCCTCATTTCTCTTCTTTCCATTAGGCAACGACTTGCTCCTGGCGGTGCTGGTCGCCAGAAATCATGGACAACTACCCATATATGTGTTGGCCGCATCCGTGGGTTCCATGATTGGCGTGGCGCTGCTGGATCTGGTTAGTCGCCGAATGGGGGAAGAGGGCTTAACCCGCGTGCTGCCGCGGGAGCGTCTGCAATTCCTGATGAAAAAGGTGCGACAAAAGGCCTGGATCGCGCTCTTTACCGCGAGCCTGGCGCCGCCACCGTTTCCTTTCACTGCTGTCATTGCCGCTTCCAGCGCACTGCAATATCCCCGCATCCGGTTACTTGGCATTGTTTTCCTTGGCCGAACCCTGCGCTTCTTGCTGGTGGGACTCGCGGCGCTTCGATTTGGCAGGGGCATTCTGCGGATCGCGAACTCCACGGGATTTGTGTGGTTCATGGTTGGATTTACGACGTTCTGTCTGATCGGAAGCGCAATTTCCGTGACCCGTTGGATACGGCGCCCCCAGCCCACCCGGGTTAAAGCGAAACGCCGTAGCTGAATGGCATACGTCGCCTGTGCTATACAGCATTCATGAGTTTTGACCTGAAAGGTCGTACGGCCCTGGTGACGGGCGCAGGGCGGGGCATTGGGCGCGCCATCGCTCTCCAGCTCGCGGAAGCCGGCGCTTCGATGATGTTGAGCGATCTCGATCGCGACGTGGTTTTCGAGACCGGCACGCTGATCGACCAGGCGGGCGGGGCAGCCAAAGCCATGCCCGGCGATCTCACCAAGCCCGAGTTTCCGGAAAAGCTGGTGAACGCCACGCTCGCGGGATACGGATCGCTCGACATCATCGTGAATAACGCCGGATACACCTGGGACAACGTAATCCAGAAGACCACCGACGAGCAGTTTCAGGCCATGCTCGATATTCACGTGGTGACGCCGTTCCGGGTGCTGCGCGCCGCGTCCAATTGGATTCGTGAAACCGCCAAGAAGGAGAGCTCCGAAGGCCGCCGCGTGATGCGCAAAGTGGTAAACATCACCTCTATTTCGGGGATGGACGGCATCGCGGGGCAGGCCGGCTACGGCTCGGGTAAGGCGGGCATTATCGGGCTGACGAAAGTCATGGCCAAGGAATGGGGACGCTATAACGTCAACGTCAACGCCGTGGGCTTCGGGTTCATCGAAACGCGTCTGACCCAGGCGCTGGGTGGCGAGATCGACGTGCAGGGGCGGAAGATCAAGGTCGGCGTGCAGGAAGCGGCTCGCGAGGCGCTGCGGGCGCAGAATCCGCTGGGCCGGTTCGGAACTCCAGAGGAAGCGGCAGGGCCGGTGCTGTTTTTCTGCTCGCCGCTTTCGGATTACGTCACGGGGGAAGTGCTGCTGTGCTCGGGTGGCAGTCGGGTGTAGGGCCGCTCACTGACGTTCGCGGTTCAGATTGTCTTCGAACAACTTGAAGATGCGCTTATACTCATCGGCCCAACTCTCGGGCCGCACGAACCCGTGATTCTCCACAGGGTACATCGCCACCGACCAGTTCTCTTTTCGCAGCTCAACTAGCCGCTGTACCAGGCGAACCGTATCCTGGAAAAACACATTCGTATCCACCATGCCGTGGCAGATCAGCAGCGCCCCTTTCAAGCCTTCAGCGAAATAGATCGGCGATGATTTGCGGAACGCCTCCTCATCCGCCTGGGGCGTATTGAGAATGTTTGACGTGTAGCCGTGATTGTAGTGCGCCCAGTCCGTCACCGGCCGCAGAGCCGCCCCCGCCGCGAACGTGTCGGGACTGGTGAACATCGCCATCAGCGTGATGAATCCGCCGTAACTGCCGCCGTAGATGCCGATGCGCTTGGGGTCGGCGCCTTGCGCGATCAGCCACTTCGCGCCGTCGATGTTATCCTCCAGATCCTTGCCGCCCATGTGCCGGTAGATCGCAGTGCGCCAATCGCGGCCATAGCCGGCCGAGGCGCGGTAGTCCATATCCAGAACCATGTAACCGTGCTCCATCAGGAAGTGATGGAACAGGTACTCTCGCGGATAGTTCGGCGACCAGGATTTTAAGACGTTCTGCAGATAGCCCGCGCCGTGGACGAAAACCACTGCGGGTCCGCCGGGCCGATAGTTCGCGGGCTTGAACCAGCGCGCTGGGATCATGGCTCCCTCGCGCGCCGGAACCTGCACGATCGGCGCATCCTGCCATGCATAATCCCAAAAGTCTTTCGATGGCGAATCGGTCCGCTTTTCCTCTTTGGCGCCGGCCTCGTTCTCGCCTGTGTAAATTTCGGGCGGCCGATTCATATAGGAGTAGACGTCCGCCAGGTATTTCTCATCGCGCGAAAGCACGACGCGATGACCGCCCGGTTGCGTAGTGATCCGCGTCCGCGGCCCGCCGTTCACGCTCATGGAATAAAAGTGGCGTTCCGGAGCGCCGGCCTCGCTGGTGGTGAGGTAAAACTTCGAGCCGTCCTCGGATAGCTCTACGCTGGTGACCTCGAATTTGCCGGAGGTAAGCTGCTTGGGATCGCCGCCGAGCGCGGAGACTTTGTAGAGATGATCCCAGCCATCGCGCTCGCTTTCGAAATAGATTTCGTCGCCGCTCTTGAGCCAGCCGAGCGTCTCATAGCCCGGCCCGTCCAGCCAGGCGTCGTCGTGCTCGTGGAAGAGCGTGGTGGTTTTCGCGGATGCCGTGTCGAGCGACTGAATCCAGCGATCCTTGTTATCCACGGAACGCGCCACCATCACGGCACGGGTGCCTTGTTCATTGAAGAGCGGCAGATCGAGATCTATTTGGCGATCGCCTAAGCCGGGATCAGCCCATTGCGCCTCGCCGGTTAGCGAATCCAGAATTGCCACGCGTGTTCGCTCCTGGGGATCGCCGACATTGGTCCGACCCTTGATCTCCTCCGTGTAACCGGATTCGGTCACGTAGTTCGGAACGTTGTCAGGCTTATCGCCCTTGGGGCCTTCTTCGACAACAGCGATCACGCATTTTTGGCTGGGGCACAACTCCAGGCTCTTGACGCTCTGGCGCTCCGCGAGTTCGAACGGTTTACGCGGATTCTCACGCTTCTTTCTAGCTTCTTCTGCATCCTTCAATCGAACGCGGTCGCGCACCGCGGCGAGCAATTCCTTTTCCTGCTTCTTCAGGAAATCCTGGCTGGTCTCGGGTACCTTGTCTCCCGCGGGTTTGGTTTCTGGCGCGACCGCCGCAGGCTTGATGTCGGTCATCTGCTCGAGTGCTCCTCCCTCGAGCGCCAGGATGTACAGATTTCCCCCTCGTGTGAACACTACGCGCTTTTCGTCCTGCGTGAAATGGGGGTCTTTCTCGGCATCCGTTGTTTTGGTGAGTTGCCTCGCTTTATCGCTGGTGAAGTCGTACAGGAACACGTCGCCGTCCCGAACATAAACCGTTCGTTTCCGATCGCGTGTCGAATCCCCGGAAGCGGGAGGCGCCGTCTTGGCGTCTTCGTCGTTGAGCTTGCGCGGATAGCCGCTGTCGCGCGGGATCATCCATGTGTCCAGCGGCTTATCGATGGGATCGCTGGCCTGCTTCCACTGGAAATAAATCCGTTGATTATCGCCCGACCAGCGCACGTCCTGAGGCGCATAGCCGTAAAGCTCCGGCCCTCGCATAATGTTGTCGATCGTGAGTAAAAACTTCCCTTGCGCGGAGACTTGGGTCCGCTGGCCCGCAAGCAGTGCGAACAGGAACACCCCCAGCAGAATCCGTTTGATGGCCATTACTTGCGATTATATGATGCTGCGCAGCCGAGCCAGCCCTTCTGCAAATATCGAGGGCTCGGGCAGCAGGCTGACCACCAGGAACGCCTCGGATTCGAAATCGAAGAAGAATCCAGGTTGCACCAGGATTCCGGACTCGTCGAGCAGCTTGAGCGTCCACTCCTCTTCCGTGCGGGTTCGCGGCACCTGCAGCACGGCGTACCAGCCGCCTTCTGTGCGCAGCAGCGTCGCCGCAGATCCGTACAGAGCGTCGCGCAATCGAGCCAGATTCGAAGCGGTTCGCTGGCGGATCTGTCGTAAAATCCCATTCGAAAGCGCAAGTAATCGCGGCAGGGCGACCTGAACCGGCGTCGACACCGACAGATACGTGTCCGCGATGAGCTCGAGCGCGTCGAGAGCTTGATCGCTATGCGGCCCGCTGGCTACAATCCAGCCAAGCTTCATCTGGGGCAGCCCAGCGATCTTCGACAATCCGCTCATGGAGAACGTGAGCGCCCGACGATCGCCCGCCAGGGTCGAAGCACGATCGGCCTCTGCGGCGAAGGCGTAATCGCGGAAAACCTCGTCGGAAAGAATCGCGAGGCCCCGCTCGGCGGCGAGCGAATCCAGACGATCGAGCTCAGCGCGCTTCAGGAAGGATCCGGTGGGGTTGTTCGGATTCACGACCACGATGCCCCGGGTGCGGGGCGTGATGGCCTGCTCCAAGGCGTCGAAATCGACGTGCCAGACACCGTCATATCGCAGCGGATACTGGCGGATGTGCACCGACTCGAGGCCGGCCAGAAACTCGAACAGCGGATAGGAGGGCCGGGGCGCAAGGATCTCGTCCCCAGGATTCGTCAGAAGCTTGAAGAGGAATGCGTAAGCTTCACTCGTACTGGCAGTTAAGAGCACGCTCGAAATTGAAATATCCGTGCCGCGCTCATGATAATAGCCGGCGACAGCTCCGCGGGCCGAATCCATTCCCTGGGGCGCCGGATGGTAGCGCAGCGCGCTCGCATCCGCCAGGGCGGCCAGGATTTCGGCTTCGGGATAGGCAAGACCGACGCGGGTCGGATTCGACTCGGTCAGATCCAGCACTTGGGCGCCAGCTTGGCGTTTTTCCGCAAGGAGCGTCGACAGGCGGTTGGGGCGCTGGGTCCAGTTCAGGCGGGACGAGAACACTTATTTTTTTTCGACCGGGGTTATGCTGACTTCGGAAGTCCCTTTGTCGGAGCGGATGTTGATCACCACACTGCGTCGGTGGGAATCGTCTTCCGCCGAAAGGAGTCCGCCATACTCGCCGCCTCCGCGCTGGTCCATGTGGAGCCCGTTTTGGGTGAGCTGTTGCTGGTAAAAATCGAGAACTTTCTCGGCTGGATCTTTCGTCTGGAAAACGAAGTCTGATCCGCTACCTTGAGCGTGCGAACCGGGATAGATTCCGACCCAGGACGGCAGCGCTTTAGGATCCGCTGATTGCGAGCTGCAGGCGACAGCCAGCATCGACAGGCCTGCGAGCATGAGCCATCGGCGAGCGCGGGACATGGGTGCCATCATAGCACCAGAGTTTAGAATACCGGCGGCGAAGTTTGACGCTTGGGAGAACCTACGCTACCATGAATGTGCGGGGTGGAGCAGTCTGGTAGCTCGTTGGGCTCATAACCCAAAGGTCGTAGGTTCAAATCCTACCCCCGCAACCAACACAAACTCACTCCTCCGAAAAAGTCCCACTCGCCCTTCTGCTACGTACTGCAATTCGCCGTCGGCACCGCCTCAGGAGCCATACGGATCTCCCTGCTATTCTTGGCCAGCTCATCGCGCGCGGGTTGCCGGGGGATTTTACGCCGCAAGAGTTCTAAATGCGTCCAGTGTGGGAGCCAGGGGTCGGCATCTTACGGTACGAACCGTCTCTGCTGTGATTGCCTGCGTTCGCGATTGCGGGAAAAGATTCCGGGAATGGGTGGGCGCGAGTCTCGTCAGGGCGACTGCTGCTTGGATAGCTTCACCAGGCCGCGGCGGTAGTCGACCACGAGATTGAGGTCCCTCAGCAGCGAATATCCGATTGCGCCGGCGATCGCAGTTCCATACTGCGCACTGATACGGCCAGTATCGAAAGTCGCGTAGTCAAACGAAAGGAAGCTTTGCGGCCCGATATGAAAGCTGACGGGAGTGGAGCGCACAACGACCTCTTGCTCCCCCTGCGCTCCGGCAGAAGATTAAAGTGCCACACAGTCGGCAACGGTGCGAGGCCCTAAGGTATCCTCTAAAGGTGAATCAAACAGTCTTGGCTGCTCCCTGTCATCAGTGCAAGCGTCTGCAACAGCGCTATCGGGATGAATTTGAAGCGTTTGTAAAGATCGCGCGGTGTCTGGATCGGTTTGAAGGTCACGCGTTCGCCACTGCTTGCCGCATCATAGAACAAGCACGGTTGG
>JAOAPR010000245.1 GCA_025463005.1 Bryobacterales bacterium | reverse complement strand
CGATCTCGGCGAGAGTGGCACGCTCGGGATCGCAAAGGCGCAGTCGAGACGGCAGCTTCGCCCTCAAGATCCGATTCTCTGCGGCCAAGTATTCGTTCCGCACCAGAAGCTCCTGGTTCACCGAACTAGTGACGTAGGCTAGGAGTCGCAACCACCTACTGGTCCGCATGCTGACCGTTTATCTTACCCTGCAGGGGATAGTTTGAGTTTCTTGGCTATACGGGAATCCCGGTGCCAGTCAGCGGCCCTGATCGGATCAAGGACATACTGGGGAAGGAAGGAGTCGGCAGTCAGGGGCTGACGTTGGTCCGCTACGTCCCCAATCTGTCGGCGCCCAAGCAGCTAGGTCACGTTTTCAACGCCCAGAACAACAATCGCGTGCTCGAGTTTATCGATCACACTCAGCCCGGCTTGGACCCTCTGTTCACCTCGAGCCTGGTCAAGGAGTGGTACTACTTTCCGATTCAGTAGATCCCGGTTAGGGCTGCGCGCCACAAAGCCGCGCGGCGGCGGGGTCTGTCGCCATTTGAAAATCGCAGGTCGGGTTGCCATTGCGGATTGCATTCAGCCTACCAGCCTGCGCCTTTCACAAGTTGCAACACAACCTATGCGACTAACCATGTTCCGTGCCGTTTCATAGCGGAACTGATGTTCGGCATCAAGTTCAGTTCATCAACAAGCTCTTCGAATTGGCCGCCTGAGCTCGCGGCATCGACCGTCTCTTCCGCCCAACTCCGCTAAGCCCATCGAACGCCAATCGAAAGTTGCAACACAACCGATGAATGGCTAGGGGCGCGCGATCAACCCACGGTCACTCATTGCTTTCCTGATGATGGCCGCGGCAGCCGGGAATTCCTTCTTCGCGTTCGCGAAAAACACGCCCTCGGCGACCATGAGCGGGGTCCAACCAAGCTTCGTCTTGGTGTCTACACGTGCCCCCTGCTCGATCAGATACTGCACGATGGAGGACTGCCCGGAAATGATCCCGCCTATCAGCGCGGTGCTGCCGCTCCAACGGGGGTCGCCGAGTACCTTGCCAGTTAACTCGGCCATGTTCAACGGATAGTACAGGAGCGTGTAGTCAGGAGCGCCTTCCATTTTGTAATCGCCGAAATCGGCTTGCGCGTTGACGTCGTTACCCAGTTCAAGTGCAAGCTTAACGGCCTCCAAACGCTCGGCCTCGGTGCAACCGGTGAACGGCCCGGGCGTTTCGCCTTCCCAGTAGCCCAATCCCGCAGCGGCCATCAACGGTGTGATGCCTTGCCTGGTCGGGATTTTCGGATCAGCGCCATGCTCTGCCAGCAAGCGCATGAACGGAGCGTCACCAGTTTGTGCGGCGACGTAAAAGGGCGTAGCGCCAACATAGCTAAGGAAGTGCCGTCCGAGCTGAATGTTGGGCGGATTTTTGACTGTTCCGCCTTCCTTCTCGAAGGTCTTCTCGATCCAACTCACGCGAACGTTCGGATTGGCGCCGTGCTCCAGAAGTATCTTGGCTAGCTCGAAGCTGGTCACCTTACCCATCGGAACCGGCGGGCCGTGAGGAGTGCCGCCGACACCTGCCGCGCCATCGGAACCCGGTTTGCGGAGCCAGGCCAAAGTGTGCAGAGCCGCCCCGCGCGGATCGGGAGCGTTCGGATCGGCGCCCTTGGTGACGAGCATCGCGGCAAGCTCGAAGTACGCGTTGACCACTGCCATATTCAGCGCGCTGGTGCCGTCGGGCGCGACATCATTCACGTTTGCCCCATGGTCCAGCAGGACCTTGGCGGTATCGATATTGCCGTTCCTCACGGCGAACAAGAACGGGGTGAAACCGCCCTTGGACTTGGCTTGGACCTCGGCCCCGAACTCGATCAGCAGTGCGGCCGCTCCGGTGTTGCCCTCCGAGGCCGCCCACATCAACGCCGTCTGGCCTTGTAACGGCTCGGTGACGTTCACCTTAGCCCCGTGCGTCAACAGTGTCTTGACGGCGTCAATTTTGCCTGTCAAGGACGCGGTCATGAGTGCGGTCTGGCCTTCTTCCGAAGTGCTATTCGGATCGAGGCCGGCTTTCAGCAGCCGCTCAATAAGGACTGCGCTGCCATTGATGCAGGCGAGAGCAAGCGGAGTGATTTTGTATCTGCTTGCCGCGCTCGGCCCGGCCCCGGCAGTGATTAACAGGTCCGCGATTTCGAGGTTGTCGCGCTGGGCCGCCCAATGCAGAGCCGTGAAACCGTCAGGTTCCGCGGCATTCACATCGACCCGTTGCGCCAGCAGTGCCCGGACGGCTTTCACATTCTGCTGCTTGACGGCGTTTATCAGCCGCAAATCAGCGGCCGCCGGTGTCATACAGGCCATGCTGGCCATCGACAATAGCAAGCATTGACCGAGACGCTTCACGCGTAATCCTCCTGCGGCGACCAGTATATACGACGGTGCTCGAAGTGTGAAGGGTTGACTTCCTGAGTGAAATTGAATAGAGTCAACCGATTGCCGTCGGTCTGATAGTGCAGCAGGGGTCTCAATATGCTTAATTTTCGCTACGTCGCGTACTGTCTATTGATAGCTGGGAATTTGTCTGTGCTGAGCGCGCAGGTCACCACGGCGACTCTGTATGGCGTCGTCCATGATTCTAGTGGGGCCGTCGCGCCCGGGGCGAAAGTCACTGCGACGCACCAGGCCACCGGTGTTTCGCGTGACATCACCACAGACACTGGCGGGGAATTCACACTCCCGGCCCTTACCGCCGGCCGGTACACGCTCAAGATCGGTCTGCCGGGATTTAAGACCTTTGTCAACGAAGGCCTGGATCTGAACGCGGGCCAAGTGACACGGCAAAACTTCACGCTTGAGATTGGACAGTTGTCGGAGAATATCACGGTTTCTGAAAGCGCCCCGCTGGTGGAGACTGCGTCCGCGGCACAGAAGGAGTCACTGGGAACAACCGAGGTTCGTGGGCTGCCGCTCGCGCGCCGGAATATTACGAGCCTGCTGACCTTGTCGACCGGCGTAACCGAGGCGTCCACGGGCTTGGCTGGTGGAGGCAACATCCGGCTCAATGGTGTTGCTGAAGGCGGGACCTCGGTTACGGTAGATGGCACGGATGCCACGGCTAATAATGAAACGCGCGGGATCAATTCCTATGGCGCCCAGAACCAGATCAGCATCATGAGCATTGAGGCGATCGCCGAAGTCCAGGTAGTCAAAGGCATCATGCCGGCTGAGTCAGGCGGCGCAACCGGCGGGCAGGTCAACATGATCACCCGGTCTGGCGCTAACGCTTTCCATGGTTCGGTATTCGAAAATTGGCAGAACGATAAGCTGCTCGCTCGCGATCCGTTTTTGCCGCTGACCCAAGCCAAGCCGGCGGTTCGCTTCAACCAGTTCGGAGGGTCCCTGGGCGGGCCGATTCTCAAGAATCGCGCGTTCTTCTTCACGACCTATGAGGGATATCGAGAGACGTTCGGCATCAGCCTGGACTCCACGGTTCCAACGCAAGCATTACGTGACCGCATTCTGGCGGCGCTTCCCATGCCGGAAACCAAGATCGTGATGGATGTGATTCCTCTGCCCAACCAACCAATCAATGCCGACACTGGTCGTTTCCGCATCGCCAAGCCGCGGACCCGCAGTGACAATACTGTGCTGGCGAAGGGCGACGTCGTGCTGTACGGCGGCAATCTCTCCGTGACGTTCAGCCGGATGCGGCCTGAGACGGTGAATCCGTCGATCTTTATCGGTACAGGAAATAATCAGCGCTTCCTCAATCAGCAGGATCGTGTCGCCACCCAGTACGTAATGGCGCGCGCGAACTGGACTTCGGAGACGCGCTTCGGTTGGAATCGCGCCGCCCTCGACCGGCTGAACGATTTCTGGATGTCGCTCGATCCTAAGCTGA
>JAOAPR010000156.1 GCA_025463005.1 Bryobacterales bacterium | reverse complement strand
AGGAACAGATCGCAGTTAGCGCCGCAGCTTCGCTCCTTCAAACTGAGAACGCCACTCTCGGACGAGTCATCGATCGAAACACGATCGAAGAATTGCCGCTGGTCAACCGCAACTTTACCGAGATCCTCGGCCTGACCGCCGGACTAAACTCGGATATCGCGGATGCGACCCAGTTGGGGGCAGGAAGCGAGGAGATCCGCGCGAACGGCGCGCGTAGTGGCGACAACAATTTCATGCTAAACGGCGTGGATGCAAACAGTTATACCTCCAATATCACCGAGGCCACCGCTTTCGGTGGAGCCGGGATCGCGATACCCGCTCCGGACACCATTCAGGAGTTCAAGGTGCAGACTTCGCTCGACGACGCGCAGTATGGGCGAGGAGCAGGCGCCAACGTAAACGTCGAAACAAGGTCGGGCGCCGCGGATCTTCACGGGACTGTCTATTATTTCGGCCGCAATGAGTCACTGGACGCAACAATTTCTTTGCGAACGCGACCGGGGTGCTAAGAGGTGAATTTCGGCGCTCACAACCCGGGGTCACTTTGGGGGGGCCGATTCCCTGGTCAAAGAGACGCGCCTTTTTCTTTGTTTCCTATCAAGCCACAAGGGATGTCAATGCGGCATCCTTGAGCAGCAGTGTTCGATCTTTGAGCCTTCCTCCTATACCCGAGGTCCGCACACCAGCCTCGCTGGGAGCTGTATTCGGTGGCCAAACCGGGGCATTCGGAGGTGTGGCGGTGACCCCGAACGGTTCGAACATAAACCCGGTAGCCCTCAATCTGTTAAACGCGAAGAACCCCGATGGCACATTTGTAATCCCCAGCCCTCAGACTTCGGGGAGCGGTGTCAACTACACCGCAGTGGTTCCGGGACGTTATAACGAAGACCAGTTCAATACAAACGTCGACGTCAACTTGCGGTCGGCGGATCACCTATCGATGAAATTTTTCTATTCAAACTCGAATCAAGACGTTCCTTTTTTCGGCGCCACTGTGCCTGGCTTTCCGGCGCTCCGTTCCTTTGAGAATCGGCTTTTGGCAATCACCGAGACTCACATCTTCTCATCGCGAGCGATCAACCAATTTCGCTTCGGCTTCTCTCGTCTTGCGGGTCAAGGCGTTGCCGGAGGGACGCTGACCGATCAGGACGTGGGGATAAACCACTTCGGCGATCCCCAAGAGCAGATCATTCCCCAGACTCAGGTTCTTGGAGCCTTCCAATTAGGCAACTCAGCAAGCGACCGAGGCAAAACAGCCGGTAACAACTTTTACCTGTCCGACGTCCTGTTCCTGTCCCGAGGCAAGCACAACTTTCGCGTGGGCACGGAACTCTTCCGAAATCAATTTAACCGTCTAAGCGATTTCGCGGCGGGTAACACAACACTCCTGTCGTTCCCTGATTTCCTGCTCGGCTTACCCGCCGGGCCTGGCGGCGCGGGAGGGAACGGTACATCGCTCTCAAGCATTTTCTCGTCCAGCGTGATTGCTGGAATTCCCGTTGTGGGGGAGCGTGCAAGCGCCGCGCATTTGTTTGTCCTGGATGAGTGGAGGGTTAGGAGAAGACTCACACTAAGTCTCGGGTTTCGAGTCGAGATCAATGGCCAACAAAGCGAAGTCGCGGGTCGCCAATCGAATTTCTTTCCTCAGTTCTACGCCCCACCTCCAGCAGGAGGGTTCGGAGATCCAATCTCATCGGGATTCGTCCTGCCCGATAACTTTCATGGTGATGCTCCGACCGGATTTCCACGGACAAACTCGACGTTATTAAATCATCCTGTTCAAGTGCATCCAGAACCCCGCATCGGCTTCGCGTGGCAGCCATTTTCTTCGAAGGAGTTGGTTCTTAGGGGAGGATATGCAATCTACGCGAACCGCATCAGCTTTCTGGGGAATAGCGTACCACTGACTCTGAACCCGCCGTTCGCGTTAAATGCCACACTAATTGGGGGCGCCAACGCAGCCGCCAGTCTCCAGAATCCGTATCCAAATCTACCGCCGAACTCCTCATTCCCAAATTTCGTAAGCAACATGTTACCCGGCCCACCGTTTACCGCAACCAGATTTGTCCGATTCCCCACCATTACCGATCCTGATTTTAAGGAGTCTACCGTCCAGCACTTTGGCATCGATTTGCAGTATCAACACAAGAGCTACGTTTTCTCAATTGCCTATGCCGGCGCGAAGGGCACACACCTCGGCATAGGGCGGAGCAACAATCAGCCGGCTCTCGCCAGTCCATCTAACCCGGTCAACGGTCTCACAACCAATTCAGTGGCCAATGCGGTCGAGCGTGTCCCCTTTGTCGGGCTGTCTCCGTTGGTTGCGCGACTCGAAAGCAGCGGGAATTCAATCTACAACTCTCTACAAGCCACGTTGAAGAAAGAGATGAGTCACGGTCTTCAATTCCTGGCTGCGTACACCTTTGCCAAATCGATTGATGATGCGGGTGATAGTCTCGGTGCCGCTTTCGGTGGCGGATTCGGAATACCGATCCTGGGGCAACTGGTGTACAACGATCAACGTAATGTTGCTGCTCAGCGCGGTGTCTCTGACTTTGATCGAACGCACCGATTGGTCATCAGTGGTACCTGGGAATTGCCCGGTCCCAACCGCGCAACAAACTCGACTCTTCGGAAACTCGGGGATGGCTGGAGCATCTCGAGTATCGTGACGCTCCAATCGGGACTTCCATTCAGCATTCTAGACCGGTCAGCCGGAACGCTGTTTGGTCCCGCAACCCTGTACACAACCGGAAACCTGGCTCCGGGTGCTACGCTCAGGGATGCCAGTCAAGGTGGCAGCGTTAGCGGCCGTGTCAACAAATTCTTCAACACGAAAACATTTATTCCGGCGCCGTTTGTTCCAGATGGTACCCTTGTTGATGGCAAATATCCCGTTTCTGGTGGTGGGACAATATTCGGCAACCTCGGAAGAAATATCCTGAGGGGGCCTGATCAACGCGTCGCAGATGTTGCTGTAATTAAGGACACTCCCGTTACAGATCGTGTTAACCTGATCTTTCGGTGGGAGATCTTCAATTTGCTGAACAGGCCAAACTTTGCTAATCCTTCAAACGACGTTTCGACGCCGAGCACATTCGGCGTGATTAGCGGGCTAACGGTGAATCCCCGGATCATGCAATATGCGATAAAACTGGAATTCTAGTGTGCTGCATCAAACTCCCCATGCCATGCAACCATGGAGTTTCACCGTAGCCGACCATCGGCTGCAGAACACCGAACCAGGCTACAAGGAGGGCCTCGATGAAAGCGCTTTCTGGATATGTGTTGGAGCGCTTCCGGGAAGATGCAGACTTCACCCTTTACCGCGGCCGAAAGCAAGGCGACCGATCGCCGGTGCTGGCGATCGCACCCTCCGCAGAACAGCCGTCACCTCAGATTCTCCGGCGGCTCGAGCACGAATACTCGCTCGCAGCCGAACTCGACCCCGCGTGGTCAGCCAAGCCTCTGGAACTCACTCGTCACGAAGGGCGAACAATCCTCTTACTGAATGACCCTGGCGGTGAACACCTGGATGGGATTCTTGAGCGAGACCACGGACAACCGCTCGAATTGACTCGCTTCCTGCGCATCGCCATTGGCCTGGCGACAGCACTCGGCCACGTCCATCGGCACGGCCTCATACATAAGGACATCAAGCCTGCGAATGTGCTGGTCGACGCCCATGGCAACGTCTGGCTCACCGGATTCGGAATAGCGTCCCAGCTGCCGCGCGAGCGCCAGTCGCCCGTAGCGCCCGAGATTATTGCCGGCACGCTCGCCTATATGGCGCCCGAGCAAACTGGTCGCATGAATCGCTCGACTGATGCCCGCAGCGATCTCTACTCATTGGGCGTCATCCTGTACCAGATGCTCACGGGCGCGCTACCGTTCACCGCTGCCGACCCACTGGAATGGGTCCATTGCCACATTGCACGCCAGCCGATACCGCCTCTTGATCGCGCCGCAGTCCCCGAGCCGCTGTCTGCTATCACCATGAAGCTTCTCGCCAAGAACGCTGAGGAGCGCTACCAGACCGCTTCCGGGCTGGAAGCCGATCTTCTACGGTGCTTGGCGGAATGGCAGTCGCATGGTCGCATCGATCCGTTCCGGCTGGGCGCGCACGACTCATCAGACCGGTTGCTGATTCCTGAGAAGCTGTACGGGCGGGAACGCGAGATCGATTCCTTGCTCGCGGCATTCGACCGGGTCGTAGCTCAGGGCACGCCGGAGCTCGTGCTCGTATCTGGTTATTCCGGCGTTGGCAAATCCTCTGTGGTGAACGAACTGCACAAGGCGCTTGTCCCTCCGCGCGGGCTTTTCGCGGCGGGCAAGTTCGACCAGTACAAGCGCGACATTCCCTACGCGACCCTGGCACAGGCTTTCCAGACCCTGATCCGTCAAATCCTCGTCAAGAGTGAAGCGGAGGTGGACCATTGGCGGCACGCTCTTCGAGAAGCACTCGGCCCGAATGGCCAGCTAATCACCAATCTCATCCCGGAGGTGGAGTTCATTATCGGGAAACAGCCGACTGTTCCAGACCTGCCGCCGCAGGATGCGCAAAACCGGTTCCATTTGGTGTTCCGGCGTTTCCTCGGCACGTTCGCCCGGCCGGAGCACCCGCTCGCGCTGTTTCTCGATGATTTGCAATGGCTGGATGCAGCAACGCTCGGCCTCCTTGAGCGTCTCATTACGCATCCTGATGTACGGCACCTGCTGATGGTCGGCGCCTACCGGGACAACGAGGTTGGTCCCTCACACCCGCTCATGCGCACGCTGGAGGTGATTCGCACTGCCGGCGCCCGGGTGTACGAGATCGTACTGGCGCCTCTTAGGCTTGACGATGTGGGTCGGCTCGTCGCGGATACGCTGCATTGCGACCCGGAGCGCCCGCTGCCGTTGGCCCAACTGGTCCATGGGAAGACCGGCGGCAATCCGTTCTTCGCGATCCAGTTCTTCACGGCGCTGGCAGAAGAGGGATTGCTCGCGTTCGATCCCGTCGCGCTAGCCTGGCAATGGGAGATGAATCGCATTCGTGCCAAGAGCTACACGGACAACGTGGTGGAGCTCATGGCCGGAAAGCTGAGGCGATTTTCCGCACCCACTCAGGAGGCATTGAAACACCTCGCCTGCCTGGGCAATGTCGCGGAGGTCGCCACCCTGGCCCTGGTTCGCGGGGAAACGGACGAAACGATGCAGGCGGCCCTCCGAGAAGCTGTCAGCGCCGGTCCCATCTTCCAACAGGAGGGTACCCTGAAATTTCTGCACGACCGGATCCAACAGGCGGCATATTCGCTGATTCCTGACGAGCACCGTGCGAACATTCACCTGCATATCGGCCGTGTGCTATTGGCGGCGAGCATGTCGGCGGACGACCTCGGCGAGCATCTGTTCGATGTAGCGAACCAGTTCAATCGGGGCGCCGTGCTGCTGGTCAACCGGAACGAGAAAGTGGACGTTGCGTCGATTAACCTGCGCGCTGGAAGAAAGGCCAAGGCGTCGACGGCCTATGCATCGGGGTGCGCGTATTTGGCGGCGGGCATGGCGCTGTTGGACGAAAGCGATTGGGACACCGATTACGAGTTGACGTTCAGCCTGGGGATCGAACGCGCGGAGTGCGAGCTTCTGAGCCGTAACTTCGAAAAAGCCGAGCAACTGATTGTGGAGTTGTTGCAGCGCGCAGCATCGAAAGTCGATCAGGCAGCCGTCTACCACCTGAAAATCCAGCTCCATTTCCTGACGTCAGAATACCAACAGGCGGTGGCCAGCGCGCTCACGTGTCTGCGAGTGTTTGGCATTGATCTGCCGGCACACCCTACCTGGCAGCAGGTCCAGGACGAATTCGGGACGCTCTGGCAGACCCTCGATGGGCGCCCGATCGCGAGTCTGATCGATCTGCCGTTGATGACCGATCCGGAACTGCAGGCGGCCATGCAGGTGCTTTTGGATCTTACCCTCGCTGCTTACCTTACCGACTACAATTTGTGGTGCTTGCAAGTGTGCCGCATGGTGAAGGTCAGCATGCAGCACGGGACGAGCGGTGCCGCCGCGCTCGCCTACGGCTATTTCGCGTGTATGCTCCCGGTCTTCCATCGTTACCGCGATGCTCACGGTTTCGCGAAACTCGCCTGCGACCTCGTCGAGAGGCACGGCTTCATTGCCTACCAGTCGAAGGTGCAGTTCGCGAGGGGCACGGTTGCCTTCTGGACCCAGCCGATTGCGAGCGCGATCGATTTCATGCGGGCGGGCTTCCGCAGCGCAATTGAGACTGGGGATCTGACCTTTGCTTGTTACGGCCTGTACCAATCTGTCACAGGCCTTCTCCTGCGGAACGATCCACTCGACGCGGTGTGGCGCGAGTCGGAGATGGCGCTGGACTTTGCCCAGGATGGCAAGTACGGCGATGCCGTGGACATCCTCGTGAGTCAGCAACGCTTCATCGCGACCATGCAGGGCCGGACCTTGAGCTTCGCCACCTTCAGCGACGCGCAGTTCGACGAGGCGACCTTCGAGGCACAACTGACAGCGGAGCGGAGGCCCTTGATGATCTGCTGGTACTGGATCTTCAAACTGAAGGCGCGGTTCCTGTCAGGCGACTACGGCGAGGCGCTCGCGGCAGCCGACAAGGCGAAGCCGCTTCTTTCGGCCGCAGCCGGCCAGATCCAGCTGCTCGACTACTTTTATTATGTCGCGCTGACGGTGGCGGCATGCTATCAGCACGCTTCGGCCGACGAGCAGAAAGCGTGGCGCGAACTCCTGAAGGCGCACCAGGAACAACTGCGCGGGTGGGCCGAAATCTATCCACCGACTTTCGCCGACAAGCACGCGCTGGTGTTGGCCGAGGTCGCCCGCATCGAGGGCCGCGCTCTCGACGCAATGAACTTGTACGAACAGGCCATTCAATCCGCTCGCGAGCACGGCTTCGTTCAGAACGAAGCGCTGGCCCATGAGGTGGCCGCGCGGTTCTACGCCACGCACGGCTTCGAGACGATTGCCTATGCCTATCTCCGCAACGCGCGGAACTGCTACGACCGCTGGGGCGCGCTCGGCAAGGTGAAGCAACTCGAAGAACGCTACCCGCGCTTGCACGACGAACGCCTTCCTGCTTCTACTACTTCCACAATCGGCACCCCGGTCCGGCAGTTGGACGTCGAGACTGTTGTCAAAGCCTCACAGGCACTCTCGAGCGAGATTGTTCTTCCCATGCTGATCGAGCGGCTGATGCGAATCGCGGTGGAGCATGCAGGGGCCGAACGGGGTTTGCTCATCCTTCTCCGTGACGACAAGCCGCAGATCGAGGCGGAGGCCACCACCGGTCACGGCAGGGCCAAAGTTTCTGTTCGACAGGCAGCCATCACTCCATCTGCTCTCCCCCAATCCGCGCTTCATTACGTGATCCGGACCCAGGAGCGCGTGGTCCTTGATGATGCTTTGGTCGGGAACTTGTACTCGGAAGACGAGTACGTGCGGCAGAACCGCCCCAGATCCGTCCTATGCCTGCCCATCGTCAAACAGACGAAGCTGGTCGGCGCACTCTATCTCGAGAACAACTTGACTCCGCGCGTGTTTACGCCCGCCCGGCTCGAGGTGTTGGAACTATTGGCGTCGCAGGCGGCGATCTCACTGGAGAACGCGCGATTGTACGCCGATCTGCAAGAATCAGAAGATCACCTTCGCCTTGCCGTCGATACGATTCCGGCGATGGTCGGAAGTGCGCTACCTGACGGATCTACAGACTTCCTAAACGAACGTTGGCAGCAGTACACCGGGTTGACCCTGCACGAAGCGCTCGGCGACAAGTGGGCGGCGGCTATTCATCCCGACGATCGCCCGCGCATCGTGAACTCCTGGAGCACGGCCATGTCGACGGGCGAACCGTTCGAGGATGAAGCCCGTACGCGGAGGGCTGACGGACAGTATCGCTGGTTCTTGTATCGCGCGCTGCCACTGCGCGACGAGCACGGCGCGATCGTCCGATGGTTCTCGGCCGGCCATGACATCGACGATCAGCGGCAGGCAGAAGAACGGGTGCGGCAGGACGAACGGGAGCTCAGACAGCTCGTCGACATCGTTCCTCACCTGATCGACACTCTCGACACGGAGGGTCGGATGCTCCATGTCAACCGCGCTGGGCTTGAGTATCTCGGCCTGACACTTGATGAGCTTGTTAAATCGGCGGACGCTCGCGCCAGGGTCTATCACCCGGAGGATCTCGGCGCAGTGCGGGAGACACTGCGGCGCGCACTCTCGCAAGGCGCTTCCGGCGAGGTGGAAGCTCGGCTGCGCCGGCACGACGGCCAGTATCGGTGGAATTTGATTCGTTATGAGCCTCTCCATGATGAACAGGGGCAGGTCATCCGATGGTACGGAACCGGGACCGATATCGAGGATCGCAAGCAGGCTGAAGAGAGGCTCCAGAACGAGAACGTCGCCCTTCGCGAAGAGATCGCCAAGGCCTCGATGTTCGAGGAGATCGTCGGCGCCTCGCCTGCTTTGGAATCTGTACTCACTCGTGTGGCAAAGGTCGCGCCGACAGACTCCACAGTTCTCATCACCGGTGAGACCGGTACGGGAAAGGAACTCGTCGCCCGTGCCATTCACAAACGCTCACATCGGTCAGCCCGTGCATTCATAAGTGTGAATTGTGCCGCCATTCCGCCTTCGCTGATTGCGTCGGAATTATTTGGGCATGAGAAAGGAGCGTTTACCGGCGCGCACCAAAGACGTATCGGTCGTTTCGAGCTCGCCGACGGCGGTACCATCTTCCTTGACGAGATCGGAGATCTTCCACTCGACACCCAGCTTGCTCTGTTACGCGTTCTCCAGGAGCGTGAATTCGAGCGTGTTGGAGGTACGCGATCGATCGGCGTCGACGTACGGGTCATTACCGCGACGAACCGTGACCTGGAAGTTGCGATGGCTGGCGGTGAGTTTCGGCGCGACTTCTACTACCGGTTGAATGTCTTTCCCATTGAGGTGCCGCCATTACGCGCGCGACGGGAAGATATTCCCCTTTTGGTTGAATACTTTATCGATCGCTTTGCAACCAGAGCAGGTAAAGAGATCCGGCAGATTGACAAGAGGAGCCTGGAACTGCTGCAGGCGTATGCCTGGCCCGGTAACATTCGCGAGCTGCAGAATGTGGTGGAACGGGCGGTGATAGTTTGCGAAGGCGACAGCTTCTCGGTCGATGAGAGTTGGCTCTTGCGCGAAACTGTTCAAACCGAAACACCAAGCCGGCCGCTCGTTAAAATCAGCGCGGCTCAGGAGAAAGAGACGATCGAGGCGGCACTATCCGAAACGAAAGGCCGTGTATCCGGTCGGTGGGGCGCGGCGATCAAGCTCGGTGTTCCGGCCTCGACATTAGAGTCCAAAATCAAAGCACTGAAGATCGACAAGCATCGCTTTAAGACCCCCACTTTGGAAAGCTGAAATTACAGCTGCCTGCGAGCGGTTTGGTGGTCCTCGGCCTGACTCAATACCGCGAAAAAGGGTTTATTCCAGCAAAGTCGGGATATGCCGTGGGAGCTGCCTTTTGCATAAACTAAAAGGATAGTTAGCGTCGTCCTGCTGCTGCCTAGCCTGAGGTCATGGATGACATCGGCGATTGTGCCATTTACAACAAACGCTTGATGATAATGTCCGTTGTGACGAAACGCGATGGATCGTGGCAGGCCGAGGAAATACTCAATGCCCGGAGGTTGACGTTGAAGCGACAATTCTTCCTGGACGGCTTTGACCTGCTGCCCGCAGTGGCGCAGCGCGAAGTGATCGACCTCGTCGCATCACTCAAGGAGCGTCATTAGCTACAGTGGAGGCGAGCATCGTGAACCGGAGGTAAGCATCGCTACTTAATCTTCGCCACTATCAACGTGATGTCATCATATTGCGGCGCGTCGCCTTGCCAATGCCTTACCGTAGCTATGATTTTTTCGACTATTTGACGCGCGGTCAGGTGCGACGACCTGGCGATAAGTGATCGTAATCGCTCTTCACCAAATTCAATTCCTTCCGCGTTAAGAGATTCGGTCACGCCGTCGGTATAAGCCACGAGCACATCACCGCTTTCCAGTTGGATCGTCTCCTGCTCGTACGGGCCATCAAGAATTGAGCCAATGATAGGACCGCCGGTGGTCAACAGGGTTATTGGGAGATCATTATCCATTGCCGCTACTTCGACAGCGACCCCGGATTCGATGGCGACCTTGGAGCCTTCCATCCGGACGGCGGTCCCATCGGAGACTTTTATACCGGAGAAAGCTTCGTTCTCCCTCGAAGCCGCCCCTATATGCATCAGAATTGGCGGATTATGGCCGGCATTGACATAGGTTAAGACGCGGGTCTCTTCGTTAAACTGTGCCAGGAAGAACGTAACATAGCTGCTCGCGCTCGCTGACCGTCTCAGCAAGCAGTTCATCGCGGAGACTACATCGGTTAAACGGCTGTCTTCATTGAGCATCTGGCTACGCAGTAATGCCTGAACAGTTGACATCCGCAGTGCCGCGGCGATTCCTTTGCCGGCTACGTCGGCGATAGCCATATCGATTCGACCGTTACCGTGCGTGAAGTAGTCGTAATAATCACCCCCGACCCCGCGTGCCTGGATACAGACCCCTGACAGCTCGAGAGCTGAATCCTCCATGCCGCCGCTCGGAAAGAGATGCTGCTGCACGTCGGCAGCCATCTCCAACTCGCGGTTGATAAGCTCTTCGTCGGCCA